>NZ_FSRG01000003.1:0-300000 GCF_900129975.1 Halodesulfovibrio marinisediminis DSM 17456
ACCAGGTTGATAGGCTGGGTGTGTAAGGGCAGCGATGCCTTCAGCTAACCAGTACTAATAGTCCGTGAGCCTTATTTTTCTACATCAAATCATTCTTTTCCTCCCTTAAGATTATATTTCAGGGTTAGCCCTTTGATGTGGCAGCAAGGTAAATATTGCTCGCCTTTCCAAAGAACTGACTGACCCGACATATTTTTCTTGGTGGCCATGGAGGTTGGGGTACACCCGATCCCATTCCGAACTCGGAAGTTAAGCCGACCATCGCCGATGATACTGCAGGGGAGCCTGTGGGAAAGTAGGTCGCTGCCAAGATTTATTTCTAAGACCGCGTTTCAAACGAAACGCGGTCTTTTTTTTGGTTGGTCGATAGTACGCAGTAAAGTGTGAGCGCCCGTTAGCTTTGAAGCTAGTGGGCGTTTTTTGTTTCTTAGATCCTGTTGGATTTCTCCTACGCGATAAGGGTTGTGATAAAGTTTAAAAGCGTCTTATGGCGACGCTTTGATCCAAGGCTGTGCAAACCTTTTTTATGAAATGAACTAGTACTGTTACTGGTTGGGCTGGGGAATTGAATCAGAATAAGGATAACTCTCCTTCGACATAGATAGCTTTTCGTCTGGAAATTGTTCTCCTAAGAAATTCACGAAGATATTCGTTGGAACGGGATGCAGACAAGCCTTTGACGCTAGAATAATGTCGTACTCTACTCAGATATACAATTTGCAGATGTATCATTATACTCCTTTCGGTGGTATTGCAGTTTAGTCTTCAGGTCTTTACGCTCTTTTTAGTTTGAAATATATCGTAGTACCTTGCGGACAGTGTATTGATATGGTTAGGTGAGCAGAGGGAGTGTACCTTATATGAATACTAACGTTGTATTATCTCATGCTATTGAGGAAGCAAGTGAGTCTTTAACATTGCCGAACGGTGAAGCTATTTCTGTTTTAACTGTTAGAGCAATAGAGGCATTTTCAAAAGCTGAAGGGACTCCGCTTATTGAAATTGAAAAAGCGGCGTTAAAACAAAATATCCTGCCAGAAAGGTATGTTCGAAACTTTTCATTAATCTCTATGGAAGATCAATATAACCTACTCAGCTCCAAAGTTTTTGTAGTAGGGCTTGGTGGGCTGGGAGGTTATGTTGTTGAACAACTGGCTCGACTTGGCGTGGGAACGATTGTCGGAGCTGATGGCGATTTTTTTGAGCCAACAAATTTGAATCGACAGCTGAATGCTACTTTTGACTCTCTTGGTGAAAAGAAAGCTAAAACAGCCAGGCGTCGTTTGCAGCGTGTGAATCCCACAATTAATTTTATCGGAGTTGATCATTTTCTCCGTGGTGATGCATTAATAGACTATGCTAAGCATGTTGATGTGGTAGTGGATTGTCTTGGTGGACTTGATACCCGACTTGATTTGCAGCAGGCTGCCGCTGTTTGCAATGTACCGATGGTAACAGCTGCAGTTGCTGGTTTGAGTGGGTATGTAGGGACAATCTTGCCAGGCCAGACTGGTCCTGCTGAATTGTTTGGTTCTGGCGGCGCTGCGGAAGATGTTCTTGGGACTCCAGCATCAACAGTTGCAATGGCGGCGTCGTTGCAGGTGAATGAGGTGCTGAAAACGTTATGTTGGAATGAACCGTCTGATTCTCTTCTTTTTTATGATTTGATGGATATGAGTTTCCAAAATGTAACCCTATAATGGACCATGAGCTTACGGGATAATGTATGCCAGATGAGATTAGGCGGATACAACAGATTGCTGCTGTTTCAAAAGTTACGTGGGTTGGGCTTGTTATTAATGTCCTGCTTGCGTTGATAAAGATTGTTGCAGGTATTTTGGGTAACAGTCGTGCTGTTACCGCGGATGGTATTCACAGTCTTTCTGACTTGCTGACAGATGTTTCTTTGTTGATTGGTGTGCGGATATGGACAGCTCCTCCAGATGATGCACACCCATATGGACATCAGCGATATGAAACATTGCTTACTGCCGGAATTGGTATTTTGCTCGCCGTAGTTGCCATTGGTATTGTTGTCGATGCCTCTGTTGCGTATTCAGAGCAACGTTTACACCATGCTAAATATGTAGCTTTGTGGGCAGCATTATTATCAATTGTGGTAAAAGAAGTACTTTATAGATGGACTGCGTATTATGGACGCCTGCATAAAGCTCCCTCCGTTATTGCCAACGCATGGCATCATCGCAGTGATGCGTTGAGTTCTATCCCTGCGGCTGCCTCCGTACTTGTTGCACTTGCTTTTCCTAATCTTTATTGGGTTGACCTTGTCGGTTCGATTATTGTTGCTTTCTTTATTATTCATGCAGCTTGGGAAGTTGCTATGCCAGCTGTAAATGAGCTTGTAGATAAAGGTGTATCGACAGAGACCGTTGAGGACTTGAAAAAGCTGGCAGAATCAGTCGATGGTGTGCTGGATGTGCACAAAGTGCGAACCCGGTATCAGGGAGTGGCAGTATTTGTAGATTTGCATGTAGCTGTCGATGGTTCGATTTCTGTAGAGGAAGGTCATGCTATTGCAGATAGGGTAGAGACCTTGCTGATGAATAGTGAATATGATGTTGCCGATGCGTTAGTTCATGTTGATCCATATATACCGGAACGGCGAGTAAGACAGCAGCGAAGAATGCGTAAGCGTGGAACAGTTTGATATTATTTTGATAAAAAAAGCCGAGGTAATTACCTCGGCTTTTTTTAGTATTAATTGCCTGAGCCGCTTGGGCAGCTTCCGCATCCTCCGGATGGGCAGTTCGGCTTTGATTTTGGAATTGGTTTTTTAGGCATTGGTACTTTTTCAAATTTAGCTCCACCACCACGCACGAGTGTGCTTGGTAAGCGGTTTGTACCACTGCCCGGAATAGGACTTGGAGCACTAACCATACGGATGGTGTCTGTGCTTCCGCACGCAGGGCAGGTTTCACCTGAAGTACAGTCTGAAGAAGCAATTTCTTCGAACACTTCTTTGCACTTTTGACATTCAAAATCATAAAGAGGCATGTGCTCTCTCCTAACTGGATAAGTATTTATATCACTACAAGGTGTAGTGTGGATTTGAACAGTTTCGGTCTGCTTAAGTAGTATGAGTATAACCGGTGAGACGACCTGATAAAGAACTATCAAGGCATGCAGGCAAAATCAAGTGGCTAACGGTCAGCCTTTGCACGGATACCGAGTACATTGGGTAGAATCCATTGTTTGCCTTCGGTATTCCAAAAATCTCCGATGTAACGACCAGCCCAACTGCGTGAAAGAGCAGGAGTCTTTAAATACATACTCGCTTCAGGACCGCCCTCAACATACATGGCGGATTCTAGTTGTAGTTCAGACTCAAGTAGGCGTTTGGTAAATTTACGAACTGTCATAGGGGTGCGGCAATGAATGAATACTATGTTTCCTGCTGAGTCCTTTGCGACAGCTGCAATGGATGTCTCTCTTGCTTTTTTCGGCCAGAGGGGGGTGCGGGATTCTGAAAAAAGTCGGTAGTTCTGAATGACCGTTGAGTAGCAGGGAAGCAGTTTGCCATGTTCATGTTGGTGTCGGTCTATGATGTCTACGGTAGGTAGGCCTTTTTGAATAGGGTTTGCGACAAAGAACGAACCAAAGCTGTTATGGATGAAGCCATTATTGGTGTGTTTTTTGTCGCGCATGTATCCAGTACTCTTAGAGTTATCGGGAAGATACATGGAGGCATTTATGAGCGCTGTAAGATTGAAGCGTGCTGCCCATTGCTCAGGAGTAAAGGCATCGCCTTCTCTGGAACGCATGAGCAGCAAAAATTCATAGTCTCTAGGACAAATGCGAAGTGCTGTGATTGCGGCAGATCTTAGTCCACTGTTTTTCAGAGGAATTTCAGCCAAAGCCAGCCCTTTGGCAACTGGAGTCCAGTTGACATCTGCCTTAAGTGGAAGAATTGAGCTGCAGACTAAAATTAAACCAGCTACAGCTGAAAGGGCTAAGCGACGGCAATCAATCATCTAGGAATATGCTTTGCACGGCTTTATGATTTGGTCATCGATTCTTTTGCAGTTGCGTTTGTGCTTCGTTTTAAGAACGTAATAAAACAGAAAGCGGCAAGAGCAAAAAACGGCAGCGCAGGAAGAAAACCCTGCTGAAAAATTGCAACAAAAGCAATGGTGATGGAGGTGTATGGTGCAAGCCAGTTAAGCATAAATGTCATAATTTTTCCGGTCGCTCCTTCAGGAGAACGGAGAAGTACATAACCAGCAAGAGCTGCAACTGCTACCAAATAAAAAATTTGCCAAGGATACATAGGAAATTCAACTCCTTTATGTAAATTCTATTTGTTTCTTATCAGGTTAATACGCCTCGGTCACCTGTCTGTCCACTTCAAACTAAATGACTATATTTAAATATTGACATATCAAGTTCTATTGATATATAAGTAGGCATCACATGAACAAAAAGTGATACTGGGTTGTTTAAATAGAAATGTTGAGGGTAGTTTTGTGAAAATTATTGATGCCATTCAGAGTCAAAGTAAGCCTTTTTATTCACTGGAATTTTTTCCTCCAAGGGAAAGAAAACAGTGGGATTCCTTTTTTTCTACAGTGGATCGTCTAAAGGCGCTTAATCCATTATTTGCATCTGTTACCTATGGTGCAGGTGGTTCCACACAAGATAATACCCTCGAAATTACATCACGTATGAAGCATGATGCCGGTATTGAGCCCATGGCTCACCTTACCTGCGTAGGCGCTTCAAAAGAAAAAATTAACGGGTTTATTAATAAACTGCGTGAAGCAGATGTACATAACGTGCTGGCACTGCGCGGTGACTCTCCAGCGGATGAGAAATTTAGCTGGGATGATCAGGAGTTCAGATATGCTTCTGACCTTGTGAATCTTGTAAGTACTGAGCATCCAGACTTTGGTATCTCAGTGGCTGGGTATCCTGCAGCGCATCCTGAGTCTCCAACTTTTGCTGATGACCTGCACTACACTCGTGTTAAAATTGATGCAGGCAGTGACTTTGTTGTGTCACAGCTGTTTTTCGATGTGCGTGAATACTTTGATTTTGTATCTCGCCTGCGGAGTAATGGAATCAATAAGCCGGTTATTCCGGGGATCTTGCCGATTCAGTCTCTTGGCTCTATTCGTCGTATTTTAAGCCTGTGTGGCGCGAACATTCCTGGGCAGTTATACCTTTCTTTGGAAGAAGCGAACGAAAGAGGTGGCGATGAGGCTGTAAAAGAAGCTGGGTTAAAGTTTGCTGTTAACCAGATTCGTCAGCTTATTGATGGTGGTGCACCAGGTATCCATCTTTATACGCTCAATAAAGCAGATATGTGTCTGGAATTAGCAGACCGAGTAAAATTGTAAGATTGTTTCTGCGGTGGGCATGTATAATGCCCACCGCAGTGAATTTTTATGCAAATGACAGAACGATGTCGTCATAGGACTTACGTTGTTTTATCGGAAGGACTTCTGCGTTCTTAGCGTGGTAGCCCACAGACATGAGCAGTGGAACCCAATAATTTTCCGGAATATTAAATTCTTTCTTTACCCCGTCATGGTCAAAGCCATCCATGGGATGTGTCTGCAGGCCTCTTGCTGTTGCGGCATACATAAGAGACATTGCAAAGAAGGCAGTGTTTTTTACCGCAAACGCCAATTCTGAATCACGTGACTTTCCATATAGTTTTTCGCAGACACCGTGAAACCAGTCGCGTTGCTCTTCTTTCAGTTCCCCGTCTTGCAATTTATGATTAAGCACGAGTTGTAGCGAGTCGTTGTCTTTATGCCATGCTTTTGTATCTGCAAGCATAATGAGTGTGACAGGGGCTTCGCTTACCTTTGGCTGATTCATTGCCAGCTTTTGCAAGCGCATTTTTTCGTCCTTATCCCGAAGTACTATAATATTCCAAGGCTGCAAGTTGAAGCTTGAAGGAGTGTGGGCTGCATCAGCAACAAGCTCTCGGAGCAATCCTTCCGGAACCTTGCGTTCAGGGTCAAAAAAGTTGATTGCCCGTCTGTTTTGCAGAATCTGTTTGAATGTTTTCTCCATATAAATACTCCTGTGCTTGGCTGTAACTTTTATTATTAGTTGTACTATGGTTTGGTTAAGCTTACTGGAATAGTATAACACCATAGTTATCATGCAAAGAAGATTAGCGGGGAGATACACTTCCTTAAATAAGGGGTCGTTTCCGATGTATTGCTGAAGGAGATGTACAGTGAAAGAACTGCGAATTCTTGTGGCATATGATGCCAGTCAAAGTGCCCGTGAAGCTCTTACTTATTGCCGAGAACTGATGGAGCTGATTTCGGGCAGGTGTGAAGGCAAGTATACGATTATGGTGCTGACAGTAGAGCAGCTTCCCGCTTGTTCACTTTATGCAACTACCAGTCTATGGAAGGATGAATGCACGAAGGAGCATGAAAAGCAGTTGAAGTTGCACAATAAGATAGTGAAAGAGTTGGAGCAGTCTGAACTTGATCCTGCGTGTGTTAAGAATAAGTTTGTGACGCTTGATGAACGTGATGAGCCTTTGGAAGATACTGAGCGTAAGCGTCTGATAGCAAAAAATATTTTGAAGGAACAAAGACAGGGACATTACAATACACTTGTTATTGGCAGGCGAGGGATGACTCGTAGTGATGCTTATTTGTTTGGCAGTGTTTCGCAGTACATCCTTCAGGAGGCGCGAAATTGTGTTATCTGGCTGTTATGTCGATAAAAAAAGCCCACTTGTAAGTGGGCTTTTTTATCGCTCTATTTGGGCATGGCGATGACTCGCCATGGCAGGTGCTTCTGAGATTTTTCATTTTCTGCGTCTGTAATGTATCGAACATTGTCGATGGTTACGATTACAGGCTTAAACATCGGCTCCTTATCAGGAGTAAGGATCCGGTATGAAGGATTATCCGACGTAATAATCTGCACAATGGAATTGCCGACTTGGTATTTATTCCATTGCAGCCATGTAAGCATGGCAAGAAGAATCGCTGTTGTGATTACGCCGGTGAAACCCAGAAAACCGCCTACGCGCAGAGCGCGACGTATAAACATAAAGAGTAAGATGAAAGCAAGACCAAATAGCATCCAGTCTTGTCCCACCACGTGAAACAGTTCATTCCATAACATTGCGCTCATCCTTTTTGAAGAATCATGTAGTAAAAAACAGTACGTGCGAATGTCGTAGTTTGCAAGTCGGCGTTGTTAGATCCTGTAGAGAAGTTTGTCTGTGTCCAGGTAGGAAGAAACAGCTTTTTCAAACTTATCCAGCAGGCGTGTGCGGTACTTCACTTTGTGGGTAACAGAGTAGAAGTAACGGCTGATTGGCGGCCCCTTGATTTCAATTGGGAACACTTCACCGCTGTCCAGTTCACGTTGAATTGCAAACGGGGACATGCAAGAGATTGTGTGAGGATTGTGAAGGATTCGCTTGATGGACTCTGTATGGTCCAGCTCAAGAACTACATTCAGTTTGTTCATCAATGGTCCCATGTAGTCTTCAAGTGCGTCACGGACACCAGCCCCTGATTCACGAATAATCCATTTTTTATCGAGGAGGTCTTCGATGTCGTACGGGCCGTTTTGGGCTAGTTTTTCATCCGTGGAAACAATAATGAGATCGTCTTCACAAAGACGGGTATAGATAAGCATCTTGTTAGGAATTTCTTTTTCCACCAGTCCAAGATCAACGTCACCGTTTTCTACTTTTTCAATAATAGCCTGCGGGTTTGAGAATACGGTTTCAATAGTAACCTGTTTATACGAATCGGAAACTTCGAACAGAATCTGCGGTAGGATATAGTCGGCAATAGTTGATGAGGCTCCAACTTTCAATATGCCAGTGAGCAAGTCACCTTCAAATGAATGAAGTACATTATGGAAGTCCTGC
The DNA here is from genome assembly GCF_900129975.1 of Halodesulfovibrio marinisediminis DSM 17456. Taxonomy (NCBI): domain Bacteria; kingdom Pseudomonadati; phylum Thermodesulfobacteriota; class Desulfovibrionia; order Desulfovibrionales; family Desulfovibrionaceae; genus Halodesulfovibrio; species Halodesulfovibrio marinisediminis. Next base: position 7,883 of record NZ_FSRG01000003.1, read on the forward strand.
ATAACCGGTTCAAGATTCTGCAGCAGCATTCTTCCATTAGAGTTCAGACTAAGTCTGCGATTGAGGCGGTCAAAAAGCTGAACGCCAAGCTCCTGTTCCAGCCCTTTGATGGCAACTGAAACAGCAGATTGGGTGAGAAAATGCTCTTTAGCCACAACAGAAATATTAGGCGTCTTAGCAAGGGAAAGAAAAAGTTCTAGCTGTCGAAAGTTCATGAGTCCTCCATACCTAATCCAACAGTACGAGGATTTGGTATGATAGTCAAAATAGTCTGCAAATCATTCCATAACAATGAGTGTGTACTCACGGTAGAGTGCGTTACTGTATGGAAAAGGCAACTGTCCTAGTGGTGTACTGACAGTAACTTGCGAAAAAGAATTAATAATCCCTCTGCAGTAAGCAGTACTGCAGAGGGATTACACATAAATTTTACTACCTGCCGTGTTGTTTTTGCGTTCATAAAAAAGGTATGAGCAGAGGAGCGAGGCGAACGAGAGTCTCATTTTTGAGATAACACTGGCGGCAAAGCCATTCTACGCCGATTTTTTCATAGTGCAATCAAAAAAAAACTTATGAAGTTAATAAAGCTGACTGATATGGAATATAACAGTCGCGCGTTTAATATTTCTTATACTCAACCTACTCTTGTTTATGCTGTTGTTGTAATCGATACTGAATAGTAGAGTAGGAACGTATAGAAATAATTGTAAAAATAACTTATGCAAATATGAAGAAAAACCACAGCCTACGCGAGTATACGTCTTGACTGACCAGGCAGTTGGGATTAGCTATGCAGTACGAGTGTATGCTGAAATTACTAGCTCCGCGTTGCATGTGTGGCGTGCTGCGGAGAAATATCTTTTACTATATATTATAAGGTCATAGAAAAACATGCATGATGACGTGTTACAACTGCGTGATGAATTAGTAGAAACCGCATTAGAAGCATTGATGGACTCCGGATACAAAGATATTCGCACCTACGGGTTCGAGGGTTTTGATGAACCGGAAGAAGTGAATGGTTTTATGCCGGAGCTGCAGGCGACTAACAGAAAAAACGTTAAATTTATCTTTGACGTTGTTACAAAAGACTTTTTTGCTCTGCCGGAAACCTCTCAGCGTTTTAAAGCATTTGCAGATTATGCAGATGGTCACGATATTCAGTTTGTTGTCATCGTACCGGAAGGTGAAGAAGGCTTTGCAACTGCTTTCATTGAAGACTTAGAAATTTCAGATGAAAGTATTGAAATTTGGGAAGCCTAGACTTTTCGGTTGCCGGATGGCTCCCATTTGTCCGGCATGTTGTGTTTTTCAGCTGGGGGAGAGATGTCTGTAACTATTGGGATTAATGGATTCGGCCGTATTGGCCGGTACCTTACCCGCTTACTCTCCGGACATGAGAACTTGCGCCTTGTAACGGTTAATGATCTCATGTCCGCTGAAGATGCGACGCATCTATTACGATACGATTCAGCTCATGGTCGCTTTATGGACGCTAAAAGCGTTGAAGGCGGCTTTATGCTGAAGGACTCTTTTGTGTCCGTTACCCAGAAAGCTTGCCACAAGTGGGACTGGAGTGAGTGCGATATTGTCATAGAAGCGGCAGGCTGTTTTTCAGCCCGCGAACATTGTCAGCAACACATGGCTTGCGGCGCTAAAAAGGTGATTGTTGCCTGTCCTGCGCCAGAGGCGGATGTTACGATTGTTATGGGGGTGAACGAGCAGGATCTGCACGCTGATCATCATATTATTTCTAACGCATCCTGCACTACAAACTGTCTTGCACTTCCGTTGTATCATCTCCATAATCACTTTGGTGTAAAAAGGGGATATATGACAACTATCCATCCGGTTACGCAACGTCAGATGCTGCTGGATGATGATTATCCTGATCTTCGTCGCGCCCGTGCGTGTCATATGAATATACTTCCAACCCCCGTGGGAACTACTGAAACAGTGGCTGAAGTTATTCCTGACATGAAAGGAAGATTACAGGGCATTGCTTATCGTGTGCCGACAGTGAGCGTGGCAATGATTGACTGCGTTTTGGAACTTGAAACATCAACTACGGTAGAAGAGGTGAACAGGGTGCTGCGCGAAGCTGCAAACGATCACCTTGGATATACCGAAGCGCCTCTTGTCTCGTCTGATTTTAATGGTTCCACGTTCGGTTCTATTGTGGATGGACAGCTTACTGCAGTTCAGGATGGAACAATGCTTAAGCTGGTAGCGTGGTACGATAATGAAGCCAGTTTCTCTAATCAGCTTCTGCGGTTAACCGAAAAGGTTGCCAGAATGATTGAGGAGGAAAAACAGCTGAAAGGCGGGATGCCTTCCGCTGTCTAACTACGTGTGCAACAACATAGTTGAGAAAAAATCTGTCCGTAAGGGCAGATTTTTTTTTATGTTTAGTTTTCAGAAGCGTCTTGCTTCATGTTGTAGGAAGTGATTAGTATGGGGACTATGAATATAGTGTATCCTCCATCTCGATATGCCGGACTTGAGATATTATCTTGTGCCGGAGGTCATCAGTTTCGTGCGCACTTACATGATGCGTATGTGTTGTGGCTGAATTCGGAAACTGGCGAGCATTATACTGTAAACGGCGGAAGTGATGTGTTGCAGACAGGTGCCGTCAGCTTGATTGAACCTGAGGTTCCACATGCTAACCGTTCCTGTGATGAAATTAGCAGTCACCTGCGCAGTTTTTACTGTTCGGAGGAATTTTTCCAGCAGCAGTATGCACGTATATATGAAAAAGCATACATGGCTCCGTTAGGAAACAGGGTGATAGAACATGTAGGCTTGTGGCAAAATCTGACAGTCTTGCATGAGTATCTACTTGGGATGCGGGATACGCTACGGGCAGATGAACTGGTTTTGGAAACCTTCTCTAGGTTGTTCGAGGCGTGTGGTGGGCATAAGATTAAGCCTGCGCGTGACGTAGGTGATAAGCGTGTTGCTAAGGCCATCGAATATTTTCATGTGCATCTAGATGTTCCTATTTTGCTTGAAGAGCTGGCAGCTATGCTTGGTTGTACAAGCTATCATCTCATCCGCCTGTTTAGATTACAAAAGGGAATGACTCCTTATGCATATTTAACACAACTCCGTTTGGAAAAAGCCCGCAATCTTATAGACAGTGGTGTGTCCTTTTCTGATGTTGCAACGCAGGTCGGGCTTTCAGATCAAAGCCACCTTACTCGACAATTTAAGAAGCGATACGGATTGACTCCTGGACAATATAAGAAACAAAGGATGCCTGCATAACAGGGATAGCATGTCAGTTTTGTTCAAGACGCTTATAACGCTATCTGCTATTCTTCCAATAGGTTCCCAGACCAAGTTAAAATGTTCCTGTAACATCTAGAGGATGAAAAAAGAGTATGGAAACTATTGCATGGAATGATTTTGAAAAAGTGGAATTGCGCGTGGGAAAGATTCTTTCAGCAGAAGTTTTTAAAGAGGCACGCAAGCCTGCTTACATAATGCATATAGATTTTGGTGAAGAGATCGGACAGCGTAAGTCTAGTGCGCAGATAACAAAACATTATGTTCCGGAAGAGTTGGTGGGCCGACTGGTTGTGGCTGTTGTGAATTTTCCTAACAAGCAGATTGGTCCCATTATGTCGGAATGTCTTGTGACTGGTTTTGCCGATGGCAATGGCGACATTGTGTTATGCGGAGTTGATAAGGACGTGCCGCTTGGTGCTAAGCTTTGCTAACGACTGAATTGAATTGTCAGTAAGTGCTTAAGACGTTTTCCGGGGGAGTACTATGCGTGCATATTCTAGAGCAGAACGTAGGGAATAAAAAGTGAAAGAGGGGAATGCGGAATGCATTCCCCTCTTTTTGTGATTGAAAATTATAGCGGAGCTTCGGTTCCGTCCTTTTCCAAGTGCACAACCAATACCGGTTTTGTACTTTTAGAAATAACGCCTTGGGCTACACTGCCTGCGAAGATACTGCCGAGTTTGGAATGCCCATAGGTACCCATAACAATTAAATCAGCCTGATTGGCAAATTGCAGGATGGTTTTTACAGGGTGCCCAGTCTGTACATGGACACTCGTGGCAATACCTGCTGCTTCCAATTCTTGCTTGTAATTTTTGTAGGTAGATTCAATGCGTTCTTTTGCGTGTTTCATGCTAACTCGAAGAACGTCGTCTTTGATTTTGAGCCATGCGTCTTCGTTATAAATTGTTGCAAAGTCGAGGCCGGAGGAAAGTGATATATTGCGTGCCCAGTCCGGGATAACGTGTAACAGCATGAGGTCTGCCTGATATTGTTTGGCAATGGAAAGTGCATAACTAAGAGCGTGCTTAGCCGGATCGGAAAGATCAGTTGCATATAGAATTTTGTGAATTTGAGGCAGCATGACAATCTCCGATGACTGAATGTTATGAGCGGACAATGAGTACCGGTGTAGGACTCTTGGCAATAACACCTTGTGCAACACTACCTACAAGAATACCACCAATTTTACTGTGCCCTTTTGTTCCCATGACAATCAGATCGCATTCTTTTGCATGTTCTAGAATTTTTTTTACTGCGTTGCCGGTTGCGATGATTGGATTCATCGTGATGGCTGCACATTTTTCGCTGCCTTCTGCAATTTCTTCACATTGTTGGCGCATCATGTCTGCAACGGTTTCTTTGGCTTTTTCTGCACCGGCTTCAAGCAATACCTTCAATGTCTTGTCATCGTAAATTGCAGCAAAATCGAAACCAGAGCTTAAATAAAGCTGATCCCGCATCTCTGGGAGTACATGAAGAAGGATGAGCTCGGCATCATATTTTTCTGACAGACTAATGGCATAGCGCAGAGCGACTGCGGCATCTTCTGAAAGGTCAGTGGCAAGAAGAATTTTATTAATTTCTGGGAGCATAACGGTCTCCTTGTTAAGTTATTCTTGCAAAAATTGTATGACAAATATCCGCATACGGCCGTAATGCTGTTTTTTGGACGGATATGAAATAAGTGTACATCAATTGAAAAAAACTCCAATGATACGGTCGGACCTGTGTGGGAAAATGGGCAAAGCTTGCAAAAATACCGTTTTTACGGTTGAATCGCTCTCTTGAAATCATTCGGAGAGGAGAGCGTATGAAACTACATACACTGCTACTAAGCATGGCACTTGTGCTTGGTATGACTTCTGTTGCTGTCGCAGAAGAAATTGGTTCCGTGAGCACCGTGTTTAAGATTCTCGGAGCTAATGACAAAATTCTTATTGAAGCGTTTGACGATCCGGATATTGACGGTGTTACCTGCTATCTGAGTCGCGCTAAGAAAGGCGGCGTAAGCGGATCTTTGGGGCTGGCAGAAGATACTTCTGATGCTTCTGTTGATTGCGTACAGATTGGACCGATCAGTATTCCTAAACGTGTTCGTGATGGTAAAGAGGATGGCGAAGCTGTGTTTAAGAAGCGTACTTCTTTGCTTTTTAAAACAATGCAGGTTGTACGTTTTTACGATCCTAAGCGTAATGTGCTTGTGTACCTCTCCTATAGTGACCGTGTGGTAGAAGGTTCGCCTAAAAACTCAATCTCCACGGTTCCAGTACTTCCTTGGGGCAAATAATATGTCTGGATATAAAGGAACATTCGCCGCGATCGACTTTGAAACCGCCGATGCCAAACGGGATAGCGCTTGCGCTGTAGCGGTGGTGCGTGTTGAGAACGGAGAGATTGTTGATAGTCTGTACCGTCTGGTGCAGCCACCGCGAAGCAATTTTAGTCCGTTTTGTGTGCGGGTTCATAACATTCGTTGGAAAGATGTTGAAAACGAGCCTGTGTTCGCAGATGTATGGCCGCAGTTTTCCCCGTTGTTTGAAGGTGTAGATTTTGTTGCAGCGCACAACGCATCATTTGATCGTTCTGTCCTTTCTGCCTGTCTTGCATCTGCAGGAATGCCGTCAGTAACTGAGCGTTTTTTATGCACTGTTAAACTTGCACGGCAGGTATGGCCGGATTTAGAGAATCACAAACTAAATACGGTATCCGGTCATCTTGGTATTACTCTTCAGCATCACCATGCCGGTTCTGATGCGGAAGCCTGTGCCCGTATCGCCATTGAAGGGTTGCGATTACAGCCTCAGTTTGCTGCTCCGAACATGCTGTAGCGTTAAACTTGCAGAAATCTCACTTTACCTTTACATCCATTGCGGACTATCCGTCGCGTTGAAGAGTTTCTTCGATGTGATTACGCGTAACAACCCTGACGTGCTGTTTTGATGACCTCATGGTATCATGGCAGCACGGTACTATGCTGCGGCTTTTGCCTTTTAGTCGCTTGGCGTTGGTTGCGCTTTACTGTACAAATGCACAGGTTTTATTATGAAAAAATATCGTGATCATTACTTCCTGCGGGCGAAGAAAGATAACTATCCCGCACGATCAGTATATAAGCTTAAAGAAATTGATAAGCGTTTTGGTATCTTCTCCAAAGGGATGAAGGTTCTCGACCTTGGTGCTGCTCCTGGGTCATGGTCGCTTGGTGCTGCTGAAAAAGTGGGACCGGACGGACTTGTTATCGGTGCTGACATTCAGACCACTGAAACAGAATTCCCACCAAACGTACGCTTTATGCAGGAAGACGTTTTTGAGCGTTCTCAGGAGTTTGAAGACGTACTTGCCGAGATTATGCCGTTTGATGTGGTGATCAGCGATATGGCACCTAAAACAACAGGCCATAAATTTACAGATCAGGCTCGTTCTGCCGAGCTCTGTTATGAAGCGCTTAATGTGGCTTGCTACTGCTTGAAGCCTAATGGCAGCTTTATTGTAAAAATCTTTATGGGGCCTGATGTGCAGGCATACGCAACTTCTATGCGTAAGTATTTCAAAAGCGTGAAGTCTTTTAAACCAAAAAGCTCTCGTGATGAAAGTAAGGAAATTTTCTACATCGGTCTTGGATTTAACGGAAAGAAATTCGAATACGAATACTAACCGTTATCCTAAATCGATTTCCTTTTGATTTTTAGCACCCGAAATGGTTGCGGGTGTAATTATTTTTAGTGTCCTAGTTGTAGTGCGTTCGCTGCAACGGCGTAAGGAGGAATCATGGCTGGACATAGTAAATGGGCTAACATTAAGCACCGTAAGGGGCGTCAGGACGCAGTTCGTTCTAAGCAGTTCACCCGCGCAGCAAAAGAGATCATCATTGCTGCTAAAGTTAGTGGCGACGTTGCAAACAACCCGCGTCTTCGTTCTGCTATTGCTGCTGCTAAAGCAGTAAACCTGCCTAAAGATAAAATTGAAAACGCAATCAAAAAAGGTACCGGCGAACTTGCTGGTGGCGATATCCACGAGATTACCTATGAAGGTTACGGTCCAGGTGGTGTAGCTATCCTTATCGAGGTTGCTTCTGATAACAAGAACCGTATCGTTGCTGAAGTGCGCCACACCTTGAACAAAGGTAACGGTAACATGGGTGAAGCTGGTTCTGTTGCTTGGATGTTCGACAATAAAGGTCAGATCATCATCAAGAAGGATGCCGTTAGCGAAGAACAGGTAATGGATCTTGGTCTTGAAGCTGGTGCTGAAGACATCATCGAAGAAGCAGAAGAATGGGATATCCGTTGTGAACCAAGCGATTTGGAAGCAGTTCGTACTGCTTTTGAAGAAGCTGGCATCGCAATCGAATCCGCAGAGCGTGCTAAGGTCCCTCAGAACACCATTGAACTCGATGCTGAAGGCGCTAAAAAAATGCTCCGTCTGATCGATCTCCTTGAAGAAAATGATGACGTACAGAACGTGTTCACAAACATGGACGTTTCTGACGAAGTAATGGCTGAACTTAACGCTGAATAAGTTTTGATTGTTTAGGTGATTGTTTCCTTCGGCTGATGGGCTTTGTCCTGTAGCCGCGAGAAGGACATCTTCTCGGCCACGTTAACGTTTTGGCGAAGACAATTGCCGCAAACAAGATACAGCTGTTCTTAATTAGCTAGAAAAAGGAGGGAGTGTTAACTCTCTCCTTTTTTGTTGATGTGTTCTAATTTGTCGTTGTACTTTTCAGTTGTGGACGAAAGAGTACAGAGGCTTCATAGTGAGTATTTAGAGTATATCATTATATGAACGGTGGAGTAAGTTTTGACTGTTAATCGAGTGCTTGGCATTGACCCTGGTTCCCGTGTGATGGGGTGGGGCGTAATTGAAGAGATTTCCGGTGTGGCAAAATTAGTAGACTGTGGAGCAATTCGAGCTACAGATAAAGATTTTGCACGGCGTATGGGGGTGATCTTTAAAGAGCTCAATGCCATTGTGCAATTGCATAAACCAACCGTTGCGGCGGTGGAAAACGTCTTTACTGCGCAAAACCCGGCATCAGCGTTAAAGCTTGGTCAGGCTCGAGGGGTTGCTCTCGCAGCATGTGCTGCAAACGATATTGAAGTTTTCAGCTATGAGCCAACAAAAATTAAGCAGACCATCGTGGGTGGTGGACGCGCAGCTAAAGAGCAGGTTGCTTTTATGGTTGCGCAGATTCTGGGTGTGAAAAAGCCAAGCTGGGCATTAGATACATCCGATGCACTTGCCGCCGCTGTCTGTCATCTCAATACAAGTCGTTATTCAAGATATCTTTAAGATACGCTTTTTCAATTCTAATCACGTGCGTTCATTACCTATTTATGGTATTAGGGATTGAGGTATAATGCGACTAATATGGCGCATAATCCGCTGGAGGCATGCCTTAGGATAAGCCTCATCCAGCAATTCTGTTGATGCCAACGGTAAAACGCCCTTTATTTATTGAGGCGTCTTGGGTAAGAGACTCTTGATAGCCGGAGGCAGGTACGCATTTTGCGTGCGATGTTCTTCTTTCCGGTTCAATTCATTATAAAAACTCCTCAAAGCACATATTATGATCGCATATATCGAAGGTAAAATTGCAGAGACAACGGAGCAGAGTGTCATCATCGTTACAGAAGGCGGTGTTGGGTACGAAGTCCGTTTGCCAGCTCATACTATGAACCGAGTGCCTGCTAAGGGCGGTGACATCGCAGTCTTTGTCTACACCGTTGTACGTGAAGACGCATTGGAACTGTATGGCTTCGAATCATGGGATGAGCGCCAGATGTACACCACGCTGATTTCTATTTCCAAGGTTGGTGGTAAAACAGCGCTGGGAATTTTGTCTGTATTCCGTCCGGATGATTTGCGCCGTATTGTTTTTGAAGAAGATATTAATGCGCTAACACAAGTTTCCGGTATCGGGAAAAAGGGCGCACAGCATATTTTTCTTGAGTTAAAGTACAAGCTTAAAGTGGATGAAATGCCTGTTGTTTCCGGCAAGGACGATGCTCCAGTCACAAGCGTGTACCGTGATGCTTTGGATGGCCTTGCTAACCTTGGCTACGCCGAAGATGAGGCGGCTCCTTTACTCAAAACTATTTTGAAAAATGAGCCGGATCTTGATGTGGGCAGCGCTCTACGTAGTGCGCTTAAAGCTCTTGCAAAGGGATAAGAATGGAGACTGATCAGAATATCTGCATGGACGAATCCGTCCGTCCTTCGTCTCTTGATGACTTTATCGGTCAGGAAGAGCTGCGTCAGAATTTGAAAGTATACATTCAGGCTGCAAAGACGCGTGGTCAGGCGATGGACCATACCATGTTCTATGGTAACCCTGGGCTTGGTAAGACAACGTTGTCGCAGATTATGGCAGAAGAGCTTGGGGTTAATATTGTTTCAACTTCAGGGCCTGTGCTGGAACGCAGTGGTGACTTGGCTGCTATTTTAACGAACTTGGGACGTAACGACATTTTGTTCGTGGATGAAATCCACCGCATGCCAATAAGTGTTGAAGAAGTGCTGTACCCTGCGATGGAAGATTTTAAGCTCGATCTTGTTATCGGTCAGGGGCCGGGAGCTCGTACTGTAAAGATTGACTTGGAGCCCTTCACTCTGGTAGGAGCCACAACCCGCATCGGATTATTATCTTCACCGCTGCGCGATCGTTTCGGCGTAATTTGCCGACTGGAGTTTTACACTCCGCAAGAGCTTGCAACTATTGTAACCCGTACAGCACGCATTTTAGGCGTTGATATCGCACCGGACGGCGCTTTGGAAATAGGTCGTCGTTCTCGTGGTACGCCTCGTATTGCCAACAGACTGCTGCGCCGTGTTCGCGACTTTGCAACCGTTAAGGGTGGAGTGGTAGTTGATGCTGAACTGGCAAACAGCGCTTTGAAGATGATGGACGTTGACGAAAGCGGTCTTGATCAGATGGACAGAAAGTTACTGAGTGTTCTTATTGAGCATTACGGTGGCGGGCCTGTCGGTGCAAAAACACTGGCTGTTGCTTGTTCTGAAGACGTTAAGACGATTGAAGATATTTACGAGCCGTATCTTATTCAATGCGGTTTTATTAAGCGTACTCATCGTGGCCGAATTGCTACAGCCAAGGCGTATCGTCATCTAAATTTTTTGGCATAGGTCGTGCCGACAACTTATAACCAGGGAGGGAATATGCCTCAGAAAACATGCAGGGTAGAACTTGTTGCCTCAACTCCAGACCCAATGGCAGTTATTTATGCAGCGTTCAGGCAGTGCTACCATGCAGGCTTTGTGGGCGACATGCACACCAAGCTTGTAGATGGAGAGATTCCCGCAGAAAAACAGGCTGCTTTTATCCGTAAGGTTATGGAGTCCGGTCATGCCAGCCCAATAGAGCATGTTTCTTTTACCTTCGCTATAGAAGGTGTTTCCCGTGCCTTAACACATCAACTTGTCCGCCATCGCATCGCATCTTATTCCCAGCAGAGCCAGCGCTATGTTGACGGTAGTAATTTCGACTACATTCTGCCGCCTGCTTTTGCAAAGATTTCTGAAGCAAAAGCACGTTTTGAGAAATTTTTAGATGAAGTCGGTGATGCCTATCAGGAATTAAAAAAGATTCTTGAAGATAACGGACGAGGCGAAAAGGCAAAAGAAGATGCCCGCTTTGTGTTACCGCAAGCTACAGAATCCAAAATTGTAGTAACAATGAACTGTCGAAGCCTTATCAATTTCTTTGAGCACCGCTGTTGTACCCGTGCACAGTGGGAGATTAGAGAGATGGCGAATCAGATGCTGGAAATTTGTCGCAAAGAGTTGCCGTGTGTCTTCGAAGATGCGGGTGCCCGCTGTGAGAAGTTGAAGTATTGCCCTGAAGGGGAGAAGTTCACCTGCGGGCGTTATCCACTTCCATAACTAATCGGGTCTCACCACGTGTAACCGCCTTATATTGGTAGATTGTATATTTGGTATTTACAATGTGCGTATCCGAATAGATGACGTTAAATTAAGCGATATTTTTATAACATATTGTAAAGAAAAGTTGTTTCGATTTGCATAGAGAGTGAGAGCTACATAGATATGTGGCTCTCACATACTTTTTTACAAAAAAGCTTGAATAAAAAGTGCGTCAGATGATTGCCTTTTTCGAATATTAGCTTTAAAAGGCGAATTCTTCAGTTTTCGGCAATACTAATTGTGGAAAACTTTTCCACAGAATTGTGGAAACTATAAAGTCGACCGCGCCAACACTTGTTGTCCGTTAGTCGAATAATTCTCCCGAAAATGGCATTTTGCTAAAAAAGGTAGATAAATCGAGATATTGTTAAACTTAGCCGGATGATAGTACCTGTGTACAGACTAACAGGTATCACTGGTTTAACTCGAATTGCGGAATAGCATGAAAGAACGTAGGAACATCCCCATGATTGATATTTGGGGTCAAATCCGAGAAATTCTACAAGAAAGCCTTAACCCTGGCATTTTCAAAGTATGGATTTCACCGTTACAAGCAGAAGTCGATGGCAATGCCATCCGGCTGACAGCTTCTAATGATTTCGTAGCATCATGGGTGCGTGAGCGCCTGGTGAACGATATCGCTGAAGCTGCGACTACTGTTATGGGTGAACGTCCTACTATTACAGTTGTTGCGGGTGCGGCTAAAGCAGTTGTAACGCCGAAAGCGCAAGCCAAAAGTGCTGCGCCGAAATCTGCACCTGTACCTGAACCGCAGATAGCTTCTGCACCGGTACTTTTTGGTGCTGATAACAGACGTGCCGTACAGCAGCAGCTTCCTGTAGAACAGACGCTGGTTTCTAAAGCCCTCGACTGGAGATTTGATTTCGACAGCTTTGTAGTTGGTCCAAGCAACGACCTTGCATTCGCTGCATCACAGGGGATTACACGCGATTCTCTTTCTTGTAATACGCTTTTTTTGAGTTCAGCTCCGGGACTTGGTAAAACACACCTCATGCAGGCTGTGGGCGGCCAGCTTTGTAAACATAGTAACCGTGTTAACCCAAGAGTTGAATATCTCACTGCTGAAGAATTTGCGACCGGCCTCGTAACTTCTCTGAAGCATCGTGATACTGAACGGTTTAAAGCTCGTTACCGTGATATTGATCTTCTTTTGCTTGAAGATGTCCACTTCCTTCAGGGCAAAGAACGCATGCAGGATGAAGTTCTTGCAACAATTAAATCTCTCCAGTCCCGCGGTTCCCGCGTGGTGCTGTCCAGTTCTTTTGCTCCACGTGATCTGAAAGATGTTGATAATCAGCTTGTTTCCCGTTTCTGCTCAGGGTTCCTTGCTGTTATTGATAAGCCGGACTTTGAAACACGTCGCGATATTCTCTGCAAAAAAGCACGTCTGTATCAGGTAGATTTGCCAGAAAACGTGACTGATTTACTTGCAGAAAACATTCATTCAGATGTACGTCAGATTGAGAGCTGCTTGCACAACCTTATTCTGAAAGCTCGCATTCTGAACGAACGAATTTCTATGGACATGGCATGGGACGTTATTGGGCATTATGCATCCCGTGAAGTCGTAATGAACATGGATTCCATTATACGTTGTGTATGTAGCTGTTTTGATCTTTCATTTGATCAGCTTAACTCACGCAGCCGTAAGCGTGAGCTGGTAACAGCGCGCAACACCATCTTCTATCTTGCTCGTAAGCACACTGATCTTTCTTTGAAGCAGATCGGTTTGCAGTTCAACCGTCGCCATTCAACCGTGTTGAAAGGCATTACAAACCTTGAACGTGAAATGAGTCGTAGCACACCGACTGGTCGTCAGGTGTCTAATACTGTGAAGATGATTGAGAAGAATGGACGAATTTCCGCCCCCTGAGAATAATCGGGGGTCGTAAGTCTTGTTAGTGATGAGGCGCGTACCGCTCGATGCGGCACGCGCCTTTTTTGTTCTTCAGATGCATGTAAGTAAAAGCGCCTAGCTTTACATCCCCATTGGCAACTGCAGGCATTTGAGAGCAACATTAATGGGTTGGTAGAGGAAAAGAAAAGCTTTGCTTTTTTACAAAAATGTAATAACGCTGCTGTGAACAATGTTGTTACATTGTCAGTCAGGAGGAAATATGCACGAGAATAAAGCATATAGAGAAATTGCTCCCCGCTTGGTAGGGCTTCGTGAAGCTGTAGATATGACAGTCGAACAGCTCGCCGAGAAAATCGGAGTTAAGCCGGAAGTCGTAGCACTGTACGAAGAAGGTGAAACCGAGATTCCTGTTAGCTACTTAAAAGATATTGCAACTGTCTGTGGTGTTGACCTTACTTCTCTGATCACTGGTCAGGAAGGTCACCTGCATGATTATACTCTTGTGCGCAAAGGTGAAGGACTCAGCGTTGAGCGCCGTAAAGATTATGATTATTTCAACCTTGCTGCACGTTTTACTAATAAAAAGATGGAACCGTTTCTTGTAACTGTTCCTGCTAAAGATTTAAACGAGCTTACTTGGAACGAGCACAGCGGGCAGGAATTCATTTATCTGCTCGAAGGCAAGTTAGAAGTATGGCTTGATCAGACACGCCATAAACTCGAAGCCGGTGATTCCATTTACTTTGATTCACGTATTCCTCATGCATTACGTGGGCTTGATGGGGAATCAGCGACTTTTCTCGACGTGATTAGCTAGTCCCTTTCCGGTGCAGTGAGCGAGCTGCTGCGACCCCGCAAGTGCAAGTGCACGCCGGTGAGGGACATGACACAGGGGATGTTGTCAAAAAAGTTATTACGTTAAATACCACCTGAGGTGGTGAATGGTATCCCTTACATGGGATAAGGATAGAGTGATGAAAAAGTTTTCCAGTTCCAGCTATGAAGAGTTTGTACACGAGTTTAACCTAGATGTTCCTGAAAATTTCAACTTCGCATATGATGTGTTGGATTCCATAGCGGATGAAGATCCAGAGCGTCTTGCTATGGTGCATGTTGATGATTCAGGTACTCGCAATGACTACTCTTTTGCATGGTTTCAGGAACAATCTGCAAAACTTGCTGGCGCGTTAGAAGCTCAGGGTCTCAAAAAAGGCGACAGAGTTATGCTTATTCTGTACCGCCGAGTTGAGTTCTGGGTGTCCATGCTTGCTTGCCATAGGCTTGGACTTGTGCCGGTTCCGTCTCCCTCACAGTTGACTGTAAAAGATATTGATTTCCGCGTCCGTCGCGCTGCTATCCGCGGTATGATCGTTGAAGATTCTGTGGCGGAACGTGTTGAAGCTGCACGTGCAACCTGTCCTTCTCTTAGCTGCCTCGTTCAGGCTGGCGGCGATTCTGTCGCAGATGGATGGCATGCATATGATGAACTTGTGGCATCCGGACCGTCAGAGTTCCCTCGTCCACAGGAGCCGGAGCGTAATTCAGGTGGAAATGATCCACTGCTCATTTTCTTCTCATCCGGTACTACCGGTATGCCGAAGATGGTTGAACACATTCACACTTACCCGTTGGGACATTACGTTACCGGTGCTTACTGGCACGATCTGGAACCGGGTGATCTTCACCTGACACTGGCTGATACCGGTTGGGGTAAGGCCGTTTGGGGTAAATTCTATGGACAGTGGATGGCTGGTGCCGCCGTGTTCGTATGGGATTTCCGCGGTAAATTTGAGCCTGCTGAATTGCTTGAGCAGTTAGCAGAGCATAAAGTTACCACCTTCTGTGCGCCTCCAACTGTATATCGTTTCCTCATTCGACAGGATCTCGCTAAGTATGACTTATCAGCACTTCGCCATTGCACAACAGCAGGCGAATTGCTGAACGACAGTGTGTTCCACGAATGGAAGAAGATCACCGGATTGCCAATTTATGAAGGGTATGGACAAACAGAGACTACTCTCCAAATCCTTACTCTCCCTTGCATGGAAGCAAAACCAGGTTCTATCGGAAGACCTGCACCGTGTTGGGATGTTGTACTTATGGATTCTGAAGGCAACATCTGTGAACCGGGTCAGGAAGGTGAAATCTGTGTAAAAACTTCTGACGGCGCCCCCGTAGGGCTGTTTGCTGGTTACCTTGAAGATCCGGAAAAAACCGCTTCTGTAATGTTCGATGGCTATTACCACACTGGTGATAAGGCATGGATGGATGAAGATGGATACTTCTGGTTCTTAGGTCGTGTTGATGACCTTATTAAATCTTCAGGCTACCGTATCGGACCTTTCGAAGTAGAATCTGCGCTTGTTGCGCATCCAGCTGTTATTGAAGCAGCGGTAACTGGTGTACCGGATGAACTGCGCGGTCAGCTGGTTAAAGCAACTGTAGTGCTGGCTCCAAACTACACTGAGTCCGAAGAACTGACCAAAGAGCTGCAGAACCATGTTAAGAAGGTTACTGCGCCGTATAAATACCCGCGTATCATCAACTACGTGAAGGAACTGCCGAAGACTATCTCCGGTAAAATCCGTCGTGTTGAGATTCGCCAGCAGGATGCTAATGCTGATTAAGCAGTAGCTTACCGAGATGAAATAAAATGCTCCCTGATTCATGTCAGGGAGCATTTTTTTATGTTTTCAGAAGGCTGTCTTTTAAAAGTTTATTATGCGACCTAGGTTGTTTTTTAGCCTTTTCATAGCGCCAAGTTACTGACTTGAAAAATAAACAGGCTGTCCTATCAAGGAGAACAGCCTGTTGTGATTACAAGCAAGGTAGTGGTGCATAAGCCGCGAGGCTATTAATAAATCGTGCTGGTCTCGCGGCTAAAATTTTTTGGAGAGTCCAGAGGACCTTGTTTTAACAAGGTTCTTTGGCCACCGGAGGCAGTTGTAATAGATGGTTGTTAGACATCCTTCATGCTGAGCGAAATACGCTTTCTGGGCGCATCTACTTCAATCACTTTAACGGTAACTTTTTGCTGTACTCGAACAACTTCTGCAGGATCACTTACATAACGGTCTGCAAGTTGCGAGATGTGCACGAGACCATCCTGATGCACTCCTACGTCTACGAACGCACCGAATTTTGTTACGTTGGTTACGATTCCGGGTAGTACCATGCCTTCAAACAGGTCAGAAATTTTGTGAACGTCTGCAAATTTAAACTCAGTAAACTGCTCGCGCGGGTCGCGTCCAGGGCGTGCAAGTTCGTTCATAATGTCGTTCAGCGTCGGTAATCCTATGACGTCTGTGACATAGTCTTGTAGCTGAATTTTGGATTTAAGCTCTTTTTTTCCGATTAGATCGGGAAGCTTCATAGCTAAATCTTTCGCAATTTGCTCAACTACCTTGTATGATTCTGGATGCACTGCTGATGCATCTAGCGGGTTTTTTGCATTATGAATTCGCAAGAAACCGGCACATTGCTGGTACGCTTTTGGACCAAGTCGTGGAACTTTATGAAGCTCTTTTCGTGACTTGAACGCACCGTTTTCAGCACGAAAGTTTACAATATTTTGCGCCAAAACTGGACCGAGGCCGGACACATGTGTGAGCAATTCTTTGCTGGCAGTATTTAATTCTACACCAACACTGTTAACGCAAGAGGCGACAACATCGTCCAGTGCTTTTTTCAGTTCAGTCTGGTTTACATCATGCTGGTACTGCCCAACACCAATGGATTTTGGATCTATTTTTACCAGTTCTGCCAAAGGGTCCATGAGGCGCCGACCAATCGATACTGCACCACGTACTGTAATATCTTCATTCGGAAATTCTTCGCGGGCAACTGCGGAAGCAGAATATACGGATGCACCTGATTCATTAACCATATTAATGGTTATGTCCGGAATATTGAGGCTTCGGACAAAAGTTTCGGTCTCGCGTGAGGCAGTGCCGTTACCAATGGCAATTGTTTCAATATTGAATTTGGCAACGAGGTTTCGGATGCGTTCTGCCGCTTGTGCTTCTTTTGCTGCGCCGGACGTAGGGTAGATTGTTTCGTTGTGCAGTAGGTCCCCGTGTTCGGAAAGACAAACCAGCTTTGCGCCAGTACGGAATCCGGGGTCGAGAGCGAGAACGCGTTTTTGCCCCAATGGTGCTCCGAGAAGCAGTTCGCGAAGGTTGGATGCAAAAACAGAGATGGCTTCGATGTCTGCACGGTTTTTTAACTCTGCACGGATGTCGTTTTCAAGAGAAGGAGCAAGCAGGCGCTTGTAAGCATCCTCACAGGCTAATCTGACTTGTTTACCGCACTCATTGCGTGATGTGGCAAAGTGGTTGGTGAGTGCGTTCAGCGCTAGCCCTTCATCTGGGCGGATGGAGAGACTAAGCACTCCTTCCTGTTCCCCGCGAAACATAGCAAGCAAGCGGTGGCTTGGAGCTTTGGCGACAGGTTCTTCCCAGTTGAGGTAATCTTTATAGGTTGCTGCCTCTTCTTCTTTTTTACCACGTGCAAGTTTTGATGAGCACACACCTTTAACGGCAAATATTTTACGAAAGACCGTACGGGTTGGAGTGTCTTCACTGATGCGTTCAGCAATAATATCCCGTGCACCTTTAAGCGCTGCTTCTGCATCAGGAACGTCTTTCTCGTCTGAAATATAGGTGGCAACAAGTGATTCCAGCTTGCAATTATCTTGTTCGAAAATGAGGTTTGCAAGTGGTTCTAAGCCTCGCTCGCGAGCAGTTTGAGCACGAGTGCGACGTTTAGGCTTGTATGGAAGGTAGATATCTTCAAGCTCAGAAAGAGAAGTGGCATTATGCAGTGCCTTTGATAGATCTGCTGTAAGCTGGTCACGTTCTGTAAGAGCTGATATAATGGCGTCTCTACGCTTGTTGAGAGCTGTTAGCACCTCGTACCTGTCGCGAATGTCGGTAATGGCTACTTCGTCCAGAGAACCGGTTGCTTCTTTTCTGTAGCGGGCAATAAAAGGAACCGTAGCCCCCTCCGCTAGTAGGTTTAGTACTGAAGCTACTTTTTTTTCTGAAAGCCCAAGTTCGTGTGCTATAATTTTTTGTGAGTTTGTCATTATAAGTAATGCTCTCTTTCTTGCGTATGGTATGTTAGTAGTTACTTGCAAAGTATTCGAAACCGCATTGCCCATGTGGGAAAGGAGGAAGTTATGACGTTTACGTACAAAGATCTGCCAGTAGTTCTTCGTGAAACAGAGTTACTGACCCTTAAAGATGGTACGCAGTTGCGTTTTGAGTCAAATGGTGGTGCGCAGGAAGTCTTTGTAAATGATGAGTGGACTTCACGGGCATCCCTGTTTCAAGGTATGGATCATCTTCTTACAGTTAGTGACGAGCAAATCCATATTATCTCCGAAGCGGACGGTCTGCGAGTAGAACTGAAGTAGCTTGATAAGACAAGAACGAAATTATGTGTCGTTGTAGAGGTACACTGCATCAAAATAAAAGACCAAATCCCTTCGCAGAATTTGGTCTTTTTTGTTTGCCTGCTGACAAGATGCGTTATGCATTCTTGCCCAAAAAAAAGTATGTCGTGTTGTGCTGTGTGACTTTATTGCAGCTGTTCTTCTCCTCGCGCGCCCAACGCGTTTCGAAGATAATCTCCCAAAAAGTTTCCGACTTCATCGGTTGCACTTTCTTTAACGCCGAACTCTGCTAAATCTTCAGCAATTTGTTGTTCCATTCGCTCGGATTCCATGAACATAAGATATACAAGCGCGATTGTTGCATTGCTTTCATCTGTGTTGTCACACATGTCTGCAAGCTGGGTGGTTTTTACTGTCTGCAGCATGCGGTCTGCAAACATTTCAGCCCATTTTTTGTAAATTGTACCTGGTAAGGTAGGTACGTGCTGAGCAATTTCAGCGGAAGCATCTTTTTCAATGTTAGGAAGTGTTACGTCCATAAATTCCCTAAGCGCCTCTGATCGGCTGCCGATGGAATCGTCAATACGGGTCATAACGGTTGCAATGAGGTGTTCACGTATTGCAAGAATATCCATTTTAAATCCCTTTGTTTCTGGCGAAAATACATAAAGGCATTTTTCTAAAAATGCAGGTGCAGAGTACAGAATTGTGACTGTTGGGGCAATAGGAAGCCGAAAAAAAAGATGCAACCTTTCCATGTGATTAGAAAGAATATCGGTGGGGTGTGATCGGTGTAGTTAGCATAGGAAATAATATTTTGCTCAATTGAATGAAAGTAATGGCAGGGAATGAAAAAAGGGGCCCCTGTCCAGAGATTTTAAACAGGGGCCTTGGGTTCTAAAGAGGAGATATGTAACTATAACGCTGCTTGTGCAGCTTGAATTGCGGCTTCGTAATCTGGTTCGTCAGTTACTTCCGGTACAATCTGGGAGTAAACAATCTTCTGGTTACGATCGATGACGAATACGGAACGTGCCAGGAGCCGGAGTTCTTTAATTGCAACTCCGTATGCATGGCCAAGGGAGAGCTCTTTGTGGTCAGAAAGTACTTCAACAGCATTAATTCCTGCAGCACCGCACCAGCGCGCTTGTGCAAACGGAAGGTCAGTAGAAACTGTTAATACCTTAATATCGCCATGAAGGTTTGCTGCCTCCTGGTTGAAGCGACGTGCTTCAACGTCGCAGACCGGAGTATCAAGAGAAGGAACAGTTACTAGGAGAATAACTTTGCCTTTGTAATCTTCAAGGCTCTTGGGTGCTAATTCAGTAGTGAGAACGGAGAAGTCTGGAGCAGCATCACCAACTTCTAGTGGTGAACCTACGAGAGTCAGACCGTTGCCTTGAAAAGTGATGATGCCGGAACGTTCAATCATGAGAATTCTCCTGACAATAAAGTTCATATTGTAGCCCTGTTGGGCTGTGTTTTCGTTTGTTGAAATCCTTTTACACATAAAAGCACTTAATGGGAATAGTTATTATTACAAAAAGTATTTTTTCTAAACTCGGATACATAAATGCTATCCATCCATGTTTATACCGGAAAAGTCGCTGTTTTCATTTATTTTATTCTGTACGAAGGACTGGTTTTTAGAAGGTGGCTGTTTATAAGGACAAAGTTTATCTAGATCATTTATGAGTAATAGTAGGATGAGATGACTGCCATGGCTATGGTATAGACCAATGCTGTACCAAAGGAGAATTGGTCATGACTAAAGTGGAAAAGCCGGATGTTTTCATAATTGGCTCAGGCCCCGCAGGCGGGGCTGTTGCTCGAACTTGTGTAGCTGAGGGGAAGAAGGTTGTTGTGGCTGACTACCAGCCTTTTGGAGGCACATGTCCATTGCGAGGATGTGAACCGAAGAAGTTTCTTTTTGATGTTACGAATGTTGCATTACGTCGTAAGCACATGACGGAAAGGGGGTTGCGGGGCTGTCTTGCTATAAATTGGAAGATGATGATGACAGCAATGGCTGAAATGCGTGACCCTATTCCATCTTTAGTAGAAAATTTTTATGAGAAACACGGAATCATAGCAGTGCATGGCAAGGCTCAGTTTGCTTCTCCTGATACAATTCTGGTTAACAAGAAAAAATATCAACCTGATAGAATAGTCATTGCCGCTGGTGCAACACCGCGTCCTCTGGATTTTTCAGGCAATGAGTTGCTCATGAACACAGATCAATTTTTTGAAATAAGGGAGTTACCTTCACGGATTGTGTTCATAGGTGGTGGGTTTATCGCGTTCGAGTTGTCTCACATTGCAGCAATCGCAGGTGCTCAAGTGGATGTTATCTTACGAAGTGAACGTTTTTTACGTCGCTTTGATCCTTCTCTTGTAGAGTGCATGATTGAAGCAAGTCGTGACATGGGGGTTCGGTTTCATACTATGATGCCGCCAAGTTCGCTTAAAAAAGATCGGGATGAATTGGTGCTTTGTGCTGGAGAAGATAATATCGAGTTCAGAGCAGATTGTATTGTCCATGCGGCAGGACGTATTGCACATGTGGCTGCGTTAAATCCCCAAAAAGGGCAACTTGAATTGAATCAGAAGGGTGGCATAAATGTGAATGAATTTATGCAAAGCACTTCAAACCCCCGAGTCTATGCTGCCGGTGATGTCGTTGGAAATACCATGGAGTTGACTCCTGTCGCATCAATGGAAGGCATGGTTGTTTCGCATAATATTTTGCACGGCAATGGAGAAAGACCAGATTATTCAGTCGTTCCGTATACCCTTTTTACGCATCCACCGTTGAGTACTGTCGGGCTTCAAGAAGAAGAGGCACAGGCACAGAAAATACCGTATAAAGTTTACGAAGGGAGTGCTGCAGGATGGTCTGAATATCGAAGGATAGGCGAGCGGTACCCGTCCTATAAGGTTCTTGTTTCAAAGAAAGACGATACCATTCTTGGTGCAACAATGAATGGACATAATTCAGAAGAGATCATCAACATTTTCGCTTTTGCTATGCGGACCAAAACAACTGTGGCAGAGTTAAACAAGTGGCTTTGGGCGTATCCATCGTTCGGCTATACAATTAGGTATATGCTTAAGTAATCGAAAAACTTATTGCACGAGATTCTAAAGGGGTGGCAAGCTCCGTTGGAGAAATAAAAAAAGCCGGATGAACCGGCTTTTTTTATTTTAGAGGATCTGCTCAAGAAATTGCTTGAGTCGAGGATGCTTAGGATTTGTGAAGAATTCTTCAGGTGTCCCTTGTTCGATGATTTCACCGTGATCCATGAAGACGAGACGGTCAGCCACCTCACGGGCGAAGCCCATTTCGTGGGTTACGCAAACCATGGTCATGCCTTCTTTGGCGAGGCTAGTCATAACATCAAGTACTTCCCCGATCATTTCAGGGTCGAGTGCAGATGTAGGTTCATCGAAAAGCATGATTTTCGGGTTCATAGCGAGCGCACGTGCAATAGCTACACGCTGCTGCTGACCACCGGACAGCTTGGCTGGGTATACATGCGCTTTATCTGAAATGCCTACCTTTTTGAGAAGATCGAGTGCGATGGACTCTGCTTCATCTTTAGGCATCTTTTTAAGACGCATCGGAGCCATAGTCAGGTTGCCCAGCACAGTTTTATGTGGGAACAGGTTAAAGCTCTGGAACACCATGCCCAGCTCCTGGCGCACATTGTTAATGTTGCATTCCGGTGCAGTAATATCCTGACCGTCTACAATGATGTGCCCTTTGTCTATTTTTTCAAGACGGTTGATGGAGCGTAATAATGTTGACTTACCAGAACCAGATGGCCCGAGGATAACGACTTTTTCACCTGAGTTAATGTTCAGGCTTACATCATTAAGCGCTGTGAGCTGTCCAAAAAACTTGTAGACGTTTTCTACTTGGATGATTGGATTAGTCGTCATAGTAATTCAGTTTGTTTTCCATGATGCTTACCCCCTTAGAAAGAAGCAGGGTAATCACAAGGTAGATGAGAGCTACCAGAAGGTAACATTCAAAATAGTTAAATGTAACAGACGCGTATTCTCTGCCTCGACGCAGTAATTCGGATACTGCGAGAATGGAGACGAGAGAGGAGTCTTTCAGCAGCGCGATGAATTCGTTACCGACAGGTGGAAGAATAGTTCTCCAGGCCTGTGGAAGAATTACCATGAACATGGTTTCAGTTTTGTTAAAACCAAGGGAACGGGCTGCTTCGGTCTGACCGGAGTCAACTGCGTCAATGCCTGCGCGGAATACTTCGCCCATGTATGCGCCGTAACAGACTGACATGGCGATGATAGCCGCGGTAAGGTCAGGTAATTGAATGAATTCACCGATTGCATAGTAGATGAAAAATAGTTGAACCAGAAGTGGAATACCACGGATAATTTCTACATAGGTTGAAGCAATAAGGTTGATGATCTTATTTTCAGACAATCGTCCCATACCGGTGGCAAGTCCGATAGGAATCGTGAGTAGAATTGCGCTGATTGTAACTTCAAATGTAACCAGAATTCCGTCTGGCAAAAATTTCAGAATATCAAGGTACGGGTCCGGATTTTTAACGCAAAGGTAAATGATGGAGCAGATTGCAAAAGCAAGTGAGATGCTCCATGCAGTAACTACACTTTTGTCCTTTCCGGATGGGATAAGCATACCGTCAGTAACGGCAATGCGTACTTCTTTTTTTTCTACGCTCATAGTTAGTATCGCTGTTGTTTGCAGTAAAAAGAAAGGACTGGCGCTCTATAAGTACCAGTCCCTTATTGGATATATAGAGGCTTCTTATTGACCGATCCACTTCTTGCGAAGTTCGGCTTCAATACCTTTAGCTTTTACTGCCTTGATACCTTTGTTGAGGAGATCGAGAAGTTCTTTGTTACCTTTTTTTACTACGAAACCGTAGTATTCAGGCTTATCAGACTTAACGATGAATGCGAGCTTGAATTTGCCTGCGTATTTAGGGTTACGCAGAACGTAGTCAGCTGCGATTGCGTCGTCACAAATTACACCGTCGATACGGTTAGTGTTAAGAGCTTCAATAGCAAAGCCGATTTCGTCGTATTCTTTGGTGTTAATGCCTTCAGCACGTTTAGCCATAAATACGCCGGTAGTACCGATCTGGCCGCCAAGGGTTTTGCCCTTGAGGTCTGCAAGAGAAGCACTGGTTGCGTCTTTTGGAAGAATTACAGCCTGAGTTACTTCAAAGTATGGATCAGAGAAGTCAAACTTCTTCTGGCGCTCAGGTGTGATGGATACGGATGAAGAAATCATGTCGTATTTTCTGCCAACTAAGCCAGCGAAAATGCCATCCCATGCAACACTTTTATGCTCGACTGTAAGGCCGAGTTCTTTAGCAATAGCATCACAGTAGTCAACAGAGTAACCAACAATGTTTTTATTAGCGTCAACAAATTCCATTGGAGGCCAAGTTGCGTCGTGTGCAATCACGATTGTTTTCTGTGCGAATGCGAAGGAAGCGGTCATTGCAACAACTACCAGCGCAAGAACTAATTTTTTCAGCATTGGATTCTCCTGCTTTGCAAAAAATGTGTTTGATAAACGTCCCGCTTATAAACTGGCGTTGAGAGCCCCAAATGTCAACTGATAATCGCTTGAATTATGTGAAAAAATACAAAAAAGTAACTTTGTGTAGTACTTTCAAGTACTACGTCATGATAAACGTTACAATAAATGGAACAAGTACTGTTAAAACCATACCGCTAAAGACTGCTACGATGCCATAGCGTTCACTTGTAAACTTTACGATTATTGGAAGGGTGGTATCCATAGCGGTTGCACCACCGGATGCAACGGGGGCAAGTTTACCAAAAAAACGAACAAGAATAGGCGTACATAAAAGTGTGATGATTTCGCGTATAATGTTCGAGAGCAATGCAACGGAACCGAGAATAGGATCCCCTAAGTTGGTGATAATAACAGTGGAAAGTGAATAGTAGCCAAACCCTGCACCAACAGCGAGTACATCACGCATCGGCATATCTGTAATCAGGCACCAAGCGGCAATAGAGCCTACTGCTGTTCCAAGCATAACAGCAATAGGTACCAGCAGCACTTTAAGATGCATTTGACGCAGGATCTGCCAGCAATGGGAATCAAACCCAATGGACATCCCTACAAGGAAGAGTAAGGCATAAAGTGTGTAGGTTGAAAGGGAATCGTTAAGCAGCCATTCCGGAACAGAATCCCAGTGTCCTACAAAACAACCGGCAATAAAGAAGGACAGGATAATAAGACTACCTTTCATCGAATTGTCCTTTCAGGATAAATTTATCAAGCAGAAAAACTGCACTGGCACTGCCCAGAACGCAAAGGGTACTGATGCATGCAGCCTGAACACCGATGGTGCCTAACTGGGTGACGATCGTTTCATTTGAGCCTGTGGTGACGCCCAGCATGAAGAGAAGTGCGTAGATTGACCACATAGTGAGGCGGTTAACGTTATCCACAACATGTTTGTTGTTACGGAACAGGAATCCCAGCGGAATGCCGACGAGTATGCAAAGAACGGTGATAAGCACAACGCCTCCTAAAAATAGAAATGAAATGAGAATAGTTGTATCTAAAGAATTTGCGGGTATACTTCCTATGACTTCTTGTCAAATAGCAAAAATAGAATACTGCTGACAAAATATGAGCGCTGTATGTGTGATTGGGGTCACGCTTGTAGCGTGACTTTCATCACATACTTATACTGTCAATTCGTTAGGGTGGAGCCATACACTGAACAAAAGGAGCCTTCCCATGCGTAAAAATAGAATTCCTGAAAGTCGTAGTTTTACTCCAGATAGGATGCATGTGCAGTTAGTGCATGAATCTGAAAACGTAAAAGTGATGAACTTTAACCTTAAGGCCGGACAGGAAATGCCTGTGCATTCGCATAATATTGATGGGGAACTTGTCATGGTCGTGCTTAGCGGTGAGGGAGAGCTTTTAGGCGAGTCTGGCGTACTGGATTCGATTGCCGCGGGTGATGTTTTAATTTGTGAAATTAAAGTGCCTCACGGGGTTCGAGCCTCAAAAGACATGAGTCTTGTTGTAACTATTGCACCTCCAATTTAAACAAAAATACTACCTGAATAGGAGGGACAACTAGTACACTGTAAAGTGGAAAGGAGGCTCCTATGCATAAAAGTAGTATTTTGAAAAATGCGGTGTTTAATCCGGACAGGGTGCATGAACGACTTATACATGAATCGGAAAATGCCAAGATTAAGAGCCTGCACATAAAAGCAGGTCAGGAAATTCCAGTCCAAGAGCGAAAAGAACTGGGAGAAACTATGATAGTTGTCTTGAGTGGTGAAGGTCAGTTGCTGGGAAAACATGGCGTGCTCGATACACTTGTCCGTGGCGATGTGGTAGTTGCTGACTTACGTGTACCTCATGGGTTGCGGGCAAAGAGGGATATGACCATTCTGGCCAGCTATACTCCTGCACAAGAAAATCAAGAAGAGTTGTAAATCTGAAATATTGTGTAGCATTGAATAATGCTGTGTAATTATTACGGATGATATTTTTATTCAGTGTTATGCATTGGATCAAAGTATACTTGGTTAGTAATGAACAAAAAAAGGCACTGCTTGAAATACAAGCAGTGCCTTTTTATTAAGGACTATTTTTAGTTTTCAATTTGTGCTTTTCGTAATTGAGAATATGCATTGCGTAATCCGATGTACGGTTCGACGGCAGTTCCGACGATGTTTTCGTACACAACAATGCGCTTATCTAATACGTTAAACTGTGCGGCTGCAAGTACACCATAGTTTAAGTAAACTGGGTCTAGAGAAGGTGGCAGGAAAGCTTCACCGATTAGTCCTGCGGTATCTCGGAAGTTAGATGCACCAAAGAATGGCAGTACAAGGTATGGTCCTGCTGGAACGCCCCATACGCCAAGGGTTTGTCCAAAATCTTCCTTTTCACCTGTGTACGGAATAACTGGCTTAAGATTTTTCGCAATGTCGATCATACCGCCGAAGCCAAATGCAGTGTTCACAACGAAACGTGAGAACTCAATGCCTGCTAAAGCAAATTTAGCCTGTAGGAGTGCGTTGACAAATCGGCGCGGCATACCAAACCAGTTAACGATAGCGTTATCGAAAGTTTCTCGGACAGGTTCTGGAACAACTACACGGTATGCTCTATGGGCAGGCTTAGCTACGTCGATGTATATCCAGTCGTTGATATCGAACCAAACTCTGTTCCAGCCTTCAAAAGGATCACTTACCGCAGTGGCAGAGTCTTCGATTTCGTACTCTGAATCGTCAAAGTAGTCAGAAGCGTCGTCAAAAAACTCATCTTCGTCATTGGCTGGGACTTCATTTTCTGCAATTAACGTAGCAGAAGAGTAAAGTAACGGAGTGACGGGAGTAGTTACAGAGGTATCTTTAGTCATTGCTAAAGGAATTTCACCATCTGCGTATACTGGCTGTGAGCTTAGAATGAGGAGAGCAAGAATAAGCCAAAAACCGTTTCGCATTAATTACCTCAATTACTTTTTACCGGCTGTAGCCTGCTGCTTACGTACTTGTACGGCTTTTTCCTGAAGCTTAGCAATTAGCTCGTCAGGTGTGCCTTTACGTAAGATTTCTGAGAACTGTGTACGGTAGTTTTTTACAAGGCTGACGCCTTCAACCAGTACATCGTAAACCATCCATTTACCGTCTTCACGCAGCATACGGTAATTAACAGGTACGTCTTCGTTCTTGTATTTTACTGAAGTGCGAACTTCGACTTTGTTTCCGGATTTGTTTGTTCGGGACCCCAGGATGTCGAGGCGTTGTCCGTTATATTTACTTACGTGTTTAAAGTACGTCGCTTTAAGCAGTTCAATAAACGCATCTTTAAATTTCGTTTTTTGTTCCGGCGTGAATGTGTTCCATTTGCGACCGATTGTGCGCATGGAGAACTGTTCCATGCTGAAAATTTTCAGAATTTCCGCTTCAAGCTGAGATACAACTACACTATTTTCTGTGACATTGTCTAAGTTTGCATTGTTAAGAGTAGTTGTGATTTCATTTACAGCATTTTGCAACGCTTCTTCTGCGTCTTGCTTAGCATCAGCAAATGCTGTGCTGGCAAAAAGCAGGGTTACAATGAAAACGCTAATAATAGGCGACAAAAGTCTTTTGTAGGTTTTAGACATAAAACCTTCCCCCTATGTGAGATATATAAGGACGATGTTTAAAAAGTGTTTTATATTAGATAGATAGTTCGTAAGTGTATCAGGTATGGCGTAAAAGTACATACGAATTTTCTATTAAATTAAACTCCGCCAAATACGTACTTGCTAATGAGTTCTTCGATGTCAACAGCAGATTCAGTATCAGTGATTTCACTGCCGTTTTCTAACAGGTCAGGAGAACCTCCAGGCGTAAGCTTGATGTATTTATCACCAATAAGACCGCTTGTCTTGATAGATGCGATTACGTCGTCACCTAGCTGGACGTCGTTTTCAATCGCAAGGGCAACTTCTGCAAGATAGTTTTCCTGGTCAAGTGTTACCGCGGCAACTTTACCTACAGGTACACCGGCTATTTCCACCCCTGCTCCGGCGCGTAGCCCTGCTGCTGATTCAAATTTCGCGTAAACCGTATATGTGTTGGAAGCCCCAAGCTGCATTTTACCAAGCTTAATGGTCAAATATCCGACGCAAAGTAGGCAGATTAAAACAAAAATGCCCACAGCGGTTTCTTTTGAGTATGATTTCATAGCGCTTGCTCTTATATTAATTTTTGAGAGTATTCTACTACTTTTCAAGCCATTTAGATAGTTCTGCCTGAACATCCGCTCCAAGGTCGATTGTAGGCTGCTTTACGCTGTTCGGCTGGCGTCCGAGAAGCTGTTTTAAGTAGGTCTCTTCACTGCTCTTTAAGCCTTCAAGGTTACCGCAGTATGCAGCCTGTCCTTGATTAATGACGAGAACATTGTCGGCAATGTTGTACAGACTTTCTAAGTCGTGGCTTACTACTACAATAGACATGGCAGGGAAGTGTTCTTTCATGCTCAGCAGTAGTTGATCCATTTCAGCTGCGTTAATCGGGTCGAGACCGGAAGTTGGTTCGTCGCACAACAGAATTTGTGGATCCATTACAATTGCCCGTGCAAGTCCTGCACGTTTACGCATGCCTCCGGAAAGCTCATTAGGATAGTAGTCTATGTAATCCGCAAGACCGACAAGTCCGAGTTTGTGCAGTACAATTTTACGGATGGTCTCCTGCGGAAGTTTGGTGTGCTCTGCCAGTGGTAACCCTACATTTTCACCGAGAGTCAGGGAACCGAGTAGGGCACCGTCCTGAAAAAGTACTCCCATACGACGGCGGATTTTTCTGAATTGCTTTGAGTCCACTGCAAAAAAGTCGTGTCCACCAATGTGGATGCTTCCTTCCATTGGACGGTTCAACCCGAGAATATGCCGAAGCAGGGTGGACTTACCGCAACCGGAGCCGCCAAGAATGACGGAGATTTTTCCTGCCGGAAGCGACCCATTGATCCCTTTAAGGATTTTAGTATTGTTGTACCCGCCCCAAAGGTCTTTTAGCTCAATGTCCCAAGTAGTTGTTGGCATAAATTCATCCATCCCGTGTTATAACAAGAAGGAAGTGATTACATAGTCACTTACCAGAATGAGTACACAGGAAAGTACAACAGCAGCGGTTGTGGAGTTTGAAACACTCTCAGGACCGACGCTGTCTTTTCGTTTGTGGGTGTTATATCCTTGGTAGCAGCTAATTGTCGCAACAATAATTCCGAAGACTAACGCTTTTAAGAAGCCTTCATTAATATCGGACATTTCAACGCTGGTATTAATTCTGTGGAAATAGACTCCAGAGTTGATACCGAGCATGGCGACACCGGTCAAATAACCACCTATAATTCCAATTACATCGAAAAGTGCCGTGAGTAGCGGGAAGCAAAGAATACTGGCTGCAATGCGTGGTGAAACCAGATATGCTATTGGGTTGATGTCCATAACATCAAGTGCATCGATCTGGTCAGAGATACGCATCACCCCGATTTCAGCAGCCATGGAAGAGCCGGCGCGGCCGGTAATCATGATTGCTGTCAGTACAGGTCCTAGTTCTCGAATAAGGGTGAGAGAAACGGCTGCTCCGAGTAAACCTTCAGATCCAAACTTAACGAGTGTATAATATCCCTGAAGTCCTAACACCATACCGGTAAAGATTCCGATAAGAGAAATGACAAAAAGGGATTTTGACCCGATAAAGTACATCTGACGGATGATTTTTGTCAGCTGTTTCGGTGAGGAGAAGATGAGGCGTACACCTTCTAGCAGAAAAAGAAAGATTTCCCCCAGACTAGATATGAAGTCGATAGTTGAGCGTCCCAGCGTAGCTATCGGGTTAGCCTGGATGCCTGTTTGCTTTTGCATATGTGCAGGCTCCTTGTGGTCGAAAATTGAGTCGAACGATGATAGTGAAGTTCTTATCAGTCCGTCAAGAGAAGCCTGCAAAACTTACTGTAGTAAGTTGTTAACGTTGTTTTTTCTTTCTCAGCAAAGGCTTGTTGTACCCTGCGCCTGCAAGCCGACTTTTGAAGGTTGAAAGATCTTCAGGAGTCCCGATAAAATGGACGTTTACGCGATACCATTTAGTAGTTTTAATTACCGCAGTTGCCAGTGAAGTTGTGAACCCTTTGGCAGATATGGTGTTGCGTAATTTTGTAGCAGCCTCTTTGTTGGTGGAAGCGGCAACCTGATAGATGTACTCAAAAGTGGCAGTGTTTTTTTCAAGCGCTGCTTCTTTTTTTTGTGCAGGCTGGTTGGCTGTTGCTACCTTTTTAGGCATTGGTACAACCTGTTCGGCAACAACAGGAGTAGGCGCAGGACGCTTTGCAGCAACATGTGCTGTTTTAGGTTTTGGTGCAGTGGCAGGACTATTTGACGCTTCTTTGGCTTTTAACTGTTCAAAGAAGTTTAGCTGCTCAGGTTCAATTACGCTTCCTTTTTTTTCAGCAACTGAGGTTGGCTGTTGAGTGCTTTGAGGAAGCGCTGCGGATGTTTTTTTGCTGGACTGTGTAGAGTTTTTTGCACCTATGTTCTGTTCAACAGGCACAGGGGGAGCTTTTGCAACTTGTTGTGAAGGCATAATATGCTTCAGTTCAGGAACAGCTTCTTCCGGCTGGTACCCGCGACCTACAAGAAGGCCGAAGATAAAGACCCAGACAAAGCCGACAAGAATGATAACATTCAGGCCAATCAGTTCAGGAAGACGCAGGGAAAAAGTGAAAATCTTTTTCCCTGTGTCTTTATCTTTTGATGTAGTCGGTGCAAAGCCCATTCAGGCAAACATCCTAGTGTTAAATTACATAGATTCAGGTGCTTCAACACCCACGAGGTTAAGACCGTTGCGGATAACCTTGGAAACGCTCTGGAGCAGGCAAAGGCGTGCTGCAATCACGTTTTCATCCTTAGCGTTAAGGATTGGGTTGTTAGCGTAGAAGCTGTGCAATGCGCTAGCGAGTTCCTGCACGTAGAAACTAATCTGGTGAGGAGCAAGCTGGCGTGCTGCTGAATCAACAACATCTTCAAATTGATCGAGAAGTTTGATCAAGTCAAGTTCGCTGTCTTCTTTTATTGCAGAAAGAATTTCAGGAGTTGCTTTTTCAGGTACAGCAATGCCGCGTTCTGCGGCTTTTCGCAGGACAGAACAGATACGGGCATTTGCATACTGTACGTAGTACACAGGGTTGTCCATGGACTTCTGTTTCACCAGCTCAAGGTCAAAGTCGAGGTGACTGTCACTTTTACGGGAGAGGAACATGAAGCGTGCTGCATCGCAGCCAACGTCTTTAACAACTTCTTCAAGAGTGTCGAACTGGCCTGCGCGGGTGGACATAGCAATCTGTTCACCGTTGCGGAGCAGGTTAACAAGCTGGATAAGGATTACGTCAAAGCTGTCTTTCGGCTTACCAAGTGCTTCAACAGCTGCGCGCATACGAGGAACGTAACCGTGGTGGTCAGCACCCCAGATGTCTACGTTCAGTTCGAAACCACGGTCGTATTTGTTGTCGTGGTACGCAATATCAGAAGCAAAGTAAGTAAGGGAACCGTCGGACTTACGGAGTACGCGGTCTTTGTCGTCACCGAATTCAGTGGTGCGGAACCAGAGAGCACCGTCCTGCTCAAATGCAAGACCAGCTTCTTTAAGGCGGTTGAAGGTTTTTTCAACTGCACCAGCGGTAACGAGAGAGCGCTCGGAGAACCAGTTCTGGTGTTCTACACGGAATTCAGCAAGGTCTTTCTTGATTCCGTCGAGAATCTGGTTGAGAGCGTATTCGCGGCAGATTTCAAGAGCATCGTCTTTTTCAAGCAGGTCTGGATGCTGTTCCAGAACTTCTTTTGCGATGTCTTTAATGTAGTCGCCACGGTAAAAATCTTCTGGATCAGGAAGGTCTTCACCTGCAATTTGACGTGCACGGAAAAGAACAGACTGACCAAGGATAAGCATCTGACGGCCTGCGTCGTTGATGTAGTATTCAGTGTGTACATCGTATCCGGCAAAGCGCAGGAGGCGCGCAAGGCTGTCGCCAACTGCTGCACCACGACCGTGACCAATGTGCAGTGGACCAGTCGGGTTTGCAGAAACGTATTCAACCTGAACTTTTTTGCCTTTGCCCTGGTCTATAGAGCCGTAGCCTTCGCCACGTTCATCGATGATAGCAACGGTGCTTCTCCAGAAATCAATGGAGAAGGTGATGTTCAAGAAGCCCGGGCCTGCAATCTCAACGTTGTCGATCATTGGATCTTCAATGAGTTTTTCAGCGATGAGGGAAGCAAGTTCGCGCGGGTTACGTTTTGCAGGTTTAGCCAGAACCATGGCGATGTTAGCTGCCATGTCGCCGAACTTTTTCTCTTTTGGAGGTTCAATGGTTGTTCTGGCAGGCCATTCAAGATCAAGGTCAGCCACAATTGCTTGCAGGGCTGTGTATAAATGATTCTTAGCGCGCATGTCTTTCCATTCACGTATAAAGTTAAGTATATCAAGTAAGCTAAAGCAACGTGTGTACATGCTTTAGCGGGTCTAGCGTATGATCTTCGGATAGTTTCCGAAAGACGGGATATTGTCCCGAAAAAGTCCCTCAGGCCGACGTGCAGCCGTATCTGATAGCGCTAAATATTCTTGCAAGATGTGTAAAAATTAAAAAGCGACCAGAAAGGAACTAATCTTTTTAGCAAACTTTTCGACGACTGAAAAGACGTGCTTTAGGAGTAAATTCGGCCGCGGAGCAAATTTGCTCCGCGGCCGATTATAAGCTTATTTTGCTGCGTTGAAAGCTTCAACAGCTTCAAGGCTGCCCAGATTCAGGCTTTCCCATTCGGAAGAGTCTGCAACTGGTTTAAGGATCTGTCCGAGCATTTTGGAAAGAACACCTTTAGGACCAACTTCAACAAATTGACGAACGCCAGCGTTGAACTGGTTGGTGATGGTATCAATCCAGAATACGGAAGATGTCATCTGCTGCGGCATAATCTCTGCGAGATCAGCAGAAGTGGTGGCAGGTTTGCCAGTCACGTTGCAGTAGATAGGGTACTTAGGGTTATTCCAGGAAAGTTTTGCAAAGTAGCTGGAAAGTTCTTTTGCTGCGTCAGCCATAAGCGGGCTGTGGAATGCGCCGGATACTTTCAGCGGAATCGCACGGCCTTTCTGTTCTTTAATTTTAGCACCAGCTTCTGCAATCGCAGTTTTGGTGCCGGAGAGAACAAACTGGCCTGGAGTGTTGTAGTTAGCGATGCGAATCATTTCCCCTGTAGATTCTGCAACGTCTGTAACAACAGCTTCAACAGCTTCAAGCTTCATTTTCATTGCTGCTGCCATAGCACCAGTGCCACTTGGATCGGCGTCTGCCATAAGGCGGCCACGAAGAGATACTGCCTCAATAACTGCATCAACGGAAAGAGCTTCGGATGCTGCAAGTGCGCTGAATTCACCAAGAGAGTGACCAGCCATGCAGGATGGACGTAAAGAGCCGGAAGCTTCAATCCAGAGGCCAAGGTTTACCAGAGTAAGTGCAGGCTGCAAGTTGCGGGTGTCTGCCATTGCAGCTTCGTCACCGTCCCAGTAAATGCCACGAAGGTCAATGCCGCTGATTTTTTCAGCTTTTTTCCACAAAGACATGATGTCTGCATTTGCTTCTGCTACATCACGTCCCATATTTGGCTCTTGAGAGCCCTGTCCTGGAAAAAGAACAGCTATATCGGTGTTCATTGTCATGTTATGCTCACATTTTGGTTTGATTCAATTTTACGTAAGTCGCTTGGTACAGCCTAATAGGCTATCTCAGTTTCACTTGCAAGAGGCCACAAGGTACAGTACCAAGCCGATTAAGCTTTTACTGAAGAACTTCTAGTGTCAGTAACATAGTTACAAAGGCACTTTTATATAAGTAAGGATAGATACCGTGAAGAAAAATGATTCTCCAACCGTTGCAGATGTTGCCAGCCTTCTGAAGCGAGAAGGTTTTACCCCTTCAGAGACAGAACTCGAAGCGCTCACAGGGTACCTCACCCTTGTCATGAAGTGGAATAAGGTCATGAACCTCGTAGGTCCCTATTCATGGCAGGATGTCCTTACCATTCTCATTATCGACAGCTTACATCTTAACGAGTTTTTGCGTTCCTTACCACTTCCTGTAACACCGACGACGTGGGATTTTGGTGCTGGTGCCGGACTCCCCGGCATTCCACTTCGAGCACTCTGGCAGGAAGGACAATACTACCTTGTTGACGTGCGGGAAAAACGCGCCATGTTTATGGAGCAGACTGTTAAGCGTCTGCGCATACGTAACACCGATGTGTATAAGGGACGTGTAGAGGATTTCATGGATGAACATGAGCCAGCAGACCTAATGCTGAGTCGGGCATTCATGCCATGGAAAAAGCTTCTTGAGCTCGTCGGTCCAAATATTAAGCCGCAAGGTCGAATCGTCATTCTTGCGCTTGAGACTGTGCCAGCAGACCTTACAGAAGGTTGGAGTGTCGAAAAAGAAATTTTTTACAAAGTAGGTAAGGACACCAGATACTTCTGGTCGTTGGTGAAAGCATAAGCTGTTACGGCATGTGACGTTGGCGAATGACTCCGGCGTCGGTTACCAGCTTTTTTGCCTCCGGCGGCTTAAGAACTTCTTGCAAGAGGTTCTTAAGAATCTCCAGAAACTTTTAGGGGCGAAGAATGCCCGGTTCTTAAGTTGTTGGTAGCCGCAAGGGAATTAACTTTCTGTTGTTGGCCTTGTTGTAAAAAAGAAAAAGGGCTGCCCTGCATAGTCAGGACGGCCCTTTTGTTACGTGAAAGGTAATAGGTGCATAAGCCGCGAGGCTATGTGGAAAACGCGCTAAAAGTCTTTGGAGAGTCCAGAAGCCTTTCTACAGAAAGGTTCTCTGGCTGCTGGAGGCATAACGCGTATCACAGATGTTACTTAGTACCAGTCAGGGCACCAAGCTGAGAGTTTTTAAAGATAAGCTTGGTTGCTGTTTCATCTGCAACTTCGGCTACATCCATGAGAGTTTCGAGGAATTCGAGGATTTCGAGACGGCGTTCCTCTGGGGAACATTCAAAGTCTTCCTGCATACGGCCGGAGGTCATGTATTCTTCGAGTTCCTGAAGGTATTTCATTTGTAAGGCAGCCATGGTGTTCTCCTTGCTTTGGTCTGGCTTCCTGCATGAAGCAGGAGGGGCAGCGGTAAAAAAATATATGTTTTTTATTTATCTGATTTCAACGTGATGATACGGGCTACCGCGAAGGATAGCGTCGGCACGGTAGAGCTGTTCGTATAGAATTACGCGCGCCATTTCGTGTGTGAAGGTCATGGGTGACAGGCTGATTTTGTACTGGCATTTTTGCAGTACTTCTTGTGAAAGACCGAACGCGCCACCAATTATGAGGGTCGGAGTACGGTTGTTATCCATGCCGATTCTGTCGAGCATTTGAGAAAATTTTACTGAGGTGTATGTTTTTCCGTGCTCATCCATGCAGATAGGTATATCTGTTGGAGAAAGGGCAGCGAGAATTCGTTTTCCTTCATCGTTATTTCGTTCAAGCGGCTTCATCTTAGCATTGCCGTCTTTAACGATGACTTCTTGAAATTTATAACTACGCTTCAGGCGGGTAATGTAGTGATCGGCTGCATCTGTCCAGAAGCGTTCTTTAATTTTGCCAACGGCAATAATTTTGAGCTGAATCATGTAGAAACTCCATCATTGGAGATATAATCGGGTTATTGAATCCGTATTGGCTGCCTGTGTACCGTTTAATGGGCAGTTTCTCAATGAAAAGGATAGAGGTAGGTTTATGATTGTCTCAACACTTAGCATTTCCGAAGCTGTAACTGCCCTCAAACAGGGAGAAGTTATTTGTTATCCCACTGAAACTTTTTATGCAGTGGGCTGCAACGCGCTTGATCCGCTTGCAGTAGAGGCTGTTTACAAGGCAAAAAAACGTTCTGGCTCCATGCCTTTACCGGTACTTATCGGAAGCATTGATCAATTGCGACTTGTAACAGATGTTTCTTCAGATATCGTGCATGCGTTGGCTAATCGTTTCTGGCCAGGTTCCCTGTCTATTTTAGTGACTGCATCTGACCGTATTTCTCCAGTTCTTACAGGTGAAACCGGTAGGGTTGCCGTGCGTGTAACCCCGCATCCAGTTGCTCAAAAGTTGTGCATTGAAGCAGGCGTTCCATTGGTTTCAACCAGTGCTAATATGAGCGGACGTCCTGCAGTGACCGCAGCGTCTGCACTTGATCCGGAACTGACAGAAAATGTGGCAGGTGTGGTCGATCTTGAACCTGCACCGGCAGGTGGTTTGGCATCAACATTGGTTGAGATTGTTGGTCCCCGTGCAGTACGGATTGTGCGTAATGGTGCTGTTTCTGAGATTGAACTGCGCACCTCTGGATTAGCAGTTGTGCCGCGAGTCGCAGGCGCATAATTTTCTAGAGATATACTTGAAAATGGTAACAGTCGTAGAGCTGATTGAAAGTAAAAAGTTTTTTGTACAACTGTTGGCATTTTTTTAGGTTGGTTCAAATCTTTTTACAGAAGCTGGGATGTGATTTTTTTGCATGTTTTTCGGGATGCTATAGATACCGGAGCTTGCGAAGATTCTAATAAGCTTTGGAGCGTTATGGCACCCTTTGTGCAGATATCCCTTCATATCCTTCTTTTTTTAAAAAGCACCTCTCTAGTGGTCAGGGAGGTGCTTTTTTGTTGTACTATTTTTACGCGTTATACTTAAGCTACACCTACTCACGCTATGTAATAAAGGAGAGAGACTCATGAGTATAACTTATGATATACCGTGCCCTAATTGTTCTGCGCCTGTTACCATGTACCGAAATCCGGCGCCTACAGTTGATATCGTTATTTATGACCCCAATCAGGGCGTCGTGTTGATAGAGCGTGCTAATGAACCGCATGGGTGGGCATTGCCTGGGGGCTTTATTGACTATGGGGAAACCTGTGAGGCGGCTGCAATCCGTGAAGCAAAGGAAGAGACGAATCTTGATGTCACTCTAACCGAACTCATTGGTGTGTACTCTGACCCTACAAGAGATCCAAGACACCACACAATGAGCGTCGCATATAGCGCTGTGGCAAATGATGTTTCTATTTTAACGGCTGGTGATGATGCACAAAATGCTCGCTTTTTCCCGCTGGAGTCCTTGCCGCACATAGTGTTTGACCATAATTTAATAGTTGAGGATTTTGCAAAGCGTCTCAAACGATTGAATAAGTAACGCGTCAAAATCGATAAATCATGTCCTGAAAAATACTGCTACGCTATTGTTGTTGCAGGTCGACATTTTTATAAATGTCGACCTTTCAATACGCAAACTAACGAGGAGCATAGTGTGG
Organism: Halodesulfovibrio marinisediminis DSM 17456; assembly: GCF_900129975.1. Classification (NCBI taxonomy): domain Bacteria; kingdom Pseudomonadati; phylum Thermodesulfobacteriota; class Desulfovibrionia; order Desulfovibrionales; family Desulfovibrionaceae; genus Halodesulfovibrio; species Halodesulfovibrio marinisediminis. Next base: position 45,304 of record NZ_FSRG01000003.1, read on the forward strand.
GGGCAGACGTAGTATTTATCGCATCTGAGATTTTTCCGTTTTCAAAAACGGGTGGTCTTGGAGATGTTTTGGGTGCGTTACCTTTGGCTTTACACAATAAAGGGATTAAAACAGCGGTAATTACGCCTTTTTATGGAAGAATAGGTACTGCTGAATACGATATTCGTCTCGCATGGTCAGATGTTCCGGTGGGGTATCCTTGGGCCCCGATTACTGCGGACGTGTATCAAGCTGATTATAAAGGAATGCCTGTCTATTTTATTCATCGTAGTGAATATTTCGACAGGCGTTTTTATTATTGTAATCATCGCGGTGATTTTTTTGATAATGCTGAGCGTTTTATATTTTTTAACAGAGCAGCACAAAGCTTGATGGAGCGGTTTGAAACTGCCCCGCAGATTATCCATGCGCATGACTGGCAGGCTGCGCTTTCACCTGCGTATCTTTACTATAATCGTATGAAGAACCCGTTCTGGGAAGACACTCGTTCCGTATTTACTATCCATAATCTTGCATTTCAGGGACGTTTTGCATCGCGTCTTTTTGAAAATTGTGGCCTTCCACCTTCCGCATGGTCAATGCATGGCGTTGAGTTTTATGGTGATTTTAACTTCATGAAAGCTGGCATTTCGTACGCAGATAAAATCACCACCGTATCACCAAACTACTCCAAAGAAATTTTAACACAGCAATTCGGTTGTGATCTGCATAATGTTTTGATGGCACGTAAAGATCGCCTGCATGGAATTTTGAATGGTGCAGATTATGACGTTTGGAATCCTGAAAATAATAAGTACCTGGCTAAGGCATATACAAGAAATAATGTTCGGGGAAAACGAACCTGCAAATGTAGTTTAATTGAAGAGCTTGGGCTTGATCCGGAGCTTAAGAAACGTCCTCTGCTTGGCTTCATTGGACGCCTGCGAAAGCAGAAGGGCGTGAATATGCTGGTGGATGTTATTCCTGAGCTTATGGAGAAAAATGTAGGGCTTGTAGTGCTTGGTGAAGGTAATCTGGAACGTGAAGCTACTCTCCTCAATTACATGGAAACATATCCGAAAAAAATGTGCACAATTGTGGATTACACAGAAGAGCTTGCCCATAAGATTCAGGCAGCTTCGGATATATTCTTAATGCCTTCAACATATGAACCATGTGGCCTCACCCAGTTGTATGCATTGAAGTTTGGTACCATTCCGGTAGCCAGTGCTGTAGGCGGATTGCATGATACAATAATGTCTTGGCCGCACCCTCATGCCACTGGGTTTACATTCGAAAACATTAACAGTGGTGCTTTTATTGATTCGATTAGTGACGCTATAGATGTATGGGAAAATAACCCTCGCGAGTTCCGGAGGATAATCGGACGAGCCATGGCGAAGGATTTCTCTTGGGACAAGGCTGCTAACGAGTATGTGGCGTTATACAAAGAGCTTGGCCTGCGCACGTAACAGTATAGAATTTGGAGCATATAATGAGGGGTAAATTAAAGAGCGTTCCGGCTTTTTTTGAACCGTTTGATTTATATTTATTCGGCAAAGGAACGCACTGGGATTTATATCGTTTCCTTGGAGCGCATTCGGTTGAGGTAGATGGCGTGAAGGGATACCGCTTTGCAGTGTGGGCACCGAATGCTCAGGAGGTACACGTTGCTGGTGATTTTAACGAATGGCATTTCAGAGAACTTCCTTTGTACCCAGTGGGAGAATCTGGCATATGGGCAGCATTTGTTGCCGGAGTACAGAAAGGTCAGTTATATAAGTTCAGCGTCCTAGGAGAAGATGGGCGGGATGTATACAAAGTTGACCCCTTTGCTTTTTATTGTGAGCTTCGTCCCGGTGTTGCTTCTCGTACATGGGAGCTGGACAACTATACATGGGCAGATGATGAGTGGATGCAGGAGCGGCGTAAGCAAGGTCCTCCCTTGGATCAGCCAATATCTATTTATGAAGTTCATCTTGGATCATGGTGCCGTGATCATGATTCCGAAAGCGACGGGTTCTTGCCATACGGGCAAATTGCCGAATTGCTCATTAACTATGTGAAGGACATGGGCTTTACCCATGTAGAATTACTTCCGGTAGCAGAACATCCACTTGATGAATCATGGGGTTACCAAACCAGTAACTACTATGCGCCAACATCTCGATTTGGTACGCCGGAAGAATTTAAAGGTTTTGTCGATGCGTTGCATAACGCAGGTATTGGTATCTTTCTTGATTGGGTTCCAGCACATTTTCCTAAAGATGACTGGTGCCTTGGACGGTTCGACGGAAGTGCGCTTTACGAGCACCTTGATCCTCAACTTGGTGAGCACCCTGATTGGGGAACGTACATATTTAATTATGGGCGGCATGAAGTTCGTAACTTTTTGTTTTCAAATGCTCTGTACTGGTTGCGTGAGTTTCATATAGACGGGCTTCGCATAGATGCCGTCGCTTCCATGCTGTATCTCGATTATTCCCGATGTGAAGGGGAGTGGTGTCCGAATAAATACGGCGGACGTGAAAATCTTGAAGCAATAGATTTTTTACGGGAGCTTAACCGCGTGGCGCATGAGCAGTTTCCAGGTGTGGCCATGATCGCCGAAGAGTCCACCTCGTGGCCGGGAGTTTCTCGCCCTCTTTATACAGGGGGGCTCGGGTTTACGTTCAAGTGGAATATGGGCTGGATGCACGACAGTCTTACTTATTTCTCTACTGATCCAATCTATCGAAGTTACGCCCACAATAGTCTTACTTTCAGTATGCTCTATGCCTTTAGTGAGAACTTTATTCTTCCGCTATCCCATGATGAAGTTGTGCACGGAAAGGGAACAATTTTGAGCAAAATGAGTGGCGATGTTTGGCAACAACAAGCCAACCTTCGGCTCCTGTTCTCATACATGTGGGCGCACCCTGGTAAGAAGATGATCTTTATGGGGAGTGAGTTCGGGCAGTGGAATGAATGGAACCCAAGGGAGGAAATAGATTGGTGTCTTCTTCAATTTCCTGCACATGATGGTATTCGTACTCTCGTGCGGGACCTTAACCGCATGCTGGTAACTGAAGAAGCTATGCACAAAGACGATGTTAGCTGGGAGGGCTTCAGGTGGGTTGATTTTTCTGATTATGGGGCGTCTGTAATAAGCTTCGTCCGTATGGGGGGCGATGGTGCTCCTCTGTTCTGGATATTTAACTTCACTCCTGTGGTGCGACATCATTATCGTGTTGCTAGTCCCAAATGCGGTGTGTGGGAAGAAATTCTCAATAGCGACAGTATGTATTACGGGGGCTCCAATGTCGGAAACATTGGGGCAATAGAGACATGTTCGGACGACTTTGGTGGCGAAGGATTCATAGAACTTACACTTCCTCCACTGGGTGCCATATGTTTGAAGTATCAAGGTGGGCGATAGGGAGAAGAATGTGCCTGCAGTGCTTGAGTTGTGTTGTCTTCGATGTGCAAAGGTGCCAGTGCGTTGTATCTTCGCGAGAGGAGTGCCCGTTTGACTACGATTAGGCGAGTGAGGACGTTTTTGGGATATTGAGTTGTGGTTTTAAGGCGCTGTGAACAGAAGTTCTTGCGCCATTTTTTTTGTACGAGTACTGCTTGATAGTTATGTAAGGCGATAAATATTACTTGTTAGGGTCAAGGGGGGTGACTTTCCTTGCGGGTTATAGGGCAACGCCCTGCCCGCCGGAGGCATCGCCGATAAAAAAGGTGAGATATAATGGAACCGAAAATTATTGTTCACGGTGGTGCATGGACAATTCCTGACGATCGCAAGCAGGCTCACCTTGATGGGTGCCGTAACGCTGTTGAGGCAGCATACCCGTTGTTGTTGCAGGGTGCGAGTGCTCTTGATGCTGTTCAGGCTGCGATTAATGTTCTTGAAAAGGATGATACATTTGATGCAGGCCGTGGAGCAGTGTTGAATGCTGATGGTCAGATTGAGCTTGATGCATCCATTATGGACGGTAAAGATTTAAATTTTGGCGCGGTTGCTGGTGTTCGTCGATTTATGACTCCGGTAGACATTGCGCGCAAGGTTTTAGAAACAGAATTTTGTTTCCTTATAGGCGAAGGTGCTGAGCGATTTGCTCGTGAACAAGGACTCACAGAGTGTGATCCTCGTGATCTGTTTGTAGAGCGAGAGCTGCAGTTGTATGAAAAACTTCGCAGTAAGGACGGGTATTCAACCCATGATGCTTTTGCTCCAATGCCGAAAGGCACAGTAGGCGCAGTTGCCCTTGATAAAGATGGTAATATTGCAGCATCAACGTCTACAGGCGGTACCCCATACAAATTACCGGGTCGTGTGGGGGATTCCCCTATCTGTGGTGCTGGAGTGTATGCCGATAACGAACTGGGCGGAGCCTCTTGCACAGGATTCGGTGAAGGAGTTATCCGTACGCTTATGTGCGCCAAGGCGTGTGAGTACCTGAGTCAACATGATGCATCATTAGCAGCAAAAGAGGCTATTGAAATGCTGTATCGCCGAGTGCAAGGACATGCAGGGGTTATCTTGCTGGATAAGGACGGTAACTACGGAATTTATCATAATACAGATCACATGGCCCATGCGTATGTTTTGCCGGATGGTACGATACATACTACGGTTCATAAGGATTCGTAAAAAAGAAAAGCCGCTCAAATAGAGCGGCTTTTTTTATTGTAAATGTGGCTTGGGAGCTTATACGCCCATTGCTTCACGGATTGCTTCGATACCGTGTTCTTCTACGTAGCGAGCTACGCGCTGCTTTTTCTTAGCAGTTTCGTTGTAGTGGGTGAGGAAGCGGTTGAGAAGATCGAGAGCTTCTTCTTCGGTAAGATTGTCCGCGAGAGTATCTGCGATACGTGGACGGGAGCCGGAGTTACCACCGATAACCATAGTCCAACCTTTTTTACCGCCAATGAAGCCGATGTCACGGATGTGGCTTTCGGAACAGCCGATAGGACAGCCACAAACGCCAACTTTGATTTTAGCAGCAGTTTTGAGGGTGCCGATTTTTTCGGTAAGGGTTTTGCCGAGACCTAAGGAATCGCACTGACCCATTTTACACCAGTCGGTACCAGGGCAAGCCTGAATGTAGTGACCACCAATGCGGAATGGTACTTCTTCAGCTGCGTTTGCCATGTCTTCTTCATTAAGACCGATGAGCGCGATACGCTGACCGGAAGTAATTTTGAGAAGAGGTACATCGTACTTGTCTGCTACGTCTGCGAGCTGACGAAGTTCGTCTGCGGTTACAACACCGGAAGGTGGGGTGAGACGAATCTGATATGTTTCTTTGTCGCGCTGAATAAGTGCGCTTGCAGGTAATGTTGCCATGTGTGACTCCAATATATGATGGTACATACGAAAAATTACGTTTCGTTTGAAGCAAAGGATTCAGATAGCAAAACAGTTTTACCTTGTGCAAGGGAGAATTAGATAATGAATTTTGTCACGATCTAATGTTTGTAAAAACAGTGTGTTGTAAAATGTATGGTGGGTGGTCTTTTTGCGATAATGAATAAAATTGAATGAATGTTGCAATACAGAAACAAAAGTTACGCTTGGAATGGGATAACATTCAAGAGTGTGATCCTTGAATTGCTAGTTGAGATAACGTTTCATTTCGCTGGAGATCTGCCAGAAGCAAGAAAAACGGCGTAATATCAGAGGAAGAATACTACTTGGCGTTTGTTGAGAACAGGGGAAGACTTACCTCGTTAACCTCCTCACCTAACTTGTGTTCTAAATCGGGGCGGCATGTGGGTACCGCCCCTCATATGAGAATGTTTATTTAGATTTTTTGAAGATGATGAGCGGACAGTTTTTACATACATCCTGACCAGGGAAGCCGTCGCCAGGTTTAGTAATGGAAGAACTACCGAGATTTTCAATGCGTTCGAGCAGACGTTCGTAGGTCGCGATCATCTTTTCTCCAGGGATCATAACGTTGATTTCACCGCGTTCTGTTTTACCTGCGTTGTAGCTGCCGGAGCATGACGGAACCATGTTGAACTCGTTCGTAATATAAGAGAATACAGTGCCGCCACAGGCAGAGGAGTTCATGGTGATTGCAGGACGGAGAGGGTGGGTGTCCGTAGCCGCCATGTAGTCAACAGCAAGGTGATATGCCTGCATGTTATCTACATAGAAGTGAACAACGTCCGGAGTCTTAGTTGCGCTTGCGAGCGGCATAACAGCTATGCCGATCAACCCTTCAGGCATCTGGGATTTAGTTTCAATAAAACGCTTCGCTTGTTCAGGGTTGCGTGTGTATTTTGCGTGGCTTTTTACTTCTGCTTCATCAAGACCTTTCCAGCCGAAGCTGTAATGAGCGTTGGAGCAATAGAGCATTTCTTTTGTGCCGTATACGTTTTGACCTTTCATGCGTGCAGCAATTTCCCACTGGCAGTAAGTCATTGGCTTTACTGGTACGTGTACTTCGTTCTCTTCGAGGTACTTATCAGCTTCTGCCTGATCATAGAAAAATTTGATTGCAATCGGGTAGTGATAGAGGCGCATTTCGCGCATCAGGGTTGCTTGCATTTCTTTAAAGTCTACGGACATGATTCTTCTCCCGTTTGTTTCTTGTGAAGATTCAGTCATTCCACCAAGGTAGGTGGTTGATCTCGTTGTTTTGTGAAAGTGGAATTTCCAATGCGGCATGTAGCCAGCAAAGAAAGCTGAAAAAAGAAGTAAGTCACATTAATTCACAAGCAAAGTCTATTTTTTCTTAGTCTAGGTGTTGAATTTTGTGATTTTATTCACATGTCGTGGTTTAAGATTGTTGAATAACAGTTTGTTATTCTTTTTTTATAAATAGATAAGTGCTGTGCATAGAATAAAGAAAGGCGAATTCCAGCTCAACCCCTCTCCGTTTTTTGCTTGTAACCGGTAGAGTTGCTTTCAGACTCTGTACGAAATTTGCCGCTCTATAGTATGATGGAACATCGTATGTCGGTGTGACAGTGTGTGCAGGTAGATAAATGAGTATGGGGTAAGAGAAAAGGAATATTGAAATGCATGAAACAAGAGTCGGTAGCTATGAAACTCCATCACGTTTTCATAAAGTGTTTCGTCCTTGGGGAACGTATCAAGTCATGGGGGAAGGTCCTCGATATCAGGTAAGGCGGCTCACGGTATATCCCGGACAGGCTCTGTCCTTACGGAAACATTATCATCGGGCAGAACATTGGATTGTGGTGCGTGGTACAGCGTTGCTTACTTGTGGTGATGAAAAAAAGTTACTGACAGTAAGTGAGTCAAAGTACGTCCCTGTTGGTATGGTTTACCGCTTGGAAAATCCTGGTAAGTTGAATCTCGAAGTCATTGAGGTGCAAAGTGGTGAATATGTAGGTGAGGACGATATTGTGCGGTTATGATCGTGCGCATATGCGCATCTCGCAGTTGTAGAGTGCTTAGGTAAGGACACGAAAGGTTCTTGAAGAGGACAGGAGAGTATTTTCCCCTGTCCTTTGGTACAATGTTTTTTTTGATGCTTGGTCGTAGGTTATTTTTTCGGTTTATTCTTTAATGGGTTTGAAGGACCGGATAATGGTTTTTCGCTTTGTGATCCTTTTGGAGGGTATTCAAGTTTATCCAGCAACTCTTCTCGGCGTTCTTCAGAAAAATCAGGGAAGGGGAGCTGCCCTTTTGAGCGCCATTTTTGAACTTCAGATTCAATATGTTGGCATTGTTCCAGGTTCACTTCATTGTCTCGACTGGTATAGATTGTTTGTGAAGGGAAGGCTGTGCTGCTTCCTGATTCACTTATAATATCTTCGATTCGTAGAAAAATATCTTCCTGAATAGCAAGAAACGTATTTTGATCTTGGCAATTCAGGTATGCGAAGATTTCAATGTCCTTGGAAAAATCGCCGTATCCTATAAAACGGACTCGAGCAGGATTTGGTGTAACCTTTGGGTGACCTAGAAGTAGCTCGCGTAATTTTATCAGTATCCACCGCATTTGCTCAGGCGTTGTCTCGTCACGAAGTTGAATAACCGTATTGAAAAGTCGTTTGTCGCGTAATTGCAAGTTTTCCAGAGCCATCTGTGCCAAGTCAGCATTTGGTACGGTGATTATGGTCCTTTCACTTGATCGGATTCGTGTGGAAATTAATCCGATGTGTTCCACAGTGCATTGTTTGCCATTGTAACGACATAAATCTCCTACTTTAATTGGCTTGTTAAAAAGCAAGGTTAGGCAACCAATAATATTCGCAAAGGTATGTTTAGCTGCCAGTGCGACAGCTAAGCCACCAACACCGAAACCTGCCAATAACGGGAGCATATCGAGACCGAGTCTTTGGCCTCCTTTGACTATAATTACACCAGCAGCAACGGCTCCGAGGACACGTGAAGTTAATTTTAAGATAGTGGCATTGAAACCTTCTTTAGCCATGAGCGGAGAAGTTGTGATGGTTTCTGCTGCTGCGTTGCAAAACGAGAATGCAGCCCACGCAGAAACGAGAATTAAAAGGACCTTGCCTCCGGTTACAACAGTAACCAGAAGATCACCTGTAAGGTTGGCTTCTTTAGTTAGAAAATAAACACCTATGTATGTTGCTGAGATGATTACGAGAGGGAGTAATAATCTCAGCCAGTCTCGGAGTGGTCTTTTTTGTGATTTTGCTGGAACCCATATAAAACGGAAGGCCATGTAGGTTGTTAAGAGTATGAAAGCAATGCTGAACGCTAAGGCAAGCCATTGCCAAAGAGGATGTTTCCCGTATGCTTTTTTTAATGAGTCAGGAAAGTTGTTAATTAACGTGCTTAAGAGATGGGCCTGAGGAACGAGAACTCCAGGGGTTGAGATGTAATGGTTGTAAAACCCTTCCGTTTTTTCGGGAGGGATATATTCTTCTGGAGATGCTGCTGTTAGGTAGTCTGGGCGGTATGGATGGTCTTTGATCTGTTGATAGAAATGACGAAGGCGCCTCACAGTCTCTGCGCTAAAAAGAAATTGCCCTTGTCTTTCTCCTTCTTTTATCTCTACGATTTCAATTTCTGTGTTTGGAAAGCGCCAGTGGTATTGATATGATTTTCCATGAATCTCTTTTTGAGAGGCCAATTGTGCTGTCACCATGGCGGCATCTGGGACAAAGTCAATCTGAGGAAGAGGAAGGCGGTCTATAATTTCTTTTAGTAGCAGTACGGACTCAATGCCGACATCCTCACGATGAGCTACAGGAACGTCGTGTAGGTCTAGCGTATCAATAGCCCGTTCAAAAAGATCATCTGCAGCCTGTTGTGCTTCCAGGATTTTAGCTTTTGTCATTGTGGAGTGTGATTGATTGACTTTAGTGATGATCGCGAAGGCACGGTTAACACTGTCAAGAAACCCTTCCAACGTACTGCGGGGACTTGAGGTGTCAACTGGTCTTAGCCGAAAGCGAGCCTGCCTTTCAAAGCTGTAAGCAGTATGTTTACCATTTATGATTTCGTTATAAATACCCGCTGTGGAATTTGTTTTGTATGGTTCCTGTTTAATTCGTTTGTAATACTGCTTAAGGTTTTGAACAGTTTCAGGTGAAAAGAGGAATTCGCCACGTCGTGGTCCATTGGCAATTCGAACTATCTTGATTTTAGTGTCGGGGATTGTCCACGTTGTAAGGTAGGTTGCTCTGACTTCAGCGGCATCCGGTATTTTATCGTCAGGTGGTAGAGAGATGCGATCCAGAATTTCTTTGAGCATTATAATTCGCTCAATTTGAACCACCGTCGTGGAGTCTTTTGGGGTAGTCGAAAAATCCAGAGTATCTACGGCACGTCGGAAGGCTTGATATGTTCTTGGGCTGTTTGATTTTTTTCTCCAGCCGTCAATAGCGATAGTTACGTTGGCTAAGAAGCTGTTTAGAGTTGCTCTAGGGCTTGAAGTGTCGGGCGGGCATAGTGGGTTAGGAGCCGGACATGACTTGGTTTCCAGAGCCATACTTGGCGTCTGTTGTATAGCAATGAAACTGCTTATGAGAAAAATGAATAAAATTTTCTTTAGGGTGCTGAGGTTGGCTAAGCTTGTTATTGGCATCATTTCCTCCGCTTATATGTAGGAAGCAAATCTGCGTTGATGGTTACCTTGTAAGCATAGCACAATGTGTTGAGTAGTACATTGCTTTACGTGAGGATCTTGTAACCCTCATTGTTAATGGCGCCCTTTAATTAAGATTAAAAACAAATTGGTGGATTGGTAGGGAGGCTGAGGGAGTGTAAGTTACCAAACTGTAAGCCCCCTCTTTGTTTGTAGTTAGGCTTAAATTGAGAGAGCCTCTCTTAACTATTGAAGATGGCTACGCAGCATTGGGATGTTGAGCTGTCCAGTAATGGATCTTAGTTCCTGTTTCGTTTGGACCTGTTTTGATTGGTATATAATTTCTGAGGGGGGCTCGAAAATGTGGTTTGCTTTTAGGACTGCACCAATGATCTGTTCTGAGGTGGCTGATTGTTTTTCGGAAGCTGTTGCGATGATGCTAATCAGGCTTAATCCTATCATTGGATAAGTTGACGATGTTTGAGAGAGTTTGCCCTAAAGTGTCCGCTAGACCCTTGGCATTTTAAGTCTTTCACTGATTCGTTGACGTTTTCAATGTTAACATTGATAGTCGATTTTACTTCATTTGTTGCAGTTATGTTTTTTCGGCAAGATTACGGGCCTCGTAAGTAACAATGGCAAATCCATGTCCTGCATCTTCAGGATGAGCTGCCTTAATGGCGGCATTCAGGGTCAGAAGGGAGGGCGGTGTTATCGGAACCTGCTGTCATGACTTCGCCGATGTATCAGGCCCGTTTTGCCAGTTCTTTCATGTTGTTTTGTTGTGTATACAACACAAACTGCTTCACAAAAATGTGGCAGGATCATCCGCGCGCTGTTCAGGAAGATTAGCCCTGTTTGTTCTCTTCTCTAGGTGCTCTACCGGAAAGGAACGGTATCACTATCTCAAAAGTGCTCCCCTTATGTTCAGTACTACTTACAGATATTTCCCAGCCATGTTCGTCGACGATTTTTCTGACCGTACAAAGTCCCATGCCCACCCCATCAGGAAGAGAAGAAAAAAATGGATCAAAAATATAACTTACAGTCTCTGGACTCATTCCTACGCCATTGTCCTTGATTTTAAGTATACAACCCTCTCCAAGTGGCTCAGCAGTAATTGTTATGTGGCAATCTTCATTTCTGAACACTACAGCATTCATCAACAACTCTTGCAACATGCGGACAATGAGGTCCCTATCTGCCTCAATCCTCAGATCGTTAACATTAACACTCAGTGTTGCAACGTCTGCAAAACTGATTTCTTTGGACGCAAGCTTTTTTTCCGTTGCAGCATATGCTTCGTCTATAACCGGCTTCAGCAATAGATCCTCTTTCGCTCCACGCGAGAGTGAGGCAAAGTCGGAAACAGAAGCTACCATCGCTTCCAGTCGAGAGGCCTCTGTTCGAATGGTATCTAGATGCGAAACAACATCTTCTCCAGCCATAAGTTCCCTGACGGCAATATTGGCAAATCCTGCAATACTCATGGTCCTGTTACGAATCTGATGAGCAACAGACATTGCCAGCTGTAATAGACGGTTACGATTTGTCTCTATTGTCTTTAAATCTCGGAAGGAACGTAATGCAGTGGTCATAGTGACAAATAGCTTTTGCGCTGTCAGTTCTGTTTTTTGCTTATAGTCATTAATATCCAGTTCAGAAATAACTTTATTCTCAGGAGCCTGCCCAGGCTGTCCTGTGCGTAAGATAATTCGGGTAAATGGATTGTTTAAATCCTCACGGATGCGTCTTGCGACCTCCAAACCGGCATGATTATCTTCCATCACGACATCTAAAAGCACTACGGCTATATCTTCAGTATCCCGTAACAGCTCTAAAGACTCCTTGCCGCTATAGGCACTAATTAAATCAAGTTTGCGTCCCTCGAAGGTAAAATCATTAAGAACGAGGCGGGTAACGGTATGAACCTCTTCTTCATCATCCACAATAAGTATTCGCCACCGCTGCGGTTCTCGAACGGCTGGCTCAAACTCTTCCTCATCAGCAAACAATAGATCTTCATCAACTACCACAGGCCACACCCCCTTTTAGGCTTAACTCTCTGTTTCCGGCTTAGGCGATATTGGAAACGTAATAATAAATCTGGCACCTTGACCGGGTTCACTTTGACATTCAATAACTCCATTGAGCTTATGTTTTATAAGATTCCACACAATATGCATACCGAGCCCAGAACCGCCACTGCCCATTTTTGTCGTAAAGAATGGTTCAAAAACTCGCTGTCTTTGCTCCGGTGTCATGCCTTTTCCATTATCTCGGTAATCAATGCAGATGTTCCCATTAGTACGCTTCAAGACAATTTCCACAACACCATTTTCCATTTCTTCAAAACCATGCACCAACGAGTTGCTTATCAAATTCGACATGATTTGCATAATTACACCGGGATACGTCTTAACAATAGTTCTCTCGGTATCTCCTTCGGCACGCAACTCAACGGAATGCGATGAACGTTTCCAACGTGGACGTAAGCTTGTAAGCACTTCGCCTAGATAACTGTACAATTCGAACTCGCGTAGCACTTCAGAAGTCTGGTCTACTGCGACCTGCTTAAAGCTTTGCACCAAGCTGGCAGCCCGACGCAAATTAGTGACGGCAGCAACCAAGCCCTCATCGGCAACCTGAATAAACTGCTCAAGTGTTGAACGTTTGAAGCTTCCTGCCTTGTACTCCTCTTCAAGCTTTGCAAGGCGTTCTTGCAGGTAGGTAGTACTCGTCAAACCGATGCCTAACGGCGTGTTAATTTCATGAGCAACTCCGGCAACCAAGCCACCAAGTGATGCTAGTTTTTCAGCTTCAACCAACTGCTGTTGTGCGTTTCGCAAATTCGTTAAAGACATTTCCAGCTCGGCAGTGCGTTGTTGTACGCGCTCCTCCAGTTCCTGGTTTAGCGCGGCCAGCTCGGCCTGTGTGTTTTTGAGATCTGTAATATCGGTTATGAATCCCTCCAGCACTGCCTCTTCTTCTGCTTCCTCTTCTACTTCTTCCACATACCGTCCCCGTTCTAATACGTGGCGCACTTCGCCTGTTGAAGACCGCAGACGATATTCAACAGTAAAACTATCACTGTGCTCAAGTTGTTTATTAATAGTCTTTCTGGCTTTCTCTCTGTCGTCACTAACAATAAGTGACGAGAAAGAAACACCTCCATCCTCCAGCAACTCTTCAGGAGAATATTCTACAAGTTCCTTACTCCCATCACTTACGAAGCGCATAAGCCAATTGGAACCGAACACGCTTCTGTATGCCATCCCGGGCATATTTTTTAACAGAACAGAGAATTGCCTGCGACTTTTACGCAATGCCTTTTCAACAACTCTTCGCCGTGCAATATCTATCATCTGAAGAAGGACAATAATAAAAAGGACAAAAATTAAGACTCCAACTATAATAATATATTTTCGATACAGCTCAAAAAATGTAACGGGGCGGTCCAAGATGATACTTCCCTCAGGCAAAGAGTCTTCAGCAATATTCCAACGCTGCAGTTCAGGATAGCGGAACATGAACTTATTTGCGCCAGTACGAGCAATGGGGATACTGTTAACGTTTGTTCCCGCCAAAATACGCTTTGCCATTTTTGCAGCCGCCTCTCCCTGATAGTATCCGCTGATTACATCTCCTCCGATAACGCCTTTGCGTAAGTTGAACGCCAAAAGACAGTACACCGGAACCGGCGTATCTGCCGTAAGCAGTTCACCGACTTTTTCAAATGTAAAAAACTGCTGCTTTTCGCTATCCCTGAAGTAGACCCCGAGTAGAACAGCGGTGTCTTTCTCCAGCGAGAGCAGTTTCTGGCGCAAACGGCCAATAGGCTCTTCAACGTTATGTTCAATGTCCACCCGGCCTTCAAGCCCCATGAGCTCTTTTATAATATATCGTCTCCAGCTTTCACCTGTCTTCAAGTAATCATTAATCACGAATATTTTTTTGATATTAGGATGGTTGCGGAGCATTAGCTCTACGGTGGTACGGGGGGAAGGCCTTTCTTCAATTCCAGTAAAAAATGAAACATCCTCCAGCATGTACGGCTTGAAATCCGCTACACCACAAAAGACGACGGGAATATTTGGCCATAAATCGTCACGATGGAAGCGCAAGAAATCAAAAGCATAATTGTCTGAAGAAATAATGATGCTAAAAGAAATGCCCTTATAACGCTCCGCAAGCAGTTTTTTGTAAGTGAGAAAATATTCCCTTGAGAACACCATCTTGGTGTCCATATTTTCAATATGGATTACCAAATTGTTCTTTTCAGGCTCCAACACATCAATCACTGCGCGGGTGATATTTTCCACCCATTTCATACGTTGGTGATATGAGTTCAGCAGCAGAATATGTCGTGGTTCATTCTGGGCATATAACGATGAAGGCAGCATGACCGAAGCAGTCCAGATCACTCCCAACAAAAATAAATAAACAGAGAGTTGGCATCGTTTCATTCCATCACCCCTCACAGTCTATGATTCAGGCTCTAACCAGTGTACGTTATACACACAGTCATCCCATGATTATTGCATTCAAAGCATTTTCCATTCTTCGTAAAATTGAATCTAAAAAACGGTCCTACCAGATAGGTAGGACCGTTTTGTGATTAACTTTATATGGAGTGAGATTATTGGCGATGTCGTGAACTCGAATAGGGTGAAGTTGTACTTTTCCCAAGTGCTTTCATTGAACCGATCGTAATGACTTTTTTGGCAATAATTATCGAGACAGTCTTCTTGGTATTACCTTTTTAGGGAACAAGTGATGGCATGTGAGTTGGTGTGTTTTTAGGGAGGCAGGCATGGTTAGGCTATAGGTAGTTGTTCTGCCGCTGACCGATCACGATGAGTGTGTTTAGAACTCTCCTTAGACTGTCTTTAAAATCGCTGGAGAGATTTGTTTTGTTCTGCAAACATGCTAAGTTACTGTTACGAATTTCTGTGATAAAGATTCTAGCTTCCGCAGCTAGTTTTTTGGCGTAACGTTTTGCATGACGCTTGTTGTTCGTTCGGAGGTTAAGTTTGGCAGTTTTTGTCTGGAAGAGGTCGTGAAGATCTGAAGTGTAGTGTAGCGAGAAAAGTAGGTTGTTCTTTGTACGATAAGGTAATTGCTCATCACTTTTCCTTTTGGGATAAACTGGGTACAACAAACATCGAATGTGTACTCAGTTCGGTGATGAACGCAGGCGATTTGATCTATAGAAATAAAAAAAGCCCTGCAAAGCAGGGCGGTAAGTTCGATGGCGGAAGCGTATAGGAGTCGAACCTACCTAGGACATCACTGCCCTACACCGGTTTTGAAGACCGGACGCCACACCGGTGACGAAACGCTTCCTTTTGTAGATAGTCTTTAACCTTGGGCGTTCTAGCAGGAAACAGTCTTAGGCGCAAGATGAAGATGAAATTAGTACAATGTTCAATGTAAATTTTGAAAAAGAGCGTTTCTACCATTGTCAAATCGCGTTCGAGTAATTAGAAATATAAATTCGAGTAAGAAAATATATTTGAGCAAGTAAATTAAATCCGATTCTAACTTCGGAGGGTAAAATACCTTGAACCAGTTTTCCCGGAACTTGATTCTCTGGGCTGTCATCTCCCTACTCATGGTTGTATTGTTTAACATGTTCAGCCAGCCTCAAAACTCGCAGACGAAAGTCAGCTACACAAAGTTTTTGGAGCTGGTGGATAAGGGCGATATTGCTGAAGTTTCTATTCAAGGACAAAAGCTTGTTGCTAAAGAACATGGTGGTAGCGTTGTAAATACTTATGCTCCAGAAGATCCTAAACTTGTGGATCGACTTGTTGGTAAGGGTATTGTTGTTAACGCTGAACCTAGCGAAGATTCTCCGTGGTACATGACCTTGCTTGTATCATGGTTCCCAATGTTACTCCTTATTGGTGTGTGGATTTTCTTTATGCGCCAGATGCAAGGTGGCGGTGGAAAGGCCATGTCCTTTGGTCGTTCTCGTGCAAGGCTTATTACACAGGAACAGACAAAAGTTACTTTTGCTGATGTTGCCGGTGTAGATGAAGCTAAAGAAGAACTTAGTGAAGTTGTAGATTTTCTGTCTAACCCGAAACGTTTTACCCGCCTTGGCGGACGTATTCCTAAAGGTGTTCTGCTTGTAGGCCCTCCGGGTACCGGTAAAACATTGCTTGCGCGTGCTGTTGCAGGTGAGGCGGGAGTTCCGTTTTTCTCTATTTCCGGTTCTGACTTTGTTGAAATGTTTGTTGGTGTTGGTGCATCACGTGTTCGTGACCTTTTTGTACAGGGTAAAAAGAACGCACCATGCCTTATTTTTATCGATGAAATTGACGCAGTAGGTCGACAGCGTGGTGCTGGACTTGGTGGCGGTCATGATGAACGCGAACAGACTCTTAACCAGTTGCTCGTAGAGATGGATGGTTTTGAATCTAATGAAGGCGTAATTCTTATTGCAGCAACAAACCGTCCAGACGTTCTTGACCCTGCATTGCTTCGTCCGGGTCGTTTTGACCGTCAGGTAACTGTTCCTGTACCGGACGTAAAAGGTCGTAAGCGTATTCTGGAAGTGCATGCACGTCGTTCTCCGCTTGCTGCCGACGTCAATTTGGAAACCATTGCGAAAGGCACTCCAGGCTTCTCCGGTGCTGATCTGGAAAACCTTGTAAACGAAGCTGCTCTTCAGGCTGCTAAGGAAAACAAGGATCAGATTAATATGTTCGATTTCGAACAGGCCAAAGACAAGCTCATTATGGGTAAGGAACGTCGCAGCATGGTTATGAGTGAAGAAGAAAAGAAAATCACTGCGTACCACGAAGGTGGTCATGCTCTGTGTGCTAAGCTTCTTCCTAAAGCTGATCCGGTTCATAAAGTATCCATTATTCCACGTGGACGAGCACTTGGTGTTACCATGCAGCTGCCGGGTGAAGACCGCTACGGCTATTCTCGCTCCTTCCTTGAAACCAACCTTGTGGTACTCCTTGGTGGTCGAGTAGCTGAAGAGATTATCTTTGATGACATTACCACCGGTGCAGGTAACGACATTGAGCGTGCTACGAAAATGGCTCGTAAGATGGTTTGCGAATGGGGTATGTCCGAAGCTATTGGTCCTCTTAATATTGGTGAACAGGGTGAAGAAGTATTCATCGGTCGTGAGTGGACTCAGTCCCGTAACTTCAGTGATGAAACTGCACGCCTTGTAGATGCAGAGGTAAAACGTATTGTGGATACTGCACGTACCACTGCGCGTCAGCTTATTGAGGATAATATTGATATTCTCCATAAGATTGCAGAGTCTCTGCTTGAGAGAGAAACAATTAGTGGTGCTGATATTGAGCTGCTTATCGATGGCAAGGAACTTCCACCTCAGGAAGATACAAATGGTACTGTTGCTGCTGAAGTAGAGAAGCCGGAAGATACTCCGGACGCGTTTGCTAAAGCTGCAGCTGCATACAGAGACCAGCAGCCGGAGCAAGCTGAAGATTCCGGAGATTTTATTCTCGGAACTGAGGAGCAGGCAGAAACTGCGCCAACAGCTTCTGAACCGGAAGAAAAGAAAGCATCTGAAACTGAATCTCCAGAAGAGAAAAAGTAATAATGAAGACCCCGTTTTCTTGGGAAGTACGAGGGGGCAGGTCCTTAGGCCCTGCCCCTTTTTGTATTTTTGGAATTGTGAATGTGACTCCGGATTCATTTTATGACGGCGGTGAGTACAACTCTGTTGCGGCGGGTATTGCTCACGCTCGCAAGCAGGCGGCAGCCGGAGCACATGTTTTGGATATAGGCGGTGAATCTTCACGGCCGTTTGCTGACTACGTTTCTCTCGAGGAGGAGATTGATCGAGTTCTTCCTATTGTTGAGGGCGTAGTGGGTGATTGCTCTGACGATGAACTTCCGTGGGCTGTTTCTGTGGATACTTATAAAGCGGGTACGGCAGCAGCTGTTTTGGAAGCAGGCGCGCATATAATTAACGATATTTCTGCATTTGAATTTGAGCCGGAATTAAGGGACGTAGTTGCGCAGTTTAAGCCGGGGTATGTTCTCATGCACAGTCAGGGAAAACCTGATAAGATGCAGGTGGCACCAGCATATGATAACGTGGTTGACGATATTCTGGCTTTCTTTGAGCGTAAGTTGAAGGAGTTGACCGATGCAGGGATGCCGGAGACCCGTATTATGATCGATCCAGGTGTCGGTTTCGGGAAAACGGTAGAGCATAACGTAACAATATTGCAAAATATTGATCGCTTCCAAAGTCTAGGTTTTCCTGTCCTAGCTGGAATTTCAAACAAATCTATGTTCGAGAAGTTGTGCGGTGCGCCGAGTGGTAAGCGTGAAAACTGTACGCAGGCAGCAACAGCTATTCTCGCTTACAGGGGAGTTGAAGCACATCGGGTTCATGATGTGGCTAAGACTCGTGAAACTCTTTTGCTTGCAGAAGCACTACGAAGTTAGAGGTAGGACACAGCGTGTTTTCAATGGATACATTGGGATATATAAGTATAACATGGCGTGATGCTATTGATATAGCCCTTGTTACTCTGTTGATCTATCAGGTTATGATAGTGATCAGGGGGACACGGGCTGTTTCGGCTATCTATGGCCTGTTGTTGCTTATCGCTGTGTTTGCTTTTTCGGAGTACTTCGGCTTTTACACACTGCATTGGATCTTGCAGCAGTTTCTCAGTTCCTTCTTTCTTGTTGTTATCATTCTTTTTCAGGACGACATCAGGCGTGGCTTGTCCAATATGGGGGCGCGTAGTTTCTTCAAAAAAACAGAGATTGAAGACTCTTTTCTTGATGAAATAATTGGTGCTGCCATGAACATGGCGAAACGCCGTATCGGCGCACTTATTGTGTTGGAGCACCATGTGCCGTTGGGTGATCTAGCTCAGCGTGGTGTCTTGATTGATTCTGAAGTGTCAAAGGAACTATTAGTAACCATTTTTCAGGTCAAAGCACCACTTCACGATGGTGCAGTGATAGTTAGGAATGGTCGCGTGGCAGCTGCAGGATGTATTTTGCCTCTTGCTGTGGGAGAACAAGATAGACCTGAGTATGGTACACGTCATAGAGCAGGGCTTGGGGTCACAGAAGAAACCGACGCTATTGCCGTTGTTGTTTCAGAGGAGCGCGGGGATGTTACTGTGGCTGTTAACGGAAGATTAACCAGTAATCTTGATAAAACACGCTTGAAGCGCGTGTTGCGCAATCTTTTGGAGCGGTAATTCATGGGAGTGAGTTGGCGTCACTTACTTTTAGCTTTTATTATGGCATCCTGCTTATGGGTTGTCATCTCAGGCCGTGAGCAAGTTGAAATTTGGGAAAAGGCATCTGTTGAACTTAAGGGGATGCCGGAGAACCTGACGCTGTTGAGTGGATTACCTCCAGAAGTTGAAATCAGAGTGCGTGGTCCTAAGGGATTGATTCGAACGATTACTGATAGAAAGCTGACGTATGTTCTTGATCTTTCTAAGGTCAGCCCAGGGCTTAATGTTCTACCAATTCAAGCCAACGGTATCCGGTTAGGAAAAGCGTTTGATGTGGTAGAGCTTCGTCCGTCTCGACTAACTTTGGAAGTGGACAAGCTGGTTCAAAGAAAATTGCCAATTGTTCCGCGCTGGTCAGGAGAATTGCCGACAGATTTATTTGTGGAATCCGCGTCTGTTAAGCCACAATTTGTTATAGTGCGCGGTCCTGATTCAGAGCTTGCAGCGTTAAGCGAAGTGGAGGCTGTTACTCCTGCTCCAAACAAAAAAAATCCGGGAACTGTCACTCTTGATGGGACTGTTGCCTTGTCGCTTCGAGCCAAGGCCACTCCTGCTGTTGTAGAAGTAACGTATATTCTTGGATTGCGTTCAGAGGAAAAGACAATAACACGAAATGTTGTTGTTATCCCAAAGGCCGGATTTGATATTAAGTTGAGTCAATCTGCCGTTAAGTTAACGATTGAAGTGCCTGAGTCATTAAAAGCTAACAGTACGTTAATAGAGGCAGTCCGTGTTATTTTGGAGTTACCGGAAGGTATTGCCCCTGGAGAGTATCAACTCCCATACCGACTGGAGCTACCAGACAGGATTCAAGTTGTGGGCTCAGATCCTGAGACCTTAACCGTGACTGTCTCTGCAAAATAATGTAGGCAGGTAGCGCTCTTTCAAGATTCCCCTTTCGTTGATAATAATGCTGTTCTGCGTTACATAAATGTATTCAAGCTGTTGCAGGTTTAGTACGTTGTATTCATTAGATTCCCGTCATCATGGTTTTACGTACATATACTGCTCGTAGATATCTTCAATAAAATAAAAAAACAGGAGCTTCCATGGGAAGACGCTTGTTTGGAACGGATGGAATGCGCGGTACTGTGAATCAGTATCCGATGGTTCCCGAAGTCGCCATGCGTTTGGGACTTGCAGCAGGAACAACCTTCCGAACCGAAACTGGACGAAATAGAGTTGTAATCGGTAAAGATACCCGTCTTTCCGGATATGTTTTTGAAAATGCCCTGACCGCTGGTTTTTGTGCGGCAGGTATGGATGTATACCTTGTTGGACCGATGGCGACACCAGCTATTGCTTTTCTGACGAGGAACATGCGTGCATCTATGGGCGTGGTTATTTCTGCTTCACATAACCCGTACCATGATAACGGTATTAAGTTTTTTGATTCATGCGGTTACAAGCTTGCAGATTCTGTTGAGGAAACTATCACAGAAATGGTGCTTAATCCGGAACATGAGTGGGATTACCCAGCACCGGATAAAGTAGGCCGTGCGAAACGCATTGATGATGCGGTAGGTCGCTATATTGTTTATTTAAAAAATAGTTTTCCGACTAATCTGACCTTGGAAGGAATGCGCATCGTTCTTGATTGCTCTAATGGCGCAAACTACAAAGTCGCCCCCTTGGTTCTTGAAGAATTAGGAGCAGAGGTGATTCCTATTGGGGTGAGCCCAAATGGAGTGAACATCAATAAAGGTTGTGGCTCCCTGTATCCTGAGGTCATGGCAGAAAAGGTTCGTGAAGGGCATGCAGATATTGGTCTTGCTCTTGATGGTGACGCTGATAGGCTGATTGTTTGCGATGAGCATGGCACAGTGCTTGACGGTGATCAGATTATGGCCATTTGTGCCAAGGATATGATGGATTCAGGCACATTGGTAGATAACACCCTTGTTGCAACCGTCATGAGTAATATGGCGTTAGAAGTGTTCATGCGTGAACAGGGGGGCAAATTGCTGCGCACCCCTGTAGGCGACCGCCATGTTGTGGAAGCTATGCGGAATACACAGGCAACCATGGGTGGTGAGCAGTCTGGTCATATGGTATTTATGAATCATGGTACAACAGGTGATGGTCTGCTTGCAGGGCTTCAACTTCTTCGTATTATGCGTCAACAGGATAAACCGCTTTCTAGTCTTGCTGGCCTGCTTGAGTTGTACCCTCAGGAACTCATTAACGTTCGTGTTGAGCGAAAGGTGCCTTTTGAGGAATGCCCTGCTTTGCTTGAAGATGTAAAGAAAGCAGAGAATGAACTTGGTGATAACGGACGAGTTCTTTTACGGTATTCCGGTACAGAATCTCTTTGCCGTGTTATGGTAGAAGGTGAAGATGATGAGCAGGTAAAACGTCTTGCCTCATATCTTGCAGAGTCTGCCCAAAAGAACTTAGTATAGCATTGGACGTGTTATGAATATTCGTAAAGTAGTTGTTCCAGTTGCCGGTTGGGGAACCCGATCTCTCCCTGCTACTAAGAATATCCCGAAGGAAATGCTCCCTGTCTACAATAAACCTGTTGTTCAGTACATTGTAGAAGAAGCTATTCGCTCTGGTCTTGATGATGTTGTTTTCGTTACCAACCGCGAAAAAAAAGTTATTGAAGACCATTTTGATAAGAACCTTCAACTAGAAGGTTTATTGAAGCGCGCTGGAAAAGAAGAGTTGCTTCGCACTGTGCAGGACGTTGCCCAGATGGCGAATATTATTTCCATTCGTCAGAAAGAGCAGTTGGGATTAGGCCATGCTGTTCTTTGTGCTAAGGACCTCATTAATGAGGATGCCTTTGGCGTAATGCTGGGTGATGACCTCATATTTGGCATGGAGCCTGGGTTGAAGCAGCTTATTCAGGTTGCAGCAGCTGAGCGTCTTCCAGTTGTTGGTGTGATGGAAGTTGAAGCGGATAAGGTCGACCGTTATGGTATTGTTGCAGGTGAAGAGATTGCTCCGGGAACCTATCGTGTTACTGATCTTGTTGAAAAGCCGGCAATTCAGGATGCTCCATCTCGTTTGGCAATTGTAGGCCGATATGTGCTTACACCAGATATTTTCCCTGCACTTGAAAAGACCAAGGCTGGAGCAGGTGGAGAAATTCAGCTGACTGATGCTCTTCGTACTGTTGCTAAAGAACGTGGTCTTTTGGCTGTTAAAATGCGCGGTATGCGTTTTGATGCAGGTAACTGGGCTGAATATCTTACTGCAAACATTTATTTTGCCTTGCAGGATGATTCAATTCGTGATGATCTAATCAAACACTTAAAACCGCTTTTGCCATAGCTGAGTAGTTGAAGTATGAATTTAAAAAAGGTGGTCTTTATGATCGCCTTTTTTCTTTTAGGAACACCATTCAATGTTAGCAATTTCTCTTTTGAGTCCACCTTATGCCACTTTAAGCTATGCTACTCCTGCATGGCTTGATATTTCTGTATGGAAGTGCGGGCAGCGTGTCATTGTACCGCTAGGAAAAGGGGGAATGCTTCGGGCTGGGATTATTGTTTCAATAGATGATAGTTCGGTAAAAGACGGTGTGGTGTTGAAGGAATGTCTGTGGCCTGCAGAACGTGAGCCTTTGTTGCAGCCTGAATATCTTGCAATGGTCAAGCAACTTGCATTGCGTCATGTGGTCACTGAAGGTGAAGTACTTGGCGGCTTACTGCCGGCTGGACTCCGTACTACAAAAATTAGATTACGCGTGCTAGATGGTGGAAAACCCCGTACCATGGCTATGCGTGATGTTGCCAACATGTCTGATATCGAGCGTTGTTCTCTCGGTGTATTGTGGGCGAGTAATGCTGTGGAAGTGTTGGACAGCACGTTTGATGCAGAAGAACAGGAATTATGCAGCCTGCTCGAAGACCCTCCGTGGTCAGTGCGGCCTTCTGCAAAGCGCCAAATAGAGGTACTTGATTTCCTCTATGATAAAGGCATGTTGTCACGGAAACGTTTGTTGCAGGAACTTGGTTCTGGAGTTTCTGCAGCATTGAATACTTTAGCAGAGCGTGGTTTGATTCGTATTGGTCCTCGCGAAGAAGGAACATGCGAAGCTTGTCAAGATGATGATCCAGAGTGCTTTTTTGAGGCTGATGAAGGGTTCGTTCTATATCCTGAACAGCAGACTGTTTTTGATGAATTTAGCGCCTTGATGCATGCTGACGGGGCAAGGTCTGCGTTGCTGTACGGAATTACAGGGAGCGGTAAGACCGTCGTTTATCTGGAGTTGGCTGCAGAAGCCTTGGCTAACGGGCGCTCTGTAATGCTTCTTGCGCCGGAAGTTGCATTGGCTTGTAAGCTTGAACATGCTGTGCACAGCCGTTTCCCTTCTCAAGATTGTTTTTTTTATAATGGGTACCAATCTCCTACTGAAAGAGAGAAGACATTCAGAACATTGGCGGAGCGAACCGCCCCTTGCATCATAGTAGGAACTCGTTCGGCACTTTTTTTACCTTCACCGACTTTGGGATTGATTGTTCTGGATGAAGAACATGATACCTCATTTAAACAGGATGAAGGACTAGTTTATCAGGCAAAAGAAGTTGCTTACTATCGTGCACAACAAAGTAATGGGCTACTCTTGCTTGGTTCGGCAACCCCTGATGTAAAAACTTTCCATGCCGTGCAGCAAAAGGCCGTATCTATGGGCGTGATGAGAGAACGAGCAGGAGAGGGGGAGTTGCCGGAAGTCTCATTGCTGAATATTAAGAATATGAAGCGGGCTGATGGTATTCTTGCTGCGGAAACCAAAAGACAGATCAGAGAAACTGTGGAGCGTGGCGAACAGGTTGTTATTTTGTTGAACCGTCGTGGCTACTCTCCGTTAATGTATTGCCTCGACTGTGGACAGGTTGCCCGTTGTCCGCATTGTGAGGTCGGACTTACCTACCATAAAGAACGTGAACGTTTGATTTGTCATTATTGTGGATATTCTGTTACTTATCCTGTTGTATGTTCAAAATGTAAGGGGCTTCACTATCTTCCAATGGGGGAAGGAACTGAAAAATTAGAAGAATATCTTGCCGAAATCCTTCCGCCTGATACAAAAATTTTACGTCTGGATAGAGATTCAACCCGCCGCCCCGGTAAAATGCAGCGTATTCTTGATGCGTTTGCAAATCAGGAGGCACAGGTACTTGTCGGAACACAAATGTTGTCCAAAGGACATCATTTCCCGAACGTGACTCTTGCTGTTGTTGCTGATGGCGATCTTGGGTTAAACCTTCCTGATTATCGCGCTGCAGAACGGACGTTTCAGTTGCTTGTTCAAGCTTCAGGACGTGCCGGACGTGGTGAGAAAGCAGGTCGCGTTCTTATCCAGACACGTGACCCTGAGCACTACTGTTGGCAGTTCGTTGGTAGTGCAGATTACGATGGGTTTTATGCAGAGGAAATCGAGCGAAGACGGAAACGAAAGTATCCTCCATTCGTTAAATTAGCGCTTGTCCGTGTCAGTTATCCACTGGACTGGAGAAAAGGAATGGAGTGGGTCGAATCGTTAACCGAAATTGCAAGAGCGCTGGGTAAAGAGCATAACGTGCGTGTGCTGGGGCATACGCCATCGCCATTACCTGTTCTGCGTGGTAGAAAGCGCTTCCAGTGGACATTAAAGTCTGATGGTTGGGTCAGTATACGAACATTGTATTATGCTATGCGTAAGGCAGTGCCGCGTGGTTCGAAGCTGAGACTTTCTCTGGATATTGATCCTGTGAATATGTTGTGAGGAGCTAACTATGATTTTTGTTGTGTCTGCCTGTGCAGCTTGCCCGTTTTATCTTTCTGATAATGGTGGTAACTGTAGTGGGCGTTTCCCGGAATTAAAAGTGGTTGATGTTGATCCAGAATCAGCTAAGCCGGAATGGTGTCCGATAAACGGCTCAGCATTACGCGTAACTGAGTCTGCATCAAATAACACTGGCTTACCGGCGATCGCAGTTGATGAGTGTGATGAATGTCCTTTCTTTTTTAAGAATGAAAAGCGTCGTTGTAATATAGCTAACCCGAAAGGGCGTCCGATTTTAACAGATGGAGAGCGCCCAGTCTGGTGTGTGTTGCGCAAGGAAGTAGTTGTGATTCGAGGCAGTTAATAGTAATAAGCGTGTAACTGTTTTTTTATCAGAAAGTACGAAGGCAGGGAGGATACTCCTTGCCTTTTTTAATTCCGTTAACAATTGTGAAGAGTGTGATACTAGATGCTGAGTTCGTGGGTGGCGTAGGTGTTTGATGTAGTTAGGTAAGTAGCTTGATAAAATTAGTTATTTCAGTATAAAAATGTAAAAAATGTTGCCAAGTGTAAGTGTTACTACTATAGCTCCTGTAATTTATTTTTTGAGTGAGTAGCAAATATGGCAGAGGGGCCTTGCTGCTTGCTCTTTTGCATGTCTTAAGGGGAAACACTGTTCAGTTTTTGTATCTGCTTGAAAATACTGAACAGGGTGCTGAACAGGCACTTAAAGACATGCTAACTACGAATTCGAGGGGAAAATAATGAAGCGACATTTCCTGTCTATTGTTGCGTCTTGTGTTCTGCTGTTAGCTGTTTCTACTTCTGCTTCAGCAGCTGGCTTTGCTCTGTATGAATGGAGTGCCCGTGGTAACGCTCTTGGTGGTACGCTTGTCGGCCGTGCTGATGATCCTTCTGCCGTTGCGTATAACCCTGCTGGTCTTACCCAGTTAGAAGGTACCCATCTTGCTGTCGGCTCATCATTTGCTTCTCCTATTGCAGAGGTGGAAACAACTGATGGTTCTGGTGCCACTACTACGGCAAAAAGTAACGATGCACTGTTTCCAATTCCGCATTTTTATGTAACTCACAAAATCAACGACAAATGGGCGGTTGGTTTTGGTGAATATTCCCGTTTCGGCCTTGGCTTCGGCTTCGATGACGACTGGGCTGGTCGCTATAACGTATATGATGCGAAAATTATCAGTCTCTCTCTGAACCCTAACATTGCATACAAAATCACAGACCGCCTCTCTGCAGCCGTTGGTATTGAGTATGTCTATGTTGATGTTGCTATTAAGAAAGCATATCCAACAGGTGGAAGATCCAAACTTACTGGTAGCGGTGATGGCGTTGCGGTGACAGCTGGCCTTCATTATAAGTTAGATAAATGGCGTTTTGGTGTTGGTTACCATAGCCAGGCTAAAGTTGATGCTACTGGAGATACTGATATTTCTGGATCGACTCCAACTATGGGGTACTTACCAGACGGAGAGTACGATACTGATGCTTCTATCGTGCTTCCTGATATGATCAGCTTTGGTATTACTTACTACCCGATTGAAGAGCTTAGCATTGAACTTGCTGCTGTAAATACCCGTTGGTCTACTTACAGAAACTTTGACCTGACTCTCGATACTCCATATGGTGACAAACCAGTTTTCCAAGAGAAAGATTGGAACGATGTATGGCGCTTCAGCCTTGGTGCAGAATACGACATCAATGAAAACTGGACAGTTCGCGGCAGCTACACCTATGATGAAGCACCTGAAAATAGCCGTTATGTTGACTACATGATTCCAGCAGCTGACCGCCATCTTATTGGTGCTGGTGTTGGTTACAAAATCGACAACTGGACTATTGACCTTGCGTACACCTACATCATCGCTGAGAGCGTTAACTACGATCATTCAGAAGCTCCAGGTACTTCTGACGGTAAATCCAAAAACGGCGTAACTCACATTGGTGCAGTTACCGTTGGTTACGCATTCTAAGTTGCGGTAGTCAGATAGGTTCTGTTCCCTATCTATAGTTGCAATGGTGACCGGCTCGGGGTAATTCCAGAGCCGGTTTTTTTGTTTTTATAATGAGGAAAAAAATATGCATGTTGTACTGTTTGAGCCGGAAATTCCGCCAAATACCGGCAATATCGCTAGGTTATGTGCGGCAACCACAACTGATTTGCATTTGATTGAACCACTTGGCTTTAGCCTTGATGATAAATACTTGAAGCGGGCAGGCTTGGACTACTGGCCGCATGTCTCGGTTTCTGTCTGGCCAGACTGGGATGCGTACATTGAAGCTGTCGGCCATAAGCATAGACACCTTATGGCAAGTTCTAAGCGGGGTGTGGCTGTGCATGAAGTTGCGTATGATGAGAACGATGCTTTAGTATTCGGACCGGAAACCCGAGGGCTGCCAGACCACTTGATGGACAGATATCCAGACCATGTTCGAATTCCTATGTGGGGTGAGGTTCGTAGTCTTAACCTTTCAACAGCTGTTGGTATTGTTCTGTATCAGGCTTTTGCCTCAACTGGAGTACTAAACGGAAAGTAGGTGTGTATGGAGCTTTTCTGGATTCCGTTGGCTGCGTTAGTTATTGATGCAATCTTTGGTGACCCGAGATCATTTCCACATCCTGTTCAGCTGATCGGGAGTATGTTGAATAGGCTCGAAAAAACAACACGTAAGAATTTCCCTAATAGACTTGGCGGCGTCCTTTCTTTGTTGATTTTGTTGCTACTGGTCTTTATTGCTGTGAGCTTCTTCATTGACCTTCCGTATGTTGGCTGGGTGTTCGCATTATATTTTGCGTGGTCTGGCCTTGCCCTAGGCAGTTTGCTTAACGAGGGGACTAAGGCTGTTCAGGCCGTATCTTCCGGCTCTATTGAAGAGGGACGTAAAGCTGTTTCGATGCTTGTGAGCAGAGATGTATCTGAATCCTCTGAAGAAGAGTTGTATAAAACCCTTGCGGAAACCCTTTCTGAAAATTTCAACGATGGTATTATTGCTCCATTTTTCTGGCTTATCCTATCTGGTCCCGTTGGTCTGTGGTTGTATAAAGCAACTTCCACAATGGATTCCATGTGGGGATATAAAAATGAGAAATGGATTGATCTTGGCTGGGCAGGTGCAAAGTTTGATGACCTCTTAGCGTATGTGCCTGCGCGTTTTTCCGCTATGTTTCTACAGAGTACTGCAAATTTAGCAGGGCTAGGTTCGGGACGAGGTGCTTGGGATAGTGTTGCCCGCGATGCTGCTAAAATGGAAAGCCCGAATGCTGGATGGCCTATGGCGATGGCAGCTCATCTTTATGGCAGACCTATGGGCGGTAGGGCTGTATATTTTGGCAAGATAAAAGAAAAGCCTGTACTTGGTGCTGGTGATGAAGCGTGGGACCATCATTCCCTTATTCAACTAATTAAGCATATTCGTCTTGCCGCGATTTTTGGATGCGGCTTGATGTGGCTCATTGTTACGCTTCTGCGGCTGGTATTTTAAAGGGATTAAGAAGAATGATTGCATGTTTTTTTAGCAGGATACTATATTGCTCCCTAACCTAGCGATCCATTTAGCCTATCTAAGGTACCAAATCGTAATGTAGAAAAAAGGGCGGTCCCAATATACGGACTGCCCTTTTTTGTTGCTTAAATACAAAGTTGGAGGGAGAGGGAAATCTAGGCGACTTCCCCTGCAGCGTTTCCTGATGCCCATGCCCAGTGGAGGTTAAATCCACCAAGGTCGCCGAGTACATCCAGTACTTCGCCTGTGAAGTACAGCCCCTTACAGAGCTTGCTCTCCATTGTTTTTGACGAAACGTCATCAGTATCAAC
Organism: Halodesulfovibrio marinisediminis DSM 17456; assembly: GCF_900129975.1. NCBI lineage: Bacteria > Pseudomonadati > Thermodesulfobacteriota > Desulfovibrionia > Desulfovibrionales > Desulfovibrionaceae > Halodesulfovibrio > Halodesulfovibrio marinisediminis. The sequence continues at coordinate 74,126 of NZ_FSRG01000003.1, forward strand.
GCCACCGCCTGTCGCTTCAGCTTTTTTCATCCCTTCTGTACCTGTTGGTACAATTGTAAAGGCGTGAATACAGGAGTGTAGTAACTGCAGGTCCTTCTTACTGAGTTGAGCGATTTGTTTTTCACCAATTTCTTTTGGAATGAGTGCAGATACCAGCCGTTCTGGGAAATTTCGGTTTAGAACAGTTTTCAGCAATGGTTTTGATCCTGCTTCTTCCAGAATGTCGTTGAGGTTTGCATAAGGAAGAAAATCAATTTCAATAGCGTCCCCTTTTTTCCAGTGAGCAGATATTTGAAGGACGACAGGGCCGCTGATGCCTTTGTGGGTGAACAGCATATTTTCAGTGTATTTCTTGCTGTTACAGCAAATAGATACAGGCAAGGCAATGCCTGACAGGTTCTTAAGTTTCCAGTTGGACGGCATCATCAACGGAACTAACGCCGGAAATGTTGGGATGATTTTATGACCGAATTGACGTGCAATTTTGTATCCCGCATCGGTTGCCCCGACTTGCGGCCAAGCGCTGCCTCCCAGGGCGACAATAAGTGAGTGTGCCCGGTGCAGCGAATTTGTTAACTTGACCTCAAAAAGGTCATTATTCTTTTGCACGTTTGTAATTTGATCGGAAAAAATAAAGCGTACATCTTGTTCAAGACAGTCATTGTAGAGTGCGTCTGTAATATCCGCAGCGCTTCGAGTACAGAAAAGCTGGCTGTGTTCACGCTCCTCCCACGGGATGTTATGGAGGGAAAGGTATTCAACCATATGCCAGGGAGTAAAGCGTGCAAGAGCTGATTTACTAAAGTGTTTGTTTTTACAATGGTAGTTCGCTGGACTTATGTCTATATTAGTAAAGTTACATTTGCCACCGCCAGCAATCAGAATTTTACGTCCGGCTTTACGAGCATGGTCAACGACCAGAACCTTGCGGCCTCTTTTCGCAGCTGTGAGTGCGGCCCAGAGGCCGGAAGCGCCTGCTCCTAAGATAATTACGTCATGTTGATTCATGCGTGCTCCTGAAAATATGTGTTGGTTCTGCTTACATGAAGCCACAGGGACGTATACTGTTATGTTGCAATTGTCACGTTATCCTCTGAGGTGAGCACTATGCCGATTTATGAGAACACATTGTATCCTGCTCCGTTTTTTTTACCTGGTGGACATGCACAAACGTTATATCCTGCGTTGTTTAGGACGTTGGATTTGCCCGCCTGTACTGTTCAACGAATAACGACACCTGATAATGATTTTTTGGATATCGATTTTCACTATACAATTTTTGGCAGTCCTAAAAGACGGTTAGCTATTGTTTCGCATGGATTGGAAGGTAATTCAAAACGTTCTTATGTGAAAGGAATGGTCAGAGCGTTGGTTCGGGCTGGATGGGATGCAGCTGCATGGAATTTCAGAGGGTGCAGCGGGGCTCCGAACAGACAGCTCTACATGTATCACAGTGGCGCGACAGAAGATTTGCAGTCTGTCGTGAATTATTGCGTTAAAAAGGGGTATGAAGAGATAGTCCTTATTGGCTTCAGCATGGGCGGAAATCAAATTTTGAACTACCTTGGCAACCCTGACCATGTTGTTCATTCCAGTGTACAGGCTGCAGTTGTCTTTTCTGTTCCGTGTGATCTGGTCGGGGCTGCTAAGGCTATGGATAAGCCAGCTAATGCCATCTATCTGAAAAATTTTATGCGCACGTTGAAAGAGAAGCTTGTTCAGAAACACGAGGCGTATCCGGAAATGGTGGATATACGTAACCTCAATGATGTCAAAACGTTTAAAGATTTTGATGAGGCATATACTGCTCCCTGGTATGGCTTCAGAGATGCCCTTGAATACTGGGAAAAAAGTTCAAGCGTGAAATTTCTGGACAGGGTGCGTATTCCTACTTTGCTAATTAGCGCTCGGAACGACCCTTTCCTTTGGCCGACCTGTTATCCAACCGGTCATGCTCATCGCAGTAAGTATTTTTATCTTGAAACTCCGGCGGATGGAGGACATATCGGTTTTGTCCGTATTGCAGATGACGACTACTACTGGTCTGAAATTCGTGCTGTAGAGTTTATAGGGCAGGTGATGGGGAGCGTTTAGCGTACTAAGCGCAAAGAAAGGGAAACACTACAGTTTTCCGATTATATTTTGCTTTTTAATAAAAAGGCCGCGAAGTAATGTACTTCGCGGCCTTTATTGTATTCAACAAGAAGAGTGTACTTCTTTATTGCAGCAAAACTATTTGCCTTCTGCTGCTTTCTTTTTACGTCCTGCAAGGCGGTGACGATCCTGTCCAGAGAGGATGTTCTTACGCAAGCGGATGGACTCAGGGGTAACTTCTACGCACTCATCTTCAGTGATGAAGTGAATAGCACGCTCAAGAGTCATAGGACGTACCGGAGTAAGAACAACAGCGTCGTCTTTACCGGAAGCACGAACGTTGGTGAGTTTTTTACCCTTACATGGGTTTACGTCGAGGTCGTTGTCACGGTTGTGTTCACCGATGATCATGCCTTCGTATACAGGCAGGCCAGCATCAATGAAGATTTCGCCTCGTGGCTCAAGGTTGAAGAGTGCATATGCAACGGACTGACCAGAACGGTCACACACGAGAGAGCCTGTGTGACGGGTCGGGAATTCGCCGCGGTATCCTTCGTAACCGTCGAAAAGGGAGTTCATGATGCCGGTACCTTTGGTGTCGGTAAGGAACTCGTCACGGTAACCGATGAGGCCACGGGATGGAATGGAGAATTCCATACGTACACGACCAGTGCCGTTGTTCACGAGGTTGGTCATGCGACCTTTACGTGCAGAGAGTTTCTCGGTCACAACGCCCATGAACACGTCGTCACAGTCGATGAACAGTTTTTCCATTGGTTCGGAAAGAACGCCGTCGACCTCTTTGAAGATAACTTCTGGACGACCGATTGTGAGTTCGAAGCCTTCACGACGCATCTGTTCAACGAGGATAGCCATCTGGAATTCACCACGGCCTTTTACGATGAAGCTGTCACGCTCTTCACTGTCTTCAACACGGATTGCTACGTTGAGCATGGTCTCACGGTTGAGACGCTCACGGATTTTACTGGACTGAACGTGTTTGCCTTCAGTGCCTGCAAGCGGAGAAGAGTTGATGCTGAAACGCATGGAAACGGTTGGTTCGTCAACGTTAATGCGTGTCAGTGCTTTTGGGTCTTCTTTAGTACAAATGGTATCGCCGATTTTAACGTCTTCGATACCGGAAATTACTACGATGTCACCCGGGTTGGCAGTGCTTGATTCAGCAAGCTTTAAGCCTTCATAGGTCTGGATTTTGGATACGCGTAGGCTACGCGGGGTGTTGTCAGCACCGATGCATGCAAGCTGATCGTTACTTTTGATGGAACCGTGGAATACACGGCCTACAGCAAGACGACCGAGGTAGTCGGAGTAGGAAAGGTCAGCAACGAGCATCTGGAATGGCTGTTCAGGGTCATGCTTAGGACCTGGAACTTCAGAAAGAATAGTCTCAAAGAGTGGGGTGAGGTCTTTCTGTTCTTCTTCTGGAGAAGTCATTGCAACGCCGTCACGGCCGATTGCATACAGAACAGGGAACTCAAGCTGTTCGTCGGTTGCTTCGAGGTCGATGAACAAGTCATACACTTCATCAAGTACTTCGCTGATACGTGCGTCTGGACGGTCAATCTTGTTGATAACAACAATAACTTTAAGTCCGGCTTCAAGAGTTTTCTTGAGTACGAAACGAGTCTGCGGAAGTGGGCCTTCGGATGCGTCAACGAGCAGGATTGCGCCGTCAGCCATTGTAAGAGAACGTTCAACCTCACCACCAAAGTCGGCGTGACCCGGGGTGTCAATGATGTTAATTTTTGTGTTTTTCCAAGAAACAGCACAGTTTTTTGCTGCAATGGTAATACCACGTTCGCGTTCAAGGTCCATGCTGTCCATTACACGGTCATCAACTTCCTGATTAGCGCGGAAGATGCCGCCCTGTTTGAACATTGCGTCAACAAGGGTGGTTTTGCCGTGGTCAACGTGCGCGATAATCGCAACGTTACGAATTGCATCGTTATGAGTAGTCTGAGTCACAGATAATTCCTTATATAAATGCAAAAGTTCTATCGTTGCTGCTGGTTTTGGCGGCATGGCGAAACTTTCGCGGTTATGCGTTGTGTCGGTGGCATATACCTAAGCGAGGGAAAGGGCAAGCACTCAGGCATGTGTTTTGCTGATAATGTAGCATGCGGAGAGCGTGAAAGCACGAAAAATAGGGCACAGTGAGCTTTCTGTCAGAGAAAGCTCACTGTGCCCATATCATTCTAATGAAATGCAATAAACTTCCGATAAGTGCTTTGAGGAATCAGATGTTCCCGTGCACGAGGCTGTTGGAAGTATATTAGGTGGGGATGCCCGTGTTAGCGTTGCTTGGCGACAACTGCCTGCAGCAGGGCAGAGAGGTTTGCACCGGCTTTGTTTGCTGTACGGATAATTTCATCAAGCGGAACATCTTCCATGCAGTCGGGAAGGTTTTTGTTTGTCAGGCAGGACACACCAAGAACCCGTAGCCCGAGATGACGGGCGGCAATGACCTCCATAACGGTAGACATGCCGACAGCATCAGCGCCAAGGCGTTTGTACATGCGGGTTTCAGCCGGAGTTTCCATTTGCGGACCATGTACTCCTGCATAGATTCCTCGTTCCAGTCGAATACCGAGCTTGGCAGCTTCTTCCATTGCACAGGTTATGAGCTGCGGGTCGTATGCCTGACTCATGTCAGGGAAACGCGGTCCCCAGTTGTCAACATTGCTACCGGAAAGAGGTGTACGTCCAGTAAAGTTGATGTGGTCGGTGATTGCCATGAGGGTTCCGGCATCCCATTGTGGAACAAGGCAGCCTGCGGCATTGGTGGCAATATAGGTATCAATACCTAATGAGGCCATCACGCGGACCCCCATGCTTACTTCAGCAGGGGAATACCCTTCGTATAAGTGGTTTCTTCCCTGTTGAATTACTACAGGAACATCGGCGAGTGTGCCGAAAACAAACTGTCCTGCATGCGATTCCACTGTGGAATGCGGAAAATCAATGATGTCGTTGTAAGAGATGGTCTCGGTTATAGTAACCGCGTTTACAAAATCACCAAGGCCGGTGCCAAGTGCAATGCCGATTTTTGGAGAAAGATCGTTTTTTGCAAGCTCTTTGATTGACTGTACGGCGTTATGTACTTTATTCAAACTTTGCATAACCTGCTATACCTATTGATAGATTGTAGGGAAACATGTTCCGTAATGGGTTTGACGGAACATGATGCAGTCACATGTTGTGATAAATTATACGAACCCGCCTGTTACATAGGTTTAATATATGGATATTGCAACTCTTCTCGGGGTCGTTGTTGGTTTTGCTCTTGTTGCTGGCGCAATTTTTATGGGGGGGAGTGTTGGCGATTTTATTAACATACCGGGCGCTATGATTGTATTTGGTGGTTCCGGTGCTGCTATTTTTGTAACATTTCCTTTAGAAGAAGTGGCGTTTGCTATTGCAAGCGTTGTAAAAGTTTTCGCTTCCCGCCGTACTAAGATTCCGGAAGTGGTTAACACCATGGTTCGTATTGCAGAGATCAGCCGCCGTGAAGGTCTGGTTGCTCTGGAAAATATTAAGACTGAAAGCCCACTGCTCAAAAAAGCATGTCAGCTTATTGCTGATAACGCTGATCCAGATATTATTCATGACACATTAAAAATTGAAATTCTGTCAATGAAACGAAGACAGAATATTGCAATTGCTGTATTTAACAGGCTCGGTGCTGTAGCTCCTGCTTTCGGGATGATTGGTACGCTGATTGGTCTGGTTCAGATGCTTGCACATCTGGATGATCCTTCAACTATCGGTCCCGCAATGGCTATTGCTCTTCTCACAACATTTTATGGTGCGTTGCTCGCTAACCTCCTTTTCCTGCCTATGGCTGGTAAGCTGAAGGCAAGAACCCTTCAGGAAGAGGTTCAGCTTAATATTATCTTTGAAGGCGCCAAGTGTATTCTGGAAAACAATAACCCGCGCTTAGTATACGAAAAATTAAGCTCATTTATTTCTCCAGAGGACAGAAAAGATGTTCGAAGATAGAGATGACTACGCATTAGGAAACGATAGCGGAGAAGACACTCAAGAGGGCACATGGCTTACAACGTTTGCAGATATGGTAACTTTGTTACTGGCCTTCTTTGTATTACTTTTTTCTATGTCAGTTATCGATCAAAAGCAGTTTACGGACTCTTTTTTAACAGTTCGTCAGGTTTTTGGTGGCGATGATCAGAATTTACTTACTTCACCTGTACGGCAGGACGATACCGCAATTCTGGAGTCCGTCCGTTTGCAGAAGCAGCTGATTGAAGCACAGCGACAAGTGTATTCAGATATTCGGACCTATCTTAACCAGAAAGGGCTGGAAGGGCAGATCGGAGCTGTTTTTGATGAAGGTGTAGTAACCTTGCGGCTTCCATCCGCCGCTATGTTTGAAAATGGCAAGGTAACATTAAGCCGGAACGGCTATGTATTGTTAGAGGAAATGCGCCAGTTGTTTTTGAAGAATAAAGCTCAGAGTATCAATATCAAAGGGTATACTGATGATCTGCAGCCAAGTCCTTCAAGCCGCTATAAAGATAACTGGGAAATATCAGCATTGCGTGCAGTCAATGTTCTGCGTTACTATATTGAAAGAGGTATCGAGTCCCAACGACTTACCGCGACTGGACTTGGCGATCTTGACCCGATCATGCCCAATATCAATGAAGCAAACAGAGCGCAGAATAGACGAGTTGAATTTGTTTTAGAAAGACGGGTGGGCAAGTAGCTATGGGTAATCTCGATTTTACTATGCCAACGGGGAATGAGCGTCGTAGGGCTTTTCGTGCAAAGGCGTACGGAATTGCCGTTACCTTTGAAGAGCAAAATCTGACTTGCGATATTCTGGACGTCAGTGTAACAGGGTTCGCGATAAAAAATGAGTCAGTATTATTAAAAGAGGGCGCTGAGTACTCTGTTTCTATTCTTGTTGCGGGAAAGACATACCTTTCCGATCTTACATGCAGAGTCGTCAGAATACTTGATAATGGCATAATTGGCTGCGACTTCCGCACTCTTGATCGCAGACAGGAAGCACGGCTCGACAGGCTTGTGCTTGAATTGCAAAAGCGAATGATCGCTAAGAAAAGAGAAAAATCTGCAGCTGATTAGGCTGCAAAAATCGAGGGTAATACGTGCAGAATACAAACCACAAGGTGCTGGTGGCAAACAGAGGGGAAATTGCCATCCGTATCATGCAGGCTTGTCAAAAGCTTGGTTTAGGTTTTGTCTGTGTTTACACTGCAGAAGATAAAGCTTCCGGCCATGTTCGCATGGCTAAAGAGCATGGAGGCGAAAAAAGCCTTTACCGTATTTCTTCTTATCAGGATGCAAACGAACTGCTAGCTGTGGCTGATGAATCAGGTGCGACTGCTATTCATCCAGGCTATGGCTTCTTTGCAGAAGACTATCGTTTTGCACGACGTGTAACACAGCGTGAAAATAAGCTTATTTTTATCGGTCCGTCATGGAGAATTATCCGTGAGCTGGGCGATAAAATTAACACCAAACGCCTTGCGCGTAGCTTAGAAGTACCAACCGTACCGGGGTCTGACCGCCCAGTGTACGACGAACTTGAAGCAGAAAAGATTGCTCGTCAGCTTTTCGAATTTCAGGAAGAGCAGGGCATTGAACGCCCAATGGTACTGGTAAAAGCTTCCGCAGGTGGTGGCGGTATGGGTATTGAAGAGGTGTACGATATTGACCTCTTTAAATCTGTATACCGTCGTATCCGCAGCTATTCTCTTCGTCAGTTCAGTGACGAAGGTGTGCTTATCGAACAGCGCATCAAAGACTTCAACCACTTGGAAGTACAGATCGTGTCCGACCGTACCGGTAAAAATCCAGTACACTTCGGTACACGTAACTGCTCTATCCAGTCTACCGGTCTTCAAAAACGCCTTGAAATCGCGCCGGGTTTTGACCCAAGCTCTATCAACTACACATTCGACGCTCAGAAAGTTCTGGACGATATTACCGAATACTCCCTCGCTATGGCGCGCAAGGTTGGCTACGATAACGTAGGTACCTGGGAATGGATTGTAACCCGCGACGGTCGCCCGTTCCTCATGGAAGTTAACACCCGTATTCAGGTAGAAAACGGTGTTTCTGCTATGATTTCCCGCGTTAACGGTAAAGCCGGTGTTGACCTTATCGCAGAGCAGATTCGAGTAGGTTTAGGGGAACCTCTTGGGTACTCTCAGGATAACATCACCTTTGAAGGTGTTGGTATTGAGTACCGCCTCATTGCAGAAAACCCGGAGATCAAATTTACTCCGTGGGTTGGTCTCATTGAGGATTTTGGTTGGGATAAACACGATTGGCTTGAAATGCATACTCATGTTCCTACGGACGTTGCGTATGACATTCCAACCGAGTTTGACCCTAACCTTGCCCTTGCGATTATTTGGGGTAAAGACCTGTCTGAGGTAAAAAAACACGGCAAGGAATTCTTGGATGAACTGCGTCTTACCGGCCAGAATCAGGGTGGTGAGTCTCTTAAGTCCAATGTTAACTTCCTGCGCACTAAAACTGACGAAATTCTTAAGTTCTAGTGCTGGAGCCGTAACGCTCAGTAATGCATTATCAACCCCGCCTAGCGGCGCGGGGGAGACTATATGGATACCGAAAAGAGAACACAGCATTTAACCGAACGTCTTACGTACATCAAAGACATCTTCGGTGATAAGCAGCAGGAAAATATCCGTCTGCTTGAAACAAAGCTTGAAGAGTTCGTTCAGCGTGAGAACGCCTTGTCTACTGAAGACAAGTTTGCTGCTCTCACAACGCTTGAAGACCTCTTTGGTTTTGTTGAACGTAATCTTGAAAATGAACTTACCGCGATGGACAAGGTACGCATTGTGCGTCATTCACAGCGTATCTGTCTTCGTGATATCTTAGAAAACGTATACGATAACTACACCGAAATCGGTGGTAAAGACGAAAACAGCATTGACCCATCTATGCTGATTGCTCGTGCGTACATTACTCGTCGCAGCGGCAAGCGCGTTTACCACCAGCCGGTTATGGTTATCGGTCAGGAAAAAGGGCACGGCGAAGAGTTCCGTAACGGTGGCTCTGTAAAACCTTGGGGTAACGCAAAAGCGTTGCATTACATGCGTGTTGCAGAAACCGAGAACATTCCTGTGCATACCTTTGTATTCACTCCGGGATCCTTCCCGGTTGAAGATGCACCTGGCGCGGCACAGCAGATTGCTAAGAACTTGTATGAAATGGCAGCGCTCAGCGTGCCGGTTGTATCTATCTTCTCTGAAGGTGGTTCCGGTGGTGCTGAAGCTATCGGCTTAGCTGACAGCCGTCTGATGCTTTCACACGGGTACTACTCTGTTATTTCACCAGAAGGTGCGGCAGCTATTGAAGGCCGTGTTCGTGGTGGAGAGCGTGCAGGTTCTGAACTTGTTGAAAAGTGTGCACATCAGCTCAAAATTACTGCTGATGACAACGTGCGCATGGGTTATATTGACCACAAGATTCAGGAGCCGCCTCTCGGTGCTCGTCCTTACCATTACGAATTCTTCCGCTGTTTGCGTCAGGAAGTTATCCGCGCAACTGATGAAGTTGTTCTGAACGTAAAAGGATTCTCTCCTTTCCGTGCTATGGCACTGCGCCGTCGTAAAGGTAAGTCAATCGAAGATCTTGATCTTGAAAACATCCATGTTCGCTGGAGCTTGAGCAAGAAGGCTCGTACTCGTCTTATCGCCAAGCGTCATGCGAAGTTTAATAAACTATCCAAATCCGCTTACATCGACCGCCGTCCGGTTCATCGTCGTGTGGCAGCATGGTTCGTAGAAAAAGGATGGGATACTTACTCCTACTTTAAGTACGACCTGTGGCGTTCACATCAGAAAAAACTGATGTACGCAGTAGAAGAAGTGGATGCGGAAGCTCGTGTTCTGATGGACAAGGTGAAAGGTCCTTGGAAAAAGCTTACTAAAGCTATTCCTGCCAGCACCTCCAAAGCCGACAAAGAGAAAGAGCTTACTATGCTTTCTCAGTGGGACGAAGAGGATCAGGGTAAAGGCCAGTGGAGCTACATTTCTCCACGTGCGAAAGAAGATCGTGCGATTACCTGTCCGAATGCGGAAACTCACGGTTGTCAGGACCTTTGGGCTCCTGACCTCTTTGGCGAGTATGCCGGTGTATGTAATAGCTGTGGACACCATTTCCCAATGGAATACCAGTGGTACATGCATAACATCTTTGATCCGGGTTCCATCTTTGAGTTTAACACTGAAGTTGAATCTGCTAACCCGCTTGGTTTTGAAGGTTTCGACCTTAAACTTGAGCAGGCGAAAAATAAGACTGGACTTAAGTCTTCCTGCACCACCTTTGAGGCACGCATTAACAACGTGAAAGTTGTTGTTGCTACCCTTATCGCACCGTTCCGCGGTGGTACTGTTGGTGCTGCAGAAGGTGAAAAGTTCATTCAGGCAGCAGAGCGTGCGAAGAAAAAACGCTTCCCGTTCATCAGCTATGTTCACGGCACTGCAGGTATCCGTATTCAGGAAGGTGTTAACGGCGTAATTCAGATGCCTCGTTGTACAATGGCTGTTCGCCGTTACATCGACGCTGGTGGTCTGTACCTCGTACTGTACGACACCAACTCCTATGCAGGTCCGCTTGCAAGCTTCCTTGGTTGTTCTCCTTACCAGTTCGCAATCCGTTCTTCTAACATCGGTTTTGCTGGTCCTGGCGTTATTAAGGAAACAACCGGTATGGATATCCCACCAGATTACCATCGTGCCCAGAAGGCTCTCAGCCGTGGTCACATTCAGGGTATCTGGGATCGTCGTGATGCACGACATAACTTATCTCAGGCGCTTATGACTATGGGCGGCCGTAACCTTTACTACAGATAGTGGAGGCTTTAGATGCTCGACATTACAAAACTTCTTGAAGAGATTAAAGCTTCTCCGTACGAAGAGTTGGTTATTACCGCTCCTCATACCGGTGTAGTATCTTTTGGTTCCATCAAAGAAGGTGACCGCGTTATCGGCGCAACTGGTACATGGCATGAAATTCCAGGTACCCCGATTGCAACCTTGCAGCGTGAACGCAACGATAAGATTATCCGTGCACCTCAGAAGGGTGTTGTTGAAAAAATCTACACTGAGCTTGAAGGCACTTTCGTAGAAGCAGGCACTGAACTTGTGCGCCTGCGTCACTTCCTTTCTAAAGAGGAAGTTCTCAGCATTATTCTTAAAAAAGCATTATACTTGTTCGAAGCTCCGGAGCGTGCGAAGTACTACTTTGTTCCGGAAGTGGACAGCAAGATTAAGAGTTCCGGCTCCCAGAGTGTTACTGTACACGATGGTATGGAATTGTTCATTATGTCCCGTATGAAACGTGAAGCACCGCTCAACTATTCTGGACCGGACGGCGTAATTTACTCCGTTTACTTCCAGCATAATGAGAACATTGATTCTGGGGCGCCACTCATCGGTGTATGTCCGCCGGATCAGCTTCCTCTTATTGAAGACGTAGTTGTTCGCGTACAGACCGAGTGGACTGAACAGGAGTAAGTATGGGTAAAGTTCTGCAGGTTCGAGTTTGGGCGTCTACTTATTCAGAGGACGAAGTGAAGGAAGCTTGGCCTCGTTTATACGAGCTTGCTTTTCCTAAAGAACAGCAACGCTATGTGGCTAAAGCCGGTGTGATTGAGATGATTGAAACACTGGTGGACGCGTGCCGCTTTGCTGACTGGTCTGATGAATTAAAGGCGTATGCCAAAGAGCCGCTTGATGCTATTTTTGCGCTCCGTCAGGAGCTTGAAGAAGCATTAAGCGAGTGGAATCCGCAGAAAGCTAACCAGCTTACGGATAAAATCGAAGATGCATTATCAGACCTTGAAAAAGATTTACCGAACGAGTAAGAATCGTAGATAAAGTCAATTTTAAGGAGCCCAATAATGCTGAATAAAGTGATGATCATCGGTCGTCTTGGTGCAGACCCGGAGTTACGTTACGCGGGTAATGGTACGCCTATCGCTAACTTTAACGTAGCGACAGACGAATCCTTCACAGACCGTGACGGTAACAAACAGGAACGTACTGAGTGGCACCGTGTGGTTGTCTTCCAGCGTGTGGCTGAAAACTGCGCTAACTACCTTGGTAAAGGAAGCCTTGTGTATGTTGAAGGCAGTCTTCAGACCCGCCAGTGGCAGGATCAGCAGGGTCAGACCCGTTATACTACGGAAATTAAAGCACAGCGTGTGCAGTTCCTCGATCGCAAGGGTGATGCTATGCAGCAGGGCGGCGAACGTCGTTCCTTCCAGCAGAACAATGCTCCGCGTCCGCAGCAGAACAACAATTTCCAGCCTCAGCAGCAGTATAATTCTGGTAATGAAGACCTTGGTCCCGCATTCCCATCTGAAGCTAGTGGAATGGATGACGTGCCCTTCTAGGTCGTCGTTGTTCCATCTATATATTTACCCGAAGGCGTTTTTCGCCTTCGGGTTTTTTTGTAGAGTATGTGGATATGAAGAGGATACACATGTTTGATAGAGCATTATTGTTTGACTGGGGTGGAACTCTTATGGAGACCATGCCGGTCTATCAGGGAGAAGAGCGGGGGTGGTCCACGGTTCCTCCTGTTGAAGGGGCAGTAGAAGCAGTTAAGGCTGCAAGTAAAAGCTGGCGGGTTGCGTTGGCTACAAATGCTTCAGAATCTGGTGACGAAGCAATCTTCGCTGCTTTTGAACCGTTGAGTATCCGTGAATGCTTTTCTGCTGTCTACAGCTTTGGTAAGGCAGGCAGGCCGAAGCCTTGGGTGGAGTTTTGGCGTTATGCTTTGAATGATCTTCAATTGCCTGCAGAGCGTGTTGTGATGATCGGTGACAGCTACATGGATGATATTTGGGGTGCCACAGAGGTTGGCATGAACGGTATCTGGTTCAACCGACGTTCATCTGAGCGCAAAGAAAAGAAACGGGTGCGTACTATTCATTCATATGCAGAGCTGAACGATGCTCTGGCTTCTCTGGGGTTTTAGTAGAGAAGCACTACAGTGCCCCATAAGATGAAAAGAAAAAAGCCAAAGGAAATATTCCTTTGGCTTTTTTCTTGGGTGCTTACACGATTTGCCCAAGAGAATGAATTAGGTTTTTGCGTAGCGCTCTATGACGCCATATTTCTTGCTCGTCACCTGTGACGAGATCGTTACGGAGTTTTGCGCGCAGTTCTTCTTTTTGTTTCTGCGTCAAGTGAAGCATCTGTATGTCGCCTAGGAGTTCCAATGGATCGGTGTATTGCGCAGGAGCAGGCTGCACCTTGGAATCATGGTACAAAAACACGATATCTGCTTTTGGGGCTTTAGCAAATTGTGTTAAGAAGGCTAACATGGACAATCTCCTTTTCTCCGGAATATCCGGAAAGCTCTTAGCTGTATTGTTTTATCGGGCGCGCAATCGCTAAAAATCCGCCCGAAGGAATAAAAAAAGCCTCTCAATTGAGAGGCTGGATGTGCGTAAACAGCCTCATGGTTTCCGCGTAAAGCGGCTGGCTTAGCACCTTGAACTACTGTGGTAGTACAGGTTGCCGGACAGTCATCGGGCCAGGTCCCTTGTGTCCTCTGCATGAGTTCTATGTCTAGTATGTTTTAATAACGGTTAAAGTCAAGCAGTAAATTTGCAAAAAGTGATATTGTTATTATTAAGGCTGGTTATATGTTAGATTTGTGTTGTATAACAAGAAAAACAGATTGCCAGCTTGTGTGTCGTTAACATATTTGTACTTTTCGATAAAATCACGAGTAAACCATCAGTAGTATTTCAAACCTTGATGAGGTACGTAACGTAGATTGTTGTATGAGCAGATAGTCGTCGTCCAATGCGATACTATTTCAGGGTTTTTATGTAAGGAGCTAACGCACAAATGGCGTTCTTAACAGGCAGACAGCACATGGGACTTGCGGCAGTTATTATGGCTGTGAGCATTTTCCTGTCGCGATTTATGGGGCTTATCCGTGATAAGGTTATTTCCTTTTATTACGGTGCATCCATAGAGTCTGATATCTATTTTGCTTCGTTTGTTATTCCGGATTTTCTTAATTACCTGCTTGCTGGCGGGTATTTTTCCATAACCCTTATCCCGTTACTTGCTGAATATTTTGGTAAGGACGAGAACGAAGGCTGGACGTTTTTTTCTTCCGTGCTGTTCTGGGTATGTATGTTTATCACAGCGGGAACTTGTGCTGCATGGATAGGGGCTCCCTATTTAGCAAAGATCGCGGCACCGGGGTTTGATGCAGCTTCGATTGCGCGTCTTACCTATTTCTTACGCATTATTTTGCCTGCGCAGATTTTCTTCCTGTTAGGTTCATGTTTTTCCGGCGTGTTGTACATGCGCAAACAGTTCATGGTTCCGGCGCTTGTTCCTCTTGTTTATAATGCAAGCATCATTATCGGCGGTCTGTTTATGATCGATAGAGGAATGGAAGGATTTTGCTGGGGCGTACTTTTTGGTGCTGCAACAGGAAGTTTTATGCTGCCGTATCTTGCCGTGCGTAGCGGTGGGTTCCAATGGCGTTTTGCTTTGCGCCATCAAGGTTTAAAACGTTTTGTTTTGTTGGCGTTGCCTCTTATGATAGGGCAATCCATTGTTGTACTTGATGAGCAGTTTGTACGTATCTTTGGTTCTCTTACTGGTGACGGTTCAGTAAGTCTTTTGAACTACTCCCGTCGTATTATGTTGGTTCCTGTGGGAGTTGTTGCTCAGGCTGCAGGGGTGGCTTCATATCCGTTCCTTGCAGCGTTGGTAGCAAAAGGGGATACAGCAGAGTTCAACTCTACACTTAGCAAGGCATTGCGGAATACGATGCTTTTTATCGTCCCTCTTTCCTTCTGGATGATCAGTGCAGCAGAACCGACACTTCGTCTTATCTTTCAACAGGGTAGCTTTGGTTTAGAGGAAACTCTTGGTGCAACACCGCTTCTGCAGATTATGTTGGCTTCAGTTGCGTTCTGGGGCGTACAGCAGATGATTGGACGAGCCTTCTATGCATATAAAGATACCATTACCCCTGCTGTTGTGGGCAGTGTGGTTTCTATCATGGCCATACCTCTATACTGGTTTTTGAGTAAAACTATAGGCGTGATGGGCGTGGCGTTGGCTGGAACTATGTCAGTTGTTCTTTATACGCTGGTTCTGTCAGCTGTCTGGATGCGTAGACATGGTAGTGATGCCTTTACAGGCGTCCTACGTATGTTCCTGCTTTCAGCAGTACTGTGTATTCCTGCAATGGTGGGGTCTGTCTATGTTGTGCAGCAGGTTCCTCTATTGTTTGAAGGACGTCCGCTCACAGGTGCTTTTATTTCGTTGGCAGTAAGTGGAACTCTTTTCTGTGGGTTGTACTTGTGCACGTCATGGTTGATTGCCCCTAAGGCAATTGAACCTATTGTTGCATTTGTTCGCGGACGAGTGCTACGCCGTGTTTAGGATGTATTCATATGAGCTTTTGGGGCTCTAATAACATTGTTCGTTTTCTGAATGTGAAAAAGGAGGTAGCTATGCAACCTCCTTTTTTAATCTATTTACTATAGAGTTCTGGGCAAATGACGTTTACTGCTCTAGCCCGCCTTCCGGATCACCAAAAAACACATCAGTGATATCTGTTTCTTCAGTTTCAATTGCTGTCAGCTTTTCATCAAGCCACTGACGTAATGCCTGTGCGCTATGATAGTTCATCACAATGCGTGAATGAACATCTCGAACCAGTACTTTTTCTTCGGTCTGAGCAATGAGCTCTGGCCCAAGAGTTCCATCCGGATTAATGACACGTTCGGAAAAGTCAGGAAGCTTGTCAGATTCAGTATAGAAATTCATTTCGATTTCACCCTGCGAGTTCACACCACCCCATACGCCGTGGGTGTATTGTTGTTTGACTCCCTCGCGGATGTCGTATTCGAAGCGGATTTTTGATGGAAGCTTAAAGCTGCGGGGCATGGTTGTCTCCTGCTCGTCGTTGTTTTTTTATTGCGATCGATGCGGGCAGCCGCATGTGTAGTAGCATGGTAAGATGAATGGCAATATACACGCGTGTATTATTGTTGGCAAAGGCTTCTCTTGTTTGTGGGACTTGACTGAATTGCGGTTATACAGCACAGTCACAACTCACGAAATCAACCATCCCGGGAGAGGATTATGGCTGACTATACAAGCGAAAATCTCGAAGCTAAACCATATTTTGATATTGAATTGCTGCTGCAGCTGAGTCAGGAGACTCGTATTGACGGCGCTTTGATGGATAAGATGTCTTCCTTATGGGAAAAGTGGCTCAACCACCTTACCGTAAAGAAAATCAAAGTTGGTAAAATTCAATACCTTGCTGTTTGGCTTGATGAGGAAGCGGAAAAAGATACAGACGCTGCATGGGATGACTCCCCGTCTGATGCATACATGATTACCAACCTTGCACAGGCGTTCATCATGAGCAGCATTTACTCTGTTCTTCCTGATGTTGAAACTGCAGGCTGTGCTCCGGCACCAAGACCTACTGACGGACTTGTAGATGCTATGGAAGACCTCGGTTGTCCGTACAACGACAACGCGTCTGCACTTTCTCGTCGTTTTGCTGTTCTCACTTTTTACCCGTTCAAGGGTGCATGTGACATTTGTTACCTGCAGCCAGATTGTCCTAAAGGTAATGGACAGGATCAGGGCAGTGGTAGTTTTACCATTCCTGGATTTGAGGCTGATACTCAGTAACAGTCTGAAGCATTATGAATGTGAATTAACCCGTAGTTGCACTTGTGACTGCGGGTTTTTTCGTATCCACTGAAGCAGCTCTGCAACAGATATAGAGGTACCATCTAATGATGCGGTAGAAATTGACTCTGGTACTTCTTCAACCGCAGCTTCAAGCTTCGAGGCAGGAATTGAAATACCTTTCTTCAGGATATTGAGTCCTTTGTCTTCCATGATGGAGTTGAAAAGCAGTAGGGTTACAGTACCTTCTGTGATCTCCTGAGCTGGTTCTGTATTGTGGTATGTAATGCCACTACGCATGCTGGAAATAGGGCTATTGCGGCGCATAGTTATTCCTGCAACGCCCGGAGCGACTGCGCCAAGCGCAATGCGGGCGTTTGCAGGAATGATTGCTGTGTTCAGGTCGTCAACAGGTTTGCCGTCAATGAAGATGGTCTTGATTTCTGAGTCAATGTATTCTTCATCAAATTCAACACGGTTAGTCAAAAAGTTCATCATGGTATCGCCGATGTCCGCAGTTACTTTTGAGGGAGACTGCAAAAGGTATTTCCACGTTGCGTGTGATCTTTTTGTATTTCTAATACGAAGAGTTAGTTGAGTCATTGAGGCACCTGTTACTTTGTAGAATCAGTCTTAATGACGGGAATTTTCTGACAGAACGTGATGGTATTCTTCTCCGTAAATCTTGAGCATTACCATAACAAAGCTCAAGATAAGTGGGCCGTACAGAATGCCGAGCATACCGAATGCCTTTAATCCGCCAAGGATGGAAAGGAAAATAAAAAATACGGAAACGCCTGAGCTTTCACGCATGAAGTACGGGCGCAAGAAGCTGTCGACTGCTGCAACAGGGATAGCGCCCCACAGCACCATAAATAATGCTGGTTGCCATCCGGATGTGACAAGCAGGTAAAGACTTGCCGGAATCCAGACTATGCCGGTACCTGCAATCGGGATAAGTGAGCAAAAACTCATTACCGTTCCCCAGAACAGCGGAGTAATGCCTACAAATGCAAGGCCGATACCGCCCACGAGACCTTGGATGATCGCTACAAGCAGACCACCTACCAGAACAGCTCGGGAGGTGGAACGTAGGGAATGCAGCAATGCATCTTCCTGAGATTCACGCATTGGCCATAGGTACTTAAGGCCTGCAATCATTTTGTTGCCGTCTTTGAGTAAGAAAAAGACAATAAGCAACATAAGCAGGAACTTGGCTACAAAGTTTAAGGTGTCTCCCAGTGCAGAGGTACCGAAAGTAACAACTTGTTGGCCGACAGTTTTTGAGATTGTTGCAAGGTATGATTTTATAGCGGCTTCGTTTATGTCAAAAAATGGAAGCTTTTCATGGAGCCATTGTAAGGTCGGGTTGTGCTGAATATCAGCAAGGAATGACTCGGACTGTGATTGTTGAAGCCATGTTGTCACGGCGTGCACACTGTCAACTGCTTGCGGGATAAGACTTGTAATAAAGAAAGTCAGCGGTACTGCAATGCAGAGAACAAGAAGCAATATACTAATGGTGGCAGCCCATATTTCGCGACCATGTACTATGGCTAAGATGCGTTTGTATACAGGGTAACAACATGCGGCGACAACAATGGATAGGATTATTGTGTGCAAAAACGGCGCAGCAATGAGGTATGCAAGGTACAATGAGAATGTGAGTAGGATAATGGTAAAATAGCGGAACAAATTGTTACGTGGGAACTTAAGGGTAGGCCCTATGTGGTCGGACTTGCACTGTAATGTTGAATTCTTTGTTTCTTCAGTCATAAGCGGGGTATTTATCCATATATAGGTTCATACGCGGAGGTAGGATTTCAGCGTATCGTTAAAAGCTTGTTGAGCTGCATTGTAGCCGTAATAGAATTTATCCGCCAATGAAAAATGTTGGATCATACTTTGGTATAGGATGGTTACAGGATGGTGCCCGCGAAGTTTTTAGATGTCTTCAAAAGCAGGAAGCAGCATGAGATGCTGACGGTAATCAACATAGTCGCCCCATGACCTGTCTTCCAGTTCCTCAATGGCTCCAACATTTTTCTGGAAAAGGGCAATAGCTATCCGGTCAATAATGCGGATTTGCATGCGCGCTTCCTCTACATTGATGGCAGGTGGCAGGTCACCGGACATCATGAGAGTTTCCATGTTGAAGCGCTGAAGTTTTCGTGTGAACTCGTTAGCATCAAATATGGCTTTATATAGGCGACGCCTGCGTTTTTCGAGATGTTGTTCGAGTGTGGCAGCGTTTTTTTCGCAATTGGAAGGGAGCGAAGTTAATACATCGACCCATGTGGAAAGCATAACGTTAACCAGCGGATCATGCGGCAGCGTTGTCATGAAAAATTGTACAAGCGCGTTGCGTAAAAATGGAACGTCTGGGATATTCGCAGTGCGTAGATAACTTTGTGTTTTTAGAGGGATAGTTTCTGGAGTCTTTGATAGTGACTGGACGAGGAATGTAACCGTTGTGTCATCAAGGTGCAGCCTTGCAATAAAGTCATCCCACATCCATTCAGGGATTGGAACAGAACATGTCTTTGTTGCCTCATGCAGGGTGATGCATGGTGTTTTTGTAGCAAGGCGGGAAGTGAGCTCCGCGATGTCGTCACTGGAAAGCGGCACTGTAAGGATTGGTTCCAGAGTGTGAAGTAACGTCTCATCTGGAAAAATAATATATTCAAAAAAAGGTTCGAGATCCGGATTGTCGCTGTCTGCGACAAGTGATTCAAGTTCAGAAAGAGTGCAGACGCCAAGGACTGTCTCAGCGTACTCCTTGACGTCTGCTGTGAATTTCTGTCCATTTTTCAGCCATTTGCTGAGTATGGAATAGATTGCTTCAAGATTGGTGTGCATAGAATGCAATTGAATTTTTTGTAGAATTAGCCGTTCTGCTTTTTCACATCATTCCAGAGCGCATCTTTTTCCTCAAAAGAAAGGTCAGAAAAAGTAAGACCGCGTTCATGCGCGAGAGCTTCCATTTTTTCGAATCGATCAAGGAATTTTAAGTTGGTTTTATCAAGCGCTGCGTTTGCTTTGATGCCCTTACGTCTGCCAAATTCAACCAATGTAAAGAGTACATCACCAAATTCAGCTTCAATGGCTTCATTGTCACCGGATTCAATAGCCTCAGCAAGCTCTTTCCATTCTGCTTCGTATTGTTTTTCTACATCTGCATCGTTGTTCCATGTGAAGCCGACACGAGCTGCTTTTGAGTTGAGACGGTATGCTTTGAGCAGGGAAGGAAGTCCGCTAGGGAGGCTGTCGAAGGTGCCTTTCGGTTTATCTTCGTCTTTTCCTTTCTTTTCTGCACGCTTAATTTTTTCCCAGTTAGCCCAGATTTCTTCAACGTTTTGTACGTCCATTTCGCCGAATACGTGCGGGTGACGTCGAATCATTTTTGCAGCGTTTTCCTGCATGGAGTCTGCAAGTGTAAAACCATCTTTTTCATACAGACTGCCGATGAAGAGCATGAGGAACATTACGTCGCCCAGTTCTTCACGTACATCAACTTTGTTACCACTACGAATGGCGTCTACCAGTTCGTAGGTTTCTTCAAGCAGGTAGTCGCACAGGGTTTGTGGAGTCTGTTCTTTGTCCCAGGGGCATCCATTTTCTCCGAGGAGCTCGTCAATTACGTTCCGCAGGGCAATCAGGGCTTCAGTAGTACTTTTATTCATTGTTTTGCTCTTCGTTTTTTTAGTTACGGTATGGAATTATATTGGGCACACACAAAAAAGCCCTTGTCGATGCAAGGGCAGTTAATCGTAAGGTACGGTTTATAATGTATCGGGAATAAACTGCCGCAGCATATCTGTGACGATGCGTAAATGGGGTACGAAGATAGAGGTCTTCACATGTTCTGCATTAGGGAAGAAATGTAAGACAAATGCAAGGATGATGCAGCAAAGAAGTACGCCTTTTGCGCCACCAAGTACTCCACCAAGGGTGTAGTCGAGCAGTGCCGCCCCGGTAGCACCGATGAGCTTACGAAGCAGTGCCGAAATAAGGGCAGCAACAACCAGTACGCCTATGAAGATAAGTGCGTATGATGCAACATTGGCCCATTTAGGGTCGATTAAAGATTCAAGATGGATTGCGAGCTGTTCATAATAGTTGTTGGCTAAAATAAAGCCACCAACTACACCGGCAATGGATGTAACTTCCAGAATGAGACCTCGGAAAAAGCCTCGGATGCAGAAAAATCCAGCAATGACAATAAATAGGAGATCAAGATAGTTCATGTACAGCCTACAAAAAAAGTAAATCGGTTTTGAATCTTTGCGAGTAGTAGCACAAAAAAATACGTTGGAAAAGACAGCGTTTTGCACAATTGCATTTGCGTTTGTTGGTAACTGTTAGTACTTTTTGTCAAAATGATTATGCGATTTTATTGCTTGTGCGTTTTTATTAGGGGAAATTAAAAGACCATGACGACTTCTAGCCTTGAAATAGGACAGACTTTTTCTGGTGATGTTCATGTTACTAATGGGAGAAAGCTGTTTTCAGCTGGACATGTCATTACGGAACAGACGTTACGTGTGCTCAAGATATGGGGAGTGAGGGACGTCCCTTTGCATGAGGTCGCAGATAGCGATTTCAAAGCGGCGCAGAAAGATAAAATTAATGACGTAGTTGCGGAACGTTTTACCCCAGCAATGCAGATGTTGTTTCGTGACAATGACATCGGAACATTCCCGATATCGTGCTTGTTGAGGGAATGTGTTGCCCTTGCAGATAAAGCAGAAGATTCTAGTGATGGATTTTTTTCTTATCTGCATACTTCTTCTATGCCTAATTTACAGTCATTTAATAGTATCGATTTAGTACCTAGTATTGATCTAGATGAGATCCTTTCAGGATATGATGGTTTTCCCGAAGATCTTTTTGCGCTAACGAATATGTTGAATGATGTCTATGTGACATCTGAGGCTGTTGTAGCTGCAGTAGATAAAAATAAAAGAGTAAAAGATAAATTGCTTAAGATATGTGAATCTTTAATTCATGTATCAAATTGTAAAATTACATCTGTCTATAGTTGTACTTCTTTTTTAGGAAACAGGACTGTATTGTATTTGGCGATTATGTTAGTGTATATTCATCATGTACAAGATTCATATAATTCTGCTATGATGATGCACTATTGTAGATATGCTATAACAACAGGTGTTGCTGCTCGATATATTGCGTCATCTATTGGTGTTTATAGAAGAGAATGTTTCTTTTCCAGTGGATTGTTGCGCGATGTTGGATGCGTTTTTTATAGTCGTAATTTTACTGATGAATACGAAAAAGTACGTCAAAAAGTGCTATGTGATGGATTATGTTTGTGTGCAGCAGAAGAAAAGTACATGAAGATGAACCATGCAGAACTTGGTGGACGTATTTTGAAATGGCTCGGATTTCCTGCTTCAATGGAAAAAAGTGTACAAGAACACCATACCGCATCCACTGATATAACCACAAAAGAACATGCTGTAATGCATATTGCAGAAATAGTAGCAAAAGCACTTACATTTGATCCTGTCTATGATGTTCCGGCCCCAGTAGTAAATGCTGCTGCTTGGGAGATGTTAAATATTACGGAAGCTACTTTTACCGATTTTGTGAAGATGATTTATATTAAGTCTAAAGAAATTATACGGTTGGCATATGCAGAATAAGACAGAACCTGTCGGTGTAGAGTACCTTAAAGACAGGGTCGTAAGGTTGGAGGATCAGGCACGATTTACTCTTGATGCTTTGGAACTTGCGGCGTCTCTCGGTGATTTTCAAGTGAGCATCAGCTCGCTGCACGAACCGACACTGTTGTTGCATGAGGCAGTTTCTCGAGCGGCTACAATTACACCTTTTACTGCAGCCGCTGTATATCTTGTGGATGAGGGCACATCCGATTTTTATCTGGCGTATTCAGACCAACATGACTGGAATGATAGAATAGAAGCTGCAATTAATTTGTTTATTGATAGCGGAATGTTTTCGTTTGCCCTTAGGGAAGGACGTCCTGTGGTTGTACATGCGGATGATCTGCAGCGCAGGGTTCTGCTTCATGTTCTGGAAACTTCTTCTCGTGTGCGTGGGATGTTTATCGGGGTTTTTCCTGAAGATACTAAAAACCTCACTGCTATCGAGATGGCACTGCTTTCTATTGTATGTAAGAATTGTGCATCTTCTGTGGAAGTTTTTGAGCTATATAAGTGTTTCCGAAGTGGCGGCGAGGATGTTGTAGCTTTTTCTGACTCGCTTCCGACCGGAGTGTTGGATATAGATGAAAGCGGGCGCATTCTTTTTGCAAATAAGATTGCCGGAAAATTGTTAGGCAGTGTCGCTGCGCCGCAAAAAAAGCATTTTATTGATTTTTTGGTGCCTGAAGAGCGGGATCGAGTTGAGTCTCTTTTAATAAGCTGTTTTGCATTAGGTGTACCTGTACGTGAATACCAAACAGAAACACTTGCAAGACCTCAAAGTACAATGCGAACGCAAACCGTGCTCGAGACAGTGGAAGGAAGAAAGGTCGTAACTCTTCATGTTACTTCGTTAAAGCGAAATGGTGCTATTGTTATGCGAGGAGTGTTGGCTCCGGCAGATGAAATGGTAACAGGAGTTGCACAGACAAAAGCTATTTAGTTCAGCAACTTCAATATTGTATTTTACTTTCTTTTTTTTTATTGTTTGCGTTGGATGTGTAAACAAAGGGACATACTATGCAGATTGAAATTAAATGTTTTGCCACACTTTCTGATTTTACGCCGGAAGGAAATCTGCTCTCTGTTGATGATGGAACCACCATCAAACAGGTCATAGATCTCCTTGGTATTAAAGTTGAAGATGTGAAAATTATGTTCATTAACGGAAAGCACGAAGCGTTGGAAAGCGTGCTGAAAGAAGGAGACCGGCTTGGCCTTTTTCCTGCCGTTGGTGGCGGCTAACTGGATTGATGACAAAACCGCACTCTGCAGCATTACTTCGGAAATGTCTGACTCTCATGTAGGTCAGGCTATGCTTCGTTCTTGACATTTCCT
Source organism: Halodesulfovibrio marinisediminis DSM 17456 (assembly GCF_900129975.1). Classification (NCBI taxonomy): domain Bacteria; kingdom Pseudomonadati; phylum Thermodesulfobacteriota; class Desulfovibrionia; order Desulfovibrionales; family Desulfovibrionaceae; genus Halodesulfovibrio; species Halodesulfovibrio marinisediminis. The sequence goes on from NZ_FSRG01000003.1 coordinate 97,986, forward strand.
CGTACCTTGCATTGCATGAATTTGTCTCAATCTGTGGAAAGAATATTTTGTAACCAATCTTACTTAATAGTTTTTTACTATAAAAAAAGCCCTTAACTATGTTAGTTGAGGGCTTTTTCTTTACCATTCTTCGGAACCGGAGTTTTGTAGGTCAACGGCAATACAACGGAGTAGGCCGTAGTCGTATTTACCGTGCAGGGCGGCGTGAGCTCCCTTTATACCTGTTCCTGTGCCAATAGCAGCAGCCACTTCGGCGCGGACAGATTCAATTTCATCTGCGGTTAACTGTGCCGTTACAGCGGCAAGTTCAATTTCTCCCAGTTCTACAGCTCGTGCAATATGTCCATAGATGGTGCCTGGAACAAGGCTGCGTTCTTCTGCTACACGTAGAATATTTCCATATTCTTTGAACAGGTCAATTGACTTCTGCACAGTGCCGGTAATTGCTTTTCCGGCTTCTTTTTTCTTTTGTTTGGCAGCAGCACGTTGCGGCATTGATGGAAGTGAGTTTGGTCTGCCGTGTTCTGCTTCAAAGTTAGTTAATATTGTTAGTATGAGGTCGCCGTACATGGCGAGTTTGGTTTGGCCAATGCCGTGAATATTGCATAGTTCATCCTTTTGCGTTGGACGGTATGCAACCAGTTCCAGCAGTGTCTTATCCGGCAATACCGAGTAGGGAGGAATATTTTGCTCGCGTGAAACTCGGGTGCGTTCCATTTTGAGAAGATCCAGTAACAGGTTTGCATCTGGAAGACGTAACGCATCCTGCATGGCTGCGTCTGTTTCTTTTTTGCTCACATGCTTTACAGCAGTTGCAGATAGAGATTCTCGTCGTAAAGATACAGTTTTTTCACTTCGGAGAATTTGCCAGCTGATATCATTCAGTTTAAGACTGCCGTTTTCGGGATCTGAGTCGAGCATTTGGAGAGCTACAAGCTGCCTGAACACACCTTTCCATGTCTCTTTGCCAAGGTCCTTACCGCAGGCAAATGTCTTAATGTGGTTGTGTTCGTGCTCTGTGACGCGTTTGGTAAGGTTTCCGATTAAAATATCTGCAAGATGTGTTGCACCAAATCGCTGGCCGGTTCTGTACACACAGGAGAGCGCTTTTTGTGCGGCAATGGTACCGTCCCATGTTTCAATTGGATACAGGCACGTGTCACAGTTGCCGCATTTTTCTTTTCTGTGTTCTCCGAAATACGAAAGGATAACGTTGCGGCGGCACTCTGTGGTTTCGACAAAGCCGAGGAGCGCATTAAATTTGTGTTGTTCGATGATGGCTCGGTTGGTCGAGGAACGTGTAATCATACGCCGTGCAAGGACGATATCCTGCAAGTTATATAGCAGGAGCGCATCTGCAGGAAGACCGTCACGACCGGCGCGGCCTGTTTCCTGATGATAAGCCTCAAGGCTTTTAGGCAACCCCAAGTGCACGACAAATCGTACGTTCGGCTTGTTTACTCCCATGCCGAATGCAATGGTGGCAACCATGATGACATTTTCTTCCATCATGAATCGGGACTGGTTGTGGTTGCGCTGGATGGCGCTCATTCCTGCATGGTACGGCAGGGCATTGAATCCTGCATCAGTAAGCTTTGCTGCGACGTCTTCTACTTTTTTACGTGACTGGCAATAAACAATGCCGGATTCATTCTTGTAGTTATTGCGAATAAAGCTGAAAAGCTGATCAAGCCCTCGCTCCCTGTTCTGGATTGAATAGGTGATGTTTGGACGGTCAAAACCTGTTGCAAAGACAGGAGCCTGCTGAAGGTGCAGCTGTTCAGCAATATCTTTTCGGGTAGGGCTGTCTGCTGTCGCCGTGAGGGCGATAACAGGTACTTGCGGGAAGTGTTCACGAAGGATGGAAAGACGTGTGTATTCCGGCCTGAAATCGTGTCCCCATTGGGATACACAGTGGGCTTCATCAATCGTGAAAAGTGCTGGTTGAATTGTGTCCAGAAGGGCGAGGAAAACCGGCGTAACGAGGCGCTCTGGAGCAACATACAGCATGTCCAGTTCGCCGTTACGGAGCTGTTGTTCCACCATGCTTTGTTCTTGCGGGCTTTGGCTCGAGTTGAGGAAGGCAGCACGAACTCCCATTTGTACCAGCTCATTGACTTGATCTTGCATAAGCGCAATCAGCGGGGACACAATGATGCCTGTTCCCTTACGAATGATGGATGGTAACTGGTAGCACAGCGACTTACCGCTGCCTGTTGGCATAATAACAAGCGCATCACCACCACCAATCATGTGGTTGATAATATCTTCTTGTTTGCCTCTGAAATCTCTAAAGCCGTACGTAGTCCGAAGAATGTCTAATGGAGTCTGGTTCATTGTTCCCTCTTGTGAGCGGGAAGATAGCGTATGAACGTATGGTTAGCAAAGCTTTTGAAGAATGCTTACGACACCGTTTGCATGGTATGGTATTACGTGGTGACTAATCTTTATTAAGTGTTTTTGCCCATGGGTAGTTAAGGAACCATCCGCTGGAGCACATGAAAGAATGTTTTGGACAGTCTTCTGGAGTAAGGAAGTCTGGCGATTCCGGAAGTTCTGATTCTGTGATGATTTCCCCACGGCATCGGCAGCCAAGGGAGTAAGGCGGCAGCATGGCGATAAGATCAGGATGGGATGCTGGAATAATTTTTCCGCAAAGGCTTTCGCATGTTGTACAGGCTTCTTGGTCTTCAGGGATATCTTCAATGCGGTCTACAGTAATTTGCATGTAGAGTTTTTTATCTTCAATTAAGTTTCGCATTGTTTGCAGATGATTGGATCTCCACGCCATGACATTGTCCATGAAAGCGTTAAGGTCTTCTGGTGAAGCCTCGTTTTCTTCCATAAGTAGCCAGATAACCTGACCTGAAAGACGGGTGAAGAGAGGGTGGAGATTAGAAAGCGTTGTGTCGTCAGTCTGCATACAAAATATCCTTTAACAAAATAGGGGCGGTGAATTTTTATTCACCGCCCCGAATGGTCGAAGTCAGTGGACGTCTTCGGCTATCAAAAGTAGCGCGGAGAGTCCAGTATCATGGCATGTTGCTGTATACTATTCAGTAAATGCCAGTGGGATGATATCCTTGATATGTGAGGCTGTATGCACTTCAATTTTCTTAAGTAAGTCAGCTGGAACATCTTCAAGGTCTTTTTCATTCTGTTTTGGAATGCAAACGTGCTGTAATCCACGTGCAACACCAGCAAGAATTTTTTCTTTGATGCCGCCGACAGGTAGAACACGTCCACGCAGGGTTATTTCACCAGTCATGCACAGCTCTTGATTTACAGACTGACCTTTGAGCGCAGAAATAAGTGCAATAAGCAAGGTTACGCCGGCAGATGGACCATCTTTGGGGGTTGCACCTGCTGGAACGTGAATGTGGATGTCATGTTTATCAAGGAAGTCAGCGTCAATATCCAACTCTTCAGCGTTTGCACGTGCATAGCTGAGTGCTGCCTGAGCGGATTCCTTCATAACATCGCCAAGCTGACCTGTAAGGGTCAGTTTGCCTTTACCCTTCATAGGGGTAACTTCCACATTGAGCATAACACCACCGTATGGAGTCCAAGCCAGTCCCTGAGCTACACCTGGAATTAAGTCAGCATCTTTTTCTTCATCAATAAAGCGTGGGATGCCGAGCAGCTTCTGCAGTGTTTTGGCTGTTACTTTGTATGGACCAGCAGTGCCTTCTGCTTTTTGGCGTGCGAGCTTACGGCATACAGAGCCGATTTCGCGTTCAAGGTTGCGCAAGCCTGCTTCACGTGTGTATTCCTGAATGATTTTGGAAAGTACACTGTCTGCAATAGAGACTTCGTCTTTTTTTAAGCCGTTTTCTTCTGCTTGACGAGGCAGTAAGTAGCGGCGTGCAATACGTGTTTTTTCCTGCATGGTGTATCCAGGAATCTGGATAACTTCCATACGGTCAAGTAATGGGCCTGGAATGGTGTCCAGCTGGTTCGCGGTGCAGATGAACATAACTTTAGACAGATCGAACGGTACGTTTAAGTAGTGATCTGAGAAGTTGCTGTTCTGTTCCGGATCAAGCACTTCAAGCAATGCAGATGAAGGGTCGCCTCTGAAGTCGGAACCGAGTTTGTCGATTTCATCCAGCATGATAACAGGATTACGGGTTCCCATAAGTTTCATGGTCTGGATAATACGACCCGGCATAGCGCCAACGTAGGTGCGGCGATGACCACGAATCTCTGCTTCGTCCCGCATACCACCAAGGGAGATACGCTGGAATTTGCGACCAAGGGAGCGTGCGATAGAACGTCCAAGGGATGTTTTACCAACACCCGGAGGGCCTGCGAAACAAAGGATAGGTCCTTTAGATTTCGGATTAAGTTTGCGTACGGAAAGGTATTCAAGGATGCGATCCTTGACCTTTTCCAGACCGTAGTGATCCTCGTTCAGGATCTCCTGAGCCTTGAGAATATCAAGACGGTCACGGGAAAGCTTTTTCCATGGTAATTCAGAGAGCCATTCAAGATAGCTTCGTACAACGCTTGCTTCGGAAGATTCTGGATGCATGCTGGTAAGACGACGCAACTGTTTGGTTGCTTCCTTCTTAACATCATTAGGAAGCCCTGCTTTGTTCAGTGCCTCTGCAAGTTCCTCAGCTTCTTCCTCAGCGCCTTCTCCTTCACCAAGTTCGCTACGGATAGCCTTGAGCTGTTCGCGCAGGTAGTAGTCGCGCTGAGCTTTATCCATACCTTCACGAGCCATGGACTGGATGCGTGCCTGAACATTGGCAACTTCGGATTCTTTCTGAAGTTGTTTGTTCACGAGCTGAAGACGCTCAATCGGATCGTTGCACTCAAGAATTGACTGTGCATCCGGCACCTTCATACGCAGGTTGGCTGCAATCAGGTCTGCAAGGCGGCCTGGGTCGTGCACTGTGTTGAGAACAGACATTATTTCAGATGTGGCAACACCGCGCAGGGAGAGTATTTCTTCGCTTTGTTCGCGGACTGCTCGCATCATAGCTTCTGTTTCTACGGAAACTTCTTCAACTTCAAGCTCTTCAAGCGCATTTACTTCGGCCATCAGGTATGGCTCAGTGCTGGTAAAGCGTTCAACTTTTGCTCGGCTTACACCCTGTACGAGTACTTTCAGGCGTCCGTCAGGCATTTTCAGCATACGCATGATCATTACAACGGTACCAGTGTTGTGCAAATCTTCTGGAGAAGGATCTTCTGTCGCTTCATCTTTTTGCGTTGTAATCATCATGTAACGGCTGCCGTTAAGTGCAGCATCTACAGCCTGAACAGATTTTTCCCGCCCTACAAAGAGCGGAAGAATCATATAGTTAAAGACTACTATATCTCGAACTGGAAGTACTGGCAGTTCCGCAGGAAATTCCGGAAGTGTGCCTTCAGCATCGTGTTCCAACGCACCGGAAAGAACTTCTTCTTCGGTTATGATTGGTGTGCTGTTCATTGAATCATCGGTCATTGATGCCCTCCAAGCTGGGCAGAAACTGTGTTATATGTAGTTGCCATAGCTGTGGCAGTAAGTTCCAATTATCGTATGGAAAATTCGGAGAGAGGTTCATCTAAATCTGTCTCACACGGATTAACGTTCGTTATTTCTCCGCTGACAGGACCTCGCCAAAGTTCTTCTTCAAATTGTCTCAGGGTCGCAATGTCACCTTCCGCAACCACTTCCACACTGCCGTCTGGAAGGTTGCGTACCCAGCCAAGCAGCCCGTACGAAGTTGCTATATGGTGTGTCCAGTATCGGAACCCAATTTTTTGCACTTTCCCCGTTACAATATATCGCTGTCTGGCCATGATACGTCTCCTTTGGAGGTTGGATTATATATGTCCCTCGTCCTTCAGGCTGTAATATGTATCAGCAGTTATAATAAGATGATCGAGCAGTCTGATGCCTAATATGCGTCCAGCCTGAACAATATGCCTTGTTATTTCAATATCCGGTGAGGAAGGGGTAAGGTTTCCTCCTGGATGGTTGTGAACAATTACCAATGAACTGGCTTTGCGCTGCAAAGCTTGCTCCATGAGCTCCCTTGGGTAGATCATGGTTGTGTTAACTGTACCTGTTGAAATTCGTTCCCAAGAAAGGAGTCTGTTCTGGTTGTCTAAAAAGGCAGCCCAGAATTCCTCTTTCTCTTTTCGTCCCAGTCTAATGCGAGCCATTTCCGCCACTTCAGCGGGGCTGGAAAGCTGTTTTTTTTTGGGTAGGCCGGATTCCACATATCGGGAGAAAAGTTCCCGTAACAATTTCCAATGGCTAACAAGAGAGTTTCCAAAGCCTTTGAGCTTGAGCAGGTCTTCATCTTGCGCATCAAGTACGCCACGCAGTGTGCCAAAGCGGTTCAACAGTTCTTTTGCAAGTGGTTTTGTATCAGAACGTAAGATTACCGTACCAAGTACAAGTTCCAAAATTTCATAGTCTGCAAGAGACTGCTCGTCGTTGTTTAATTTTTCGCGCAGGCGCTTTCTGTGTCCATGATAGTGAGCTTTTTCTGTCATAATAAACAGGAATTGCGATGTGGCAAGCGGTAACAGGTGAATTTTAATTATATTTCATCAAAAAATGGGCATCAAGTAGAAAAAAAGAGGGTGATAAGCGGAAGAAATACGTAATAAAGCTATTTTTGCGGACTGAAAAGTGCAAGAAGACCGGCAACTAATATTTCCATAGCTTGTTCAGGTTTGCGCTCTCCGGTTTTGATTCCCATCTCCGCCTCAATGGCCAAATCCCATATTTTAGAAAGACGGATTGGCCCAAGGCTTGTTGCAAGACGCTTCTTTTGCTGGATAATCCCTGATGGCAGTCGTACAGTTTCACCTGCATATAGCTGCCATAAAATGCGAGCCTCACGCAGCAGCATGGCAAGGAAGGAGAAGATCATAGCTTCTCCTGCTGCCTGACTGGATATAACTTTTTTCCACACTTTATCGGGAGTTTTTCCAGACTGCAGTGCGTTGATGAACGCGAATATATCCATATCAGCATCGTGCGAAATATCTTTAATATGCTCTTCGGTAATGGTTCGGGATTCTCCTGCAGCCAGAGCAATCTTATCTAGTTCGTTTTTGGCAGCAGAGGCATCCTGAGGAAGAACTTGAGACAAAGAGTGCACGATTTTTGGATCAATGTGCATGTCGTTTTGTGCTGCCCACTGTTCAATGAAACCGCGCATAGCACGTTCAGTGAGACCGGCAGACTGCCATATCCAAGCTTTTTTTTCAGCGAGTTGCCAGCATGGAAGTTTTTTGACTGCAGCAGGTATTTTGGGTTTGCCCCGATCGTATGGTGCTTCAAGGCAGATGATAACCCATGCTAGAGGATTAAACTGGCCTAGGCTGGCACTCAACTTACGCCATGCATCAATAGGGAGGTTCTGTGCGTTGCGGATAAGAAGTACTTTAGGGGATGCAAATAGTCCTTGCAGCGTAAGATTCTCCCAGAAAACAGGTGGTAAGCCTTCGTCACTCCAGTAGACGTGTTTTTCCCACGTTCCTTCTGATGCAGCGTTTTTCTGCAACAGGGTGTCGATATAGTTTTTTGTCAGCTGGATGTCCGGGCAGACGCAAATGGAAAATCCGGGTCTTGGCATGTTTTTTCCTGTTTCCTCGAGTTCAAAAAGGCGTAGCAAGCACTAATAGTAGGCTTCGTGGTGTATAAAAATGATATTTACGGCCCCTGTTGCAAGTAAAAGAGGCTCGAAGTAATAACTCCGAGCCTCTTTATATACAATGGAATCGCGTTGGTCTACGGTCGGTACTGCAAAGCTAGAATGTGTTGCGCATCTGGTCGACCATTTTCTGAACCAGCAGGTTTGCAAGCTGGGTGCCGGCAATACGGGCATCCGAGACAGGGTATGATCGGGAAAGACTTGCGCTGCCAGACCATATCTCTTTGTTTTTGTCGTCGTACACTTTTGTATTGAATACCAGATTGACAGTGTACTCAAGGGTTTCTTCTTTACTGCCGAGTACGCGGCTGTCGATGGTGAATTTTTCAATGTCAATAACCATGCTGTAGTCAGAAGATTCCGACGCAGTCATGATGGCAATATTTCTATTGGTAATTTCGTCATACATACTGGAACGAACAACTTGGTTGATCCACGGGTAAATTGTAGAGTTTTTGACTTCTCTAATACGCATCGTGGAGGAACCATTGCCGAAAAGGCTTGGCTGGTTGTTTGTCAGGGAGTATCCGCACCCTGTAAGGGTAAGTGAAGCAAGTAAGCAAAGGGCAGCAACTATTCGGGATACAGAGGAAAAAGTAGGAAGCGTCATACCAAGGTTCCTGTAGTGTTGTTTGTGTCAAAAAAGAAAATACAGTTGGTTCGACCAAGTATAAGCAAAGTGATACCAACACGATAGTTGATAGCAGATGAAGTGTGATTACGTCTAGCTCCGTGTTTACTTACCGGATAAATAGAAACTTCAACAGGTACATATTTAAGTACATGCACGTACTTTTGATTCTGGAAACGTGCCGGAGAATATATGCAAATATGGGTAGATGCAGACGCCTGTCCTAAGGTGATAAAAGAAGTGCTTTTTAAAGTTGCGGTACGGAGGAAGGTTAAGACGACATTGATTGCTAATAGTCAGTTATCCGTGCCGTTATCTCCGTACATTGATTTTATCCGTGTGAAGAATGGATTTGATGAGGCGGATAATGAAATAGTAGCTCTTGCAAGTGCTGGTGATCTTGTTGTAACTGCTGATGTTCCTCTTGCGGATAAAATAGTTGAGAAGGGCGCAGTTGGGTTAAACCCCAGGGGACAGTTGTACACAGTGGACAACATTAAAGGACTGCTACGGATGCGTCACTTAATGGAGGAGCTCCGAAGCGGTGGGATGGTTTCCGGTGGACCTGCTCCACTTGGTGCACGGGATAAACAGGAATTTACCAATCAGCTAGATAAGTATGTAACCAGACGGGTGAAGGAAGAAGAGTTGTAGCTTTTTGCTCAATTGTACGCGAGGGAATAACTAGTTCTTTAGCTCAAAAACTCATTCAAAAAGAAAGCTCCCGAATTGTATCGGGAGCTTTGGTTTTATGAAGATGAGGACTCATCTTTTTTTGTTTTTTTCTTTGAAAATGGCTTTGTTAATATATTTTTAGTTTTTCCTGCCGCTGAAGAGATTTTCTTTCCAGAATGTTTCACACCGCGTTTAACAGCTGAGTTTGCCTTAGCAGCACCTTTTGCCGTTTTTTTGCTTACAGAATGTAGGCCGTTTGCTGTGGATGCTGCTGCATTGCTGACTCCCTTTGTTGCGGCACTGGTAGCAGAAGACGCTACAGAAGCTACGTTTGAAATATTTTCAGAAACAGAAGTTGCAGTGGCAGAAATTCCCTTACCCGCACAGCCTGCCGCTTTAGAGACACCTTTTGCCGCGTTAGTAGCAGCGGTTGAAACGCCCTTAGAAGCTGTAGAGGCGACATTTGTGACTCCGCTTGCCACACCACTGGCAGTTTTCTTTGAAGCCTGTGTCAGGTTTTTTCCTGTGTTAGAAACCCCTGAGGCAACTTTTTCAGCTGTACCAGAAACACATTCGCGAGCGGAGTTGAGGATATTTTTTCTTTCATTTGCAGATGTAGCAGTGTTTTCTAAGTATTCGTCCGTACCATCAGCAGGGCATGGTTTTGAAGATGGTGTGATGCCACGTACAGCGTCCCATGCTTTTGCCATACTACGTTTTACAGTCTTAGATGCTCCAGAAATAAGTAACTGTGCAACTGTTGCAATAGTGTCGCCTGATGTGCGCATGAACATACCTGCAGCTTCGCGGGTTGCAGATTTACGAAGCTCTTTCTTACTTAGCAGATCATCATCTGTATAAATACTCATATAATCTCGGGCGATAATACCGCAGCGCATGGTCAGTAGAGCGTTCATAGAGCCATCAAGAAGGGAAGCTGTAATGACAGAAGCGATTGCTTGTGCTCCGGGGACGCTTCCCATGACTGATGTTGCGACAAGTGGACCTACAATTTGTTGTGTGTATTCTTCCACAACAATATCTTCCATAGCGCCAGCAAAAAAGGCTGTAGCTACGACGTTTTTATAGAGAGTAATCAGGTCGCTTACATGAGGGCGTTGTGCATACAGCTTTGTGATCTTGTAAATAAGGTGCGTAATGAGCGCGAAAACGATCAGTGTATCCAGCCTGCCGTTTTGTGCCGTGGCAGTACCGATAAATACGCGCTTGGATGTTTCTTCGATAAGACGGTTTGCTTCTGTTTCAAGTGCGACAATGCCGTCTATAATTTCCTGTTCGCTTTTGCACGGTAACTGTTGGGTTTTAATGAACGGGTTACACTGCAAACGTGCAACATATGCTTTGCGGTACTCTTGAATTTGTTCTTCAGTAGGGTCTTGCGGAATAAGCAGTGGTTTCGGAAAGAAAAACAGAGTTAATCCTGCATACCCTAGAACTCCGCAGCCCAATACTGTCAGTGCCCAGAAAACGATAGGCACATATGTAGGGTCAATGTAGGCAAATACCTCAGCTATCGTACGGATGCCTGAAAGCAATAACGATCCAAGGGCGATGGAAATAACACCGCCAAGAGTAATGAGAATAACTTTGATTTTTGATTGCATTTGAATCCAGAAAAAAGTCCGTGCACTACAACACGGAGCTGAAGTTGCGCGTTTGATTTTTAATTCCTCGCGCATTGTCTTCAGAATGTGAAGTTATTTTTTTGTAAGGTTGAGAGTAAGCTTTAACGAGCCTTCCATGTTTTTGTGTGCGATGTGTTGCTTTCCGACGTCTTGACAATTTTATTATGCTGGTAGGTATGTTGGTCAATTATCACGCGGTGTAACCTTGCAGACTTGAATGATAAAAAAAGGCTGTCCTAATTACTAGGACAGCCTTTTTATTTTTATGCAAGATGGCGGAGCAAAAGCCGCGAGGCTATGAAAGCAACGAGCTTAGCTCGCATTTAAAAGTTTTTGTCTCCGCCGGAGGCATGCAAAAACTAATTTGCTACGATGTTAACAAGCTTGCCAGGAACAACGATCACTTTACGGATGGTCTTTCCTTCGATGTGCTTGAGAACGTTTGCGTCGTTTTTAGCAAGTTCTTCTACTTCATCTTTGCTTGCAGCAGCAGGTACTTCGAGGCGAGCACGAACTTTACCGTTTACCTGTACTACAACGGTGAGCACGTCTTTAACCATTGCTTCTTCGCTGTAGGTTGGCCACTGAGCGTGTACGAGGCGATCAGTGTGACCAAGCATTTCCCAGATTTCTTCACAAAGGTGTGGAGTGAACGGGGACATGAGGTTGATAACGGTGCTGATTGCGGAAGAAAGAACCTTGCGGCCTTTTTCGTCGCCTTTGAGTGCGTCTTTAGCGAGGTAGAGTTCGTTAACCAGCTCCATGACTGCTGCAATCGCGGTGTTGAATTGGAAGCGCTGCTCGATATCGTCGCCAGCCTTTTTAACGGTCTCGTGCTCTTTGAGACGAATATTCTTTGCTTCTTTGCAAGTGCAGTCGTCAGCAGTGGAAGAACAAGGAGCAGCTGTAAGGAGTTCGCCTTCGAGTTCTTCAATGAGACGCCAGATGCGGTTTACGAAGCGGAAGGAACCGTCAATGCCGGACTCAGACCATTCGAAATCACGCTCTGGTGGTGCTGCGAAGAGACAGAAGAGGCGAACGGTATCTGCACCGTAACGTGCAATCATATCAGTTGGGTCAACTACGTTGCCTTTAGATTTGGACATCTTGGAACCATCCATAAGTACCATGCCCTGAGTGAGCAGGTTGGAGAATGGTTCATCAAAGTCTAAGTAGTCGCAGTCACGCAGAGCTTTGGTAAAGAAGCGTGCGTAGAGCAGGTGAAGAATTGCGTGTTCAACACCGCCAATGTACTGATCAACTGGTGCCCAGTAGTTGAGAGCTTCCGGAGTAAACGGAGCTTCGTGGTTCTGAGCGTCTGTGTAGCGTGCGAAGTACCATGAAGATTCAACGAAGGTATCCATGGTGTCTGTTTCGCGGCGTGCAGGCTTACCACATTTAGGGCAGGTGCAGTTGATAAATTCAGGGGTATCTGGAAGCGGAGAACGACCGTCCTGATGAGTCTGAACGTTCAGTGGCAGTTCGATAGGAAGGTTTTCTTCTTTTTCTGGAACGATGCCACATTCATCACAGTAAACCACAGGGATTGGAGCACCCCAGTAGCGCTGGCGGGAAATGTTCCAGTCGCGAAGACGGTAGTTGATGGTCTTTTTACCGCAGGTATTTTCCTGCAACCATACTGCAACCTTGTCTTTGCCTTCTTCGTTGGTCAGGCCAGAGAAATCGCCGGAGTTTACCATAACGCCAGGAGCGGTATACGCTTCAGTCATGGTAGTAGGGTCAAGCTTTTCATCTTCAGGCTGAATAACTACATTGATTGGCAGGTCATATTTGCGAGCGAATTCGAAGTCACGCTGGTCGTGTGCAGGTACTGCCATAACAGCGCCTGTACCGTAATCAACGAGAACAAAGTTTGCTACGTAAACAGGAACCTTGGTACCGTTCAGAGGGTTGATGCAGTATGCGCCGGTGAAGATACCTTCTTTTTCGAGGTTGTCAGAAGTGCGCTCGATGCGGTCCATGTTTGTGATGCGTTTTACGAAAGCGCGTACATCATCAGCCTGTTCTTTACCTTCGATGAGTTTTTCCACCATTGGGTGTTCTGGTGCGAGGCTCATGAAAGATACGCCGAATGCAGTGTCAGGACGGGTGGTGAATACAGGAATAACTTCTTCGGAGTCTTCTACTTTGAACTCAATTTCTGCACCGACAGATTTGCCGATCCAGTTCTCCTGCATGGAGATAACACGATCAGGCCAGCCGCCTTTGAGTTTTTCAAGGTCAGCAAGAAGTTCTTCTGCGTAGTCAGTAATTTTAAGGAACCACTGTGCAAGGTCGCGCTGTTCTACAACAGTGTCGCAACGCCAGCAAAGACCGTCTTCTACCTGTTCGTTAGCAAGAACGGTGTTACAGGTTGGACACCAGTTCTGAGCCTGACGTTTACGATAGAGCAGACCTTTTTCAAGAAACTTGAGGAAGAACAACTGTTCCCAGCGGTAGTATTCTTTATCGCAGGTAGCGAGTTCACGACGCCAGTCGAAAGAGTAACCGAGGCGGGAAAGCTGGCTACGCATGTTGTCGATGTTGGAATGAGTCCACTTTGCTGGGTGAATGTTGTTTTTGATAGCTGCGTTTTCTGCAGGAAGACCGAAAGCATCCCAGCCCATAGGATGCATAACGTTTTTGCCTTTCATACGCATGAAACGTGCTACAACGTCACCTAGGGAGTAGTTGCGAACATGACCCATGTGAATGTTGCCGGAAGGGTACGGGAACATTTCCAGAACATAGTGTTTAGGTTTGTCCGATGTGTGATCGGTGTGGAAATCGCCGTTGGTAGCCCAAGTTTCCTGCCACTTAGTTTCTATGGCTTGTGGATCATATTTCATTGCCGACAGTTCCTTTAGTCTTTGGCTCATTAAAAAAGTCTGCTGCACAGGGTGCTATAGAAAGGCGTCTCTGTCAGGAAATGCTTGCCTTAAGCAGACATGGAGACGGACCTTCGATAACGATTACGAAATTTTCAAATACAATCTAGTCGTTGAAACTTTCTTTGGTGCTGCGTAACAAGTTTTTGATTCTTTATAAAAAATATAGGCAGTTACACTTTTCTATACTGTTTGCGTAGAGCGTATTGAAAAGTGTGGAGCTTCATACTTAATTTTACTGCTTTGCAATACAAAACTACCTGTTCTTCGGCAAGAGAAGTAAGGTGTGTTTTATGCAAAAATGTCATTTTTAACGGGATATGCCCGGACACCTTTTTAGGAGTCCGGGCACAAAAAAACGCTATATAAGAAGGCGGCTGAAATAACTATACATAAGTAATCCGTAGTAGAGGAGTTTGGAAAAGCTTCTCAAATACTTGCGGGTAACGGGCTTCCTCTTGCCATGGCAAGGCAGGCATGTTTACCGGGGGGATGCTTATGTATACATTAGTTTCTTAATACTTAACTTCCAGTTTGCCTTCTTCCAGAGCTTTTGCAGCAGCGTCTAGTAGACCGTTAACGAATGGACGGGAACGGTCGTCACCAAACTGCTTTGCAAGTTCGATAGCTTCGTTGATTGCAACTTTTGGTGGAATGTCATCACGGTAGAGCATTTCAAAAACTGCAAGACGGAGCAGGGTGATCTCAATTTTACCGATGCGATCCACTTTCCAGTGGCGGGAGAACTGAGCGATCACATCATCGAGAGCGCGGTAGTTACTCCACACGCCTTCGATAAGCTCCCAAGTGAAGCCTTCAGGCTGACACTGGGCTTCCGGCTTATCCGCATTGTCAGGAGAAGTCATGTATGCTTCCTGCAGTGCTTCAATGGTCATAGCCGGAGAAAAGTTTAAGCCGTACAGAAACTGGAATGCTTGTGCACGTGCCAACTTACGTGGTGTTTTTTTTGCTTTGGTAGCCATATATTACAATTGCTCCAGAACACGGTATGTTTCAAGCATGGCAGATGCGGCTTCAACGCCTTTGTTGCCACCTTTGGAGCCAGCGCGTTCAATTGCTTGTTCGAGGGAATCGCAGGTGAGCAGACCGAAACCAACCGGAATGCCGGAATCAAGGCTTACCTGAGCAAGACCCTTTGCACATTCATTACATACAAAATCAAAGTGAGGAGTAGCGCCGCGAATAACCGCGCCAAGTGCTACGATGCCATCGTACTTACCGCTCTCAGCCAGTTTTTTAGCAGCGATAGGCATTTCAAATGCACCCGGAAGTTTAACAATAGTCATGTCTTCGCGGTTACCGCCGTTACGAGCAAGGTAATCTACTGCGCCACCAACAAGACGATCAACAACGAAGTCGTTGAAACGGGTTGCGATGATAGCAATTTTAAGACCTTTAGCGTCGAACTGACCTTCGATAGTATTGATATGCAGCATAGTATAATCTCCTTCTTAAGGCCGGCTTTTGCTCCATCAGCAAAAGCGGGTCGGTAAGTATAGAACAAGCTCCCTAGCCCTGAAAAGAACTATTTTTAGGGTTAGGGAGCATATTTTCAACTCAATTAATGGTTACTGATTGGAATCATTAAGATGTTCCAACATGTGTCCCATTTTTTCTTTTTTGGTGCGCAGGTAATCTTCATTGAATTCGCAGGCGTTCATTTCAATAGGAACACGTTCTACAACTTCAATTCCGTACCCTTCGATACCAACAATTTTTTTAGGGTTGTTGGTCATCATGCGCATTTGGCGTACGCCAAGGTCAACCAGCATCTGTGCGCCGATGCCGTAGTCACGAAGGTCAGCTTTAAAGCCGAGCTTTTCGTTTGCTTCTACGGTGTCGTAGCCCTGATCCTGAAGGTTGTAGGCCTTGATTTTGTTAGCAAGGCCGATACCGCGCCCTTCTTGGCGCATGTACAGGATGATGCCCTGATCTTCTGCCTGAACTTTGCACATTGCGTTTGCGAGCTGGTCGCCGCAATCGCAGCGCATGGAGCCGAGTACATCACCGGTGAGGCATTCGCTGTGTACGCGAACGAGCACTGGCTTGCTGGAATCAATTGGACCCTTAACAAGAGCAATATGAGTTTCCGGCTCAAGTTCGTTTTCGTATGCGATGATTTTGAATTCACCATACTTGGTAGGCATCTCTGCTTCGGCAACGCGTGTAACGGAAAGTTCGTCAGGACGCATGCGGTAGCGGATAAGATCGCGGATAGTTGCGATTTTCATGTCATGCTTTTTAGCAAATTCGATGAGGTCAGGCATGCGCGCCATTTCACCGTCATCTTTCATGATTTCGCAGATTACTGCTGCACCTTTAAGGCCGCCAAGTTTAGCAAGGTCTACAGAACCTTCTGTCTGGCCTGCACGAACGAGTACGCCACCTTTCTGGGCACGCAGAGGGAAAATATGACCCGGAGTAACAATATCATCCGGTTTTACGTCGTCTGCAATAGCTGCAAGAATAGTAGTAGCACGGTCTTTAGCGGAGATGCCGGTAGTAACGCCAGCACGGGCTTCAATGGAAACCGTAAAGTTGGTACCGAATTTGGAACCGTTACGCTGGGTCATCATAGGCAACTCAAGCTTGTCCACCCACTCAGGAGCAAGCGCAAGACAAATAAGTCCGCGACCGTGTGTTGCCATAAAGTTAATAACTTCAGGTGTTACATGCTCAGCAGCAATTGTAAGGTCACCTTCGTTCTCGCGATCCTCGTCATCTACGAGAATTACCATTCGACCTTTTTTAATCTCTTCAATGGCCTCTTCGGCCGTACACATTGGCATTGTCGCACCTCGTTGTATGTTCTTAAACTGCATGTCCCACGAAGCAGATTAATGAATGCGAAAATTAGAATCCGTTTTTTCTGAGAAACTCTTCAGTAATAGAGCTAGGAGCAGATTTTTCCTGCGCTGCATTGGGCTGCCATGCACCAAGCATACGTTGAACGTATTTTCCAATAACGTCCGTCTCTATATTAACACTGTAACCCGGATTCCACTGGGCTATTGTTGTAATTTTTTGAGTTTCAGGGATTATGTTTACTTCCAGAAAATTGTTTCCACAAGCATTAACTGTGAGGCTGATTCCGTCCAGAGTCACAGAACCTTTTGGGATAACCTGTGCTGCGAACTCCTCTGGGAACGTAATTCTATAGATTTTTGAAAGTCCAGCCGGACGAACAGAATCTACAGTGCCGATACAGTCAACGTGTCCACTTACAATGTGACCACCAAGACGGTCACCCATTGCAAGAGCGCGTTCAAGGTTTACGCTGCTGCCCGTCTTGAGCTTACCAAGGTTGGTAAGTCCCATAGTCTCTGCAGATGCATAAACAGTGAACCAGTCTGCGCCGAAATCTTCAACGGTAAGACACACGCCGTTTGTTGCGATGGATTCACCGAGTACGTAGTCAGTGAGTTCGCAGCGTGGCTTAATTGTAAGGCGAGTTTCTTTGCCCATATTCTGAACAGAGCGGATTTCGCCCTGTCCAAGGATGATTCCTGTAAACATGCTACATTTCCTGTCGACGAAGTGTCAGTATAACATCTTCGCCGCTTAGTTCCGTTTTGATAATCCGTAAGCGGAGCGCTTCATCCATGGTTGCTATGGTTCTACCGGAAAAGATGTCAGGCGCGCTTTGATCTCCGACAATTTTTGGAGCCATATGCAACTGGAACTCGTTTACCAGATTGTTTTCAAGAAGCGATAATGCCAATTTTCCCCCGCCTTCGCAAAGGGTGTAGAGGCAGTTTTTTTCCTGACGCAGCCAGGTGAGCCCTGCTGCAATATCGAGCTTGCCGTCGTGTTCCGGCAGGCTGATAACTAAACAACCTAACGATTGAAGCTTGCTTGCAGTTTCAGATAAGGCTGATTTTTCATTTGTCCAGAAAATAACTTGCTCAGGACGATCGTTAACCAGCGTGAATTGTGCAGGATGTTCCGGCAGGCGCTTGGTCACGATTACAGCAAGTGGTTGGCGCTCAACGCCTTCAAGGCGACAGGTGAGCTGCGGATTGTCTGCATAGAAAGTTCCGCCGCCGACGATTACAGCATCAACTTTTTTTCTAAGCTCATGAACCCGCTTGCGGGATTCTTCACCGCTGATCCACTGGGAGTGTCCTGTTCTGGTGGCAATTTTCCCATCCAAGGTAGAAGCAAGTTTCAGTGTAGTAAACGGGTAGGGGGTTTGAATCCATGTGAGAAAGTCAGCTACTAGTTCTCGGCATTCTTCTTCAAGGAGGCCTGTTTCAACAGCTACGCCGTTTTCCCGTAAAAACTCTGCGCCGCCTTTTGCTTTTGGATTCGGGTCCTGTAAGCCAATGACAACATGCTTGATACCGGCCTCCAGAATGGCTCGTGAGCACGGAGGAGTTTTCCCGTAGTGGTTGCAAGGCTCAAGCGTTACATACATTGTGCAGTTTTCAGGAGAAATCCCTTTTCCGGCGGCATCTTTAAGGCATTCTATTTCAGCATGTGGCTGACCGCAGGCTGTGTGGTAGCCTTCTGCCACAATTTGCCCGTGCTGTACCAGCACTGCGCCAACAGTAGGATTTGGAGCTGCTGCACCGCGTCCTTTTTCTGCAAGTGCAATTGCATGGCGCATGAAGTGGGCATTAGGATGCTGCATTGATGCCTCGGATTACATGGTCAAGTTTAATAAATGGAACGCCTGCTTCCTGAACCATCTCAGTGGCAAGTTCATCGTTGTAGCCTTCAACGTAGTAGACGGCTTTAATGCCGCAGTTGAGAAGCATCTTAGTACAGATGAGGCAAGGCATGGTGGTGCAGTAAATTTCAGCACCGGCAAGTGATACGCCGTGTACTGCAGCCTGAATAATGACGTTCTGTTCGGCATGGAGTCCCCGGCACATTTCATGTCGTTGGCCGGAAGGGATACCAAGTTCTGCACGAAGACATCCGATATCGAGGCAATGGGATGTATCGGCAGGGGCACCGTTATAGCCTGTTGCAAGAATGCGCTTATCTTTAACTGCAATTGCGCCAACTTTGCGGCGGGTGCAGGTTGAGCGCTCGGCAACCATATAGGTAATGTCCATGAAATATTGAGGCCAAGGAAGTCTCTGTTGCATTGGTGTTAACTCCAACAGGGTGTGTTTCTAATAAAATGGTATTAAAAAAATTTTTAGGTACATGTACGATAGGTATGTCGTATGCCGCAGTCAAGGCACCATATATAATTTAGAAATACGCCCAAAGTATAAAAGCATAGAAGGCTGAAAGTTAGGCAAAAAAAAGGCCGGGGAGGTAAGCCCCGGCCTTGTGCTTTTACCAAGCAAAAAGCGGGAATTGACGTGCAAACGCCGTTACCTGCTTGTGGATGTCAGCAAGGTAAGCATCGTTGTCGATGTGTTTGAGTGCATCGATCATCCATGCTGCTACCTGCTGCATGTCTGCTTCTTTCATACCGCGGCTTGTAAGCGCCGGAGTACCGATACGGATACCGGAAGTTACGAATGGGCTGCGGGTTTCAAAAGGAACAGTGTTTTTGTTGGTGGTGATACCAGCTTTATCAAGAGCAAGCTGAGCATCTTTACCAGTAATGTCTTTGTTAGTGAGGTCAATGAGAAGGAGGTGGTTGTCTGTACCGCCGGAAACCAGATCAAAGCCTTCATCAAGAAGAGCCTGACCAAGAGTCTTAGCGTTAGCAAGCACCTGTTTCTGGTAGACCTTGTACTCAGGACGCAGTGCTTCGCCGAAAGCAACAGCTTTAGCAGCAATAACGTGCATGAGTGGACCACCCTGAATTCCAGGGAAGATCTGGCTGTTTAATTTCTTACCCAGATCTTCATTGGAAAGGATCATACCGCCGCGTGGACCACGCAGGGTTTTATGGGTGGTAGTGGTTGTCACGTGAGCATGTGGAACTGGGGAGTTATGCAAGCCAGCTGCAACTAAACCTGCAATGTGTGCCATATCCACAAAAAGTTTTGCACCTACTTCATCTGCAATCGCACGGAACTTCGCGAAGTCAATCTCTCTAGGGTATGCACTTGCACCTGCGATGATAACCGCCGGTTTGTGTTCTTTTGCAAGCTCGAGAACGTTATCGTAGTCAATACGACCGGTCTCACGGTTTACACCGTATGCTTTAACGTCAAAGAATCTACCGGAGAAGTTGACAGGACTGCCGTGGGTAAGGTGTCCCCCGTGGGAGAGATCCATACCGAGCACAGTATCGCCAGCATTGGCGATGGCATAGTAAGCTGCCATGTTAGCCTGGCTGCCGGAGTGCGGCTGCACGTTAACATATTCTGCACCGAAAATTTCTTTTGCACGTTCAATAGCGATGGTTTCGGTTACGTCTACGTATTCGCAGCCACCATAGTAACGCTTGCCAGGGTAACCTTCAGCGTACTTGTGAGTAAGTACGGAACCCTGAGTCTGACGTACTGCTGTAGAAACAAAGTTTTCAGATGCAATTAATTCAAGACCACCGGTCTGACGATCGATTTCCTGAAAAATGGAACGGCCTACTTCGGGATCTTGGATAAAGACTTCATCCATGAGTGATGCCCCTTACGATTTAAATGAGGAAGAAAAAGGGCGCACACAGCTACCAAGCTGCGTACGCCCACACATTACCCGTCGAAACGCTTGAACAGCACACTTGCGTTTGTGCCGCCAAAGCCGAAGTTGTTGCTGAGCACGTACTCAGCTTGATACTCCTCTGAACCATTCCCCATGTAGTTCAGATCGCATTCTGGGTCAGGATTTTCATGGTTTGCAGTACCAGGAACAATGCCTTTATCAAGTGTCATGCAGGAGAATACTCCCTCCATGCCACCAGCAGCACCTAAAAGGTGTCCCGTCTGAGACTTGTTCGCAGAGATACGCAGTTTGTACGCATGATCACCAAAGACTTTTTTCATCGCACCGGTTTCTGCCTTATCGTTAAGAGAGGTAGAAGTACCGTGTGCGTTGATGCAGTCCACAGCTTCAGGAGCAACGCCCGCTTCTTCAATAGCGTTGAGCATTGACTGAGCCATTCCTTCGGAGTCTTCACGCGGTGCAGTCATATGGAATGCATCACCAGTAGAACCGAAGCCCACAACTTCCGCGTAAATTTTAGCACCGCGAGCTTTTGCAGAGTCGTATGATTCAAGAAGGAGCAAGCCAGAGCCTTCACCGATGATAAAGCCAGAGCGTTCACCGTCAAATGGACGCGATGCTTTGGTTGGTTCATCGTTACGGTTGCTGCAAAGCGCTTTAAGCGCGGTAAAGCCGGATACACCCATCGGGGTGATAGTAGATTCTGTACCGCCTGTGATTACTGCATCACAACGTCCGGTTTTAATTTCTTCAAATGCATGGCCGATTGCGTGGGTACCGGATGCACAGGCACTGGTAAATACAAGGTTTGGACCTTTTGCACCAGTGAAAATAGATACCTGTCCCGGTGCCATGTTGGAAATCAGCATTGGAATCCAGAATGGGCTGATTTTGTTTGGACCGGCACTTGTAAGTTTTGAGTGGAAGGTTTCGATGGTGTTAAGACCACCAAGACCTACGCCGAGCATAACACCAACGCGTTTCGCGTTGTCGTCTGTGATTTCGTATTTGGAGTTGTCCATGAGCTGTTTAGCACATGCAACACCAAACTGAACAAAACGGTCCATGCGGCGAACCTGTTTTGCTGGAATATAGTCAGCTGCGTTAAAATCTTTAACTTCGCCTGCAATCTGTGAAGTGAACTCGCTTGCATCAAACTGGGTGATTGGACCGATACCGGATTCACCGGCAATCAGTTTTCCCCAGCTTGTGTCAACATCGTTCCCAAGTGGGTTAATGGTGGCAACGCCAGTTACTACTACTCTTTTTTCAGTCATATGCTTCATTCCTGGGAAAAAGTGCGCTGTATAAGAGATCTGTTCAACCCGCTTCTCTTCACATTGCGCTGATAACACTACCTCATTTATGTGCTATCAAAATAAGCGGGTAAGGCGTCTTATGCAGTAATGCACAAGACGCCTGTATATAAAACGCTGTAACAGTGCGGACTACTGCTGTTTTGCGATGTAGTCGTACGCATCCTGAACTTTCAGGATTTTCTGTGCGTCGTCGTCGTCGATTTCAACGCCGAACTCTTCTTCCATAGCCATGATGAGTTCGGTGAGGTCGAGGGAGTCAGCGCCGAGGTCTTCAACGAAGGAAGCTTCGTTTTTAACTTCTTCTTCAGATACGCCGAGCTGCTCAATGATAATCTGTTTTACTTTTGCTTCTGCAGACATGGATTCCTCCAATGGATTGTTTCTTTTTTGTTATTTTGCCTTCTCGTAGGAAAGCAGTAAAGTTTTTTTACGGACACAAGCCCGTTAGCAGTACATGCCGCCGTTAACGGCAATAACTTGCCCTGTAATGTAGCCGGCACCATCTGATGCAAGAAATGCTACTGTATTGGCAATGTCCTCTGCGTCGCCCATGCGTTTGAGAGGGATTGCTTTTTCGTAGTCGCTGCGCACGTTCTCTGGAAGAGCGTTAGTCATATCGGTTTTGATAAAACCAGGGGCAACAGCGTTAACGGTGATATTACGAGCACCGAGTTCTTTTGCCATAGATTTTGTCATACCGATAATACCAGCTTTTGCGGAGCAGTAGTTAGCCTGACCTGCGTTACCCATCTGACCTACTACAGAAGTAAGGTTGATGATACGGCCACAGCGCTGTTTACTCATGATTTTTGCTGCCTCTCTGCAAGCAACAAAAGACCCGCGCAGGTTTACGTTAATGACACGATCAAAGTCATCATTCTTCATGCGAAGAAGAAGACCGTCTTTAGTGATACCTGCGTTGTTCACAAGAACATCAAGTTTCACTTTGTCTTTAATTTCTTCTTTAAAAAATGCTGCAATCTCTTCAGGATTGCCAACATCTAATTTGAACGCTTTTGCTTTACCACCAGCAGCTTCAATGGAAGCTGCAACGTTCTGAGCCTCTTCTGGCTTGGAAACGTATGTGAGGTAAACCTGAAATCCGGCTTTACCCAGCTGCTCAGCGATAGCTTTGCCAATTCCGCGAGAGCCGCCGGTAACCAGTGCAGTTGAAAGTAATTCCATAATGATATTATCGCTTCTGGTTAGGTGTTAAAAGCAATGCCTTATACCTCAAAGAGAGTATAACTTCAATTCCCAAAACTGGCTGTGTAACATTCTAAGAATATGTATGTGTTAGGGAATAGTCGACATTAAGAAGATTTCTAGGTTCTCAGCAGTGCAGCACCCCAAGTGAAACCGCCGCCGAATGTTGTCAGCAGGATGTTTTTACCTGGTTCGAGGATGCCGGCTGCTTTGGCCTGTCCAAGTGCGATTGGAATGGACGCTGCGGAAGTGTTACCCACTTTGTTCACATTCACGTACACTCGTTCGCTGTCAATGGAGAGCTTTTTACCAACGGCTTCGATAATACGCATATTTGCCTGATGTGGAATGAGAATATCGATGTCGTCAGCAGAGAGGCCGTTGCGTTCCATAATAGTGTTACACACACCTACCATGCTGCGCACAGCATGCTTAAAGACTTCGCGTCCTTGCATCATAACGAAGTGTTCTTCAGGAACAGGCTGACCGACTTTATACGGGAGGGAAGAACCGCCACCGCGGATTGTCAGCAGTTCACACAAAGACCCATCGGAGGAAAGTTCGATATCTACGATAGTCGTAGAGTCTTCTGTAGGAGTGGCGGAAATGACTACCGCACCGGCACCATCACCGAAAAGAACGCAGGTGTTGCGGTCTTCCCAGTTGATACGGGATGACATGGACTCACCGCCACAGAGAAGAATGTTTGCGTTTTCTTCTGTCTGGGCAAGAGAGCTTGCAAGCTTAAGTCCATATACAAAGCCGGAACAGGCAGCGCTCAGGTCAAGAGCCATAAGGCCTTTTAATCCGAGTTTGTCTTCCGTGATGCATGCTGTATTAGGGCAGTATGCATCAGGTGTACAGGTCGCCACAAGAATATGGGATAACTCTTCCCGGTTCATTTTCGCATCGGTGATGGCAGCTTTGGCTGCTTGAGTAGTAAGGTCAGAAGTAGACTGACCTTCTGCCACGATGTGGCGTTGCTCGATACCCGTGCGAGTTCTGATCCATTCGTCGCTTGTGTCGACCATCTTTTCGAGGTCGAAGTTGGTTAGAACCTTTTCAGGAACAAATGCTCCGAAGCCCCGGATGTAACATTTATTTTTCATTACTGATTCCGGAAAGCCACAAAGCGGCACAGTAGTACTGCACCGCCTCAGCTTTAGTTCTTAATAGCTCTGCCAAAGCTCGTCAGTTCTTCATTGGCACTGATAGCTTCGACTAGGCGCTCATTTGTTTTTTTGCGTACGAAAGTAGATGCCATTTTTACGGCGTTGAAGATAGCTCTATCATTCGATGCGCCGTGACATACAATCGCGATCCCCTTAAGACCCAGAACTGGTGCGCCGCCATATTCGGCGTAGTCTACAACTTTTGCAAACTTTTTAAACGCTTTTTTAGCCAGTAATGCGCCTATTTTTGCAATTGTACTCGACATCAGCTGTCGTTTTAATAGCCTGCCCATTGAAGAGCTGAGCCCCTCACTGAGTTTCAAGGCTACGTTGCCTACAAAACCGTCGCAGACCACTACATCAACTTCACCTGTAAATAGATCACGTCCCTCAACGTTTCCAAGGAAGTTAATGTCGTTGGTCAATTTGAACAGGTCGTAGGCTTCTTTTACCTGTACGTTGCCCTTGCCTTCTTCTTCACCAATGGAAAGGAGGCCGATTCGAGGAGATTCATACTCCAGAAGATCTTTGGCAAAGGCGTTGGCCATAAGGCCGAACTGGAACAGGTGCTGAGGCTTACAATCTACGTTGGCTCCTACGTCAAGAAGAACAATAGGGTTCTTCTCTGTAGGCATTACGCTCGCAAGGGCAGGGCGTTCTACGCCGGCGATACGTCCAATGATAAACATGCCGCACGCAACAGTAGCACCAGAGTTACCGGCGCTTACTATGCCATCTGCTTTACCTTCTTTAACAAGGCGGCATGCGATCTGGATAGACGCATTCTTTTTACGGCGAAGGATGTCGGATGGCTTCTCGTCCATTCCTGCCACCTCGTCGGTGTGCACTACTTCATAGGCCACCCCTTTAAGGGGTAGCCTATCGAGTTCGGCATTGATCAGCTCTTCGTTACCGACAAGGATGACCTTTATACCGAAGGTGCGAGCAGCCTTAATAGCACCTGGGACGTTAACGGACGGGCCAATGTCACCGCCCATTGCGTCCACAGCTATAACAGGAATGCTATGCATCGTCCTTACTGATCTGACGACCGTTGTAAGAGCCACAAGCTGCACAAACGCGGTGTGGAAGCGCTGCTTCGCCGCATTCGCAGTATACTACGGAAGGTACAGCCACACGGTGGTGGGAGCGACGCATGCCCTTACGGGACTTAGATTTTCTTTTCTGTGCTACAGCCATGACAGACCTCTCTTTAATCTGCTTTCGAATGAATTCCGAAAGACGTAATCGTTATTTATTCACTTTAAGGTTCCGAAGAACCGCAAAGCGAGGATCGAGTGTTGAATCTTCACACTCGCATTTTCCAGTGTTTAAATCTTTGCCGCACTCAGCGCAAAGACCCTTACAGTCTTCCTTGCATAAGGGTTTGACCGGAAGGGCGATGACAAATTCTTCCCAAAGAACGCCTGCAACCTCAATTTCGATTCCAGTGCTTTCATTGACGATGCGAACGTTAGGTTCGGTATCATCCGAACTTAGCTCTTCGTCAAGCATGAATACTTCATCAAAATTTTGATTGATTGTAACTGTTGCGTCCTGAGTGCAACGGTTGCAAGGCAGATTAACAGTACCTGTCAGGCTGCCATGCAGAATGCATCCCTGCTCTTGAGGGATGAGGAATAAACGGGCTGCAAACTCTTCCTTAATAGTGTAAGGGAGAGCGAATTCATCAATAGGACCTTGCCATACGGACTGGTCGTTGATGATTATTTCCTTGCCTTCTGGAGGCAGATCCTTGATTGCTAGCCAAAGTTGTTTCATATTGATGTCCTCTTGCGGAAGGGGATTTCTACATGCGAGAGTGTTTGTTTGTCAAGAAAAGGGTTGCCTTTTTTGTACCGAGGGTATAATACACCCATCTCTTTGCTTGCGCATTTGTAGTAAAACTTTTAGAGCAGATCTGCTTGCGTGACAACAAAAGCAATAAAATTTTTTCTTTAATATACGGAGAATCGCCATGGCTAAAGAATGTGCTATTTGCGGTAAAGGCCCACAGGTGGGTAACAATGTTTCTCACTCACACATCAAAACTAAACGTCGTTTTTTACCTAACCTTCAGCGTGTACGTCACCAGTTCCCTAACGGTCAGGTAAAATCTATCAACGTTTGCACTCGTTGTCTGCGCTCTGGCGCTGTTGTGAAGCCTGTAGCAACTAAGACTGCTTAAGCTTTTTCGGCGATCCAGATTGGACAAGAAAAGAAAAAATCTCATCAGCAATGATGAGATTTTTTTTTGTCAAATTTTCTTCATAGCATAACCCTGCCTTTTGATAACTCTGCATTTTTATAGCCCTGCGCCGTTTTTTCTCATTACTTTCTTTACTAATTTGTGCAGATAGTGAAATCTATCTTTCAACGATTCTATCCAATTTATGACTTATTGCAGTGACTGCTGCGTATGATGGAGCAGTAGTATTCTCATCTAAATGCTTTTTTTATGTATAGGTTTCAGCAGGTGGTGGTGACTTGTTGGGTAATTCCTGTATATTGGAAAGGATAGCGCTGTTACGGCGGGGGAATTTGCCCTGAAAGGGGCTTGTCATTTTGATAAAGATGACTATTTAAATTTGGTACGGATAGATTGCTTAGAATTTTGAAGGGCACAACAATATGTTTGGAAGATTATTTTTACTGTTTACTCTCATTCCGATTCTTGAATTATATATGCTTGTTTCTGTGGGCTCTGTAATTGGTGGCCTGCCTACTATCGGAATAGTGATTTTAACCGGTATCGCCGGTGCATGGCTTGCTCGTATGGAAGGGTTTAATACCATGCAGAAGGTACGGCAGTCATTGGATGCGGGCGAAATGCCGGCCGATGAGATGATGGAAGGATTGTTAATTCTCATTGCAGGCCTGTTGTTACTTACCCCGGGTTTTGTAACAGACTTTGCCGGTCTAGCCATGTTGTTACCAGTAACACGCAAGCCTCTAGCTCGTTGGTTACGTAAACAGTTCAATGCAGCAGCGGTACGTGGTGGATCCCAGAATCATGCAGGATTCACGTATTACACTTGGCACTCCTCAGGAGGCCAGCAAAAAGATGAACAAACCATCTACAGTGAAATTAAAAATGATGCTCAACAGCAGACTCCTAGGCAAGCAATAGTGATCGATTGCGAGCCGGTCGACGAAAAGAAGTAGACCTGAGCCTAATAAAAAACGCTCTTCACAATGTGAAGAGCGTTTTTTTGTTTTTTGTGAAGCAGGACTACTGATTAGCCGGTGCTGTAAGTTCTGGTGTGATTGGTAAAGTCAGTGCTGTTTCCTGCTGTACTGCTTCGGAAGTGGCTGTTGTGCTGTTGTCGTTCAGCGGTTCACCAAGGGGAGCAGGCTCCTCTTCGTTGTCAGTTTGTGGGGCATCCAGCGCTGGTTCATCTTTGGCAGGTGGAGTTGGTTCAGGTTCTTCCACGGCTGGTTCCTGTGACTTAGGAGGCGTTGTTTCATCCTGTGGTTCTTTAACTTCAGGAGTGCCATAGCGGCTTGCTCTTTTTTCTTGAACAGCAAGGATGAAGCCTTTTCCTAGGTGCGGGATGGCGGCACCTTGTGTGCCGACAAGCTTAAGGGATTCAGGTTTAGTTAACCAGTTGTCCCAGTCTGTTGCACTCATGATGAGAACAACATTTTTATTGGTATTAAGGACAGTACTCAGTGAATGTGGATCAAATACGTGGGTAACAGGTTTGTTTACGAAGTATGCAAATGGTGCCGGGTCAGTATTGTAGACCACAGGGACAAAGTCTTTTTCAGCGTATTCTTCCATTGTCATGGATATGTCTTTAATGGAAATGAAGCTGTTAATTGCAGGGGCTGACATGATGAGCAGTGGCTGCAAAAGGATAGTCATAACCAGAGCAAGACCGACAATACCGAGCCTGCTGTTAAGCGGTGAGCGAAGCCAAAAAAGACCTGCGGTCGCCAGCAGAATTGCAGAGAGGTACATCCAGCCATGAATTTCAAACGGAATAAGCTGGGTAAAGTTTACAAGCCCGATGAGACCTGCGCCTGCCGCTAGGAAGATGAGGGCATGCAATCTGTAGAAGATCTTACTGCGGAGCGGTGAGAAGTTTTTAATAGCTCGTGCAGCGAGGATAGCAATCTGTGGCAGAAGCACAAGAAGCCAGACAGGTGTCATGTAATCCAGTACGCTGTAAAGTGCGCAACTTAATACTGCGGAAAGCCACAGGTAAGCTACCCCTATATTTTCAGGGTTTCTTGTTGCCAGAATATTCTTATAGAAAACGATGCTGAAGAGCTTGGTCCAGGGAAGAACAAGAACAACAATGAGCCATGGGAGCAGCATAAACGGCAGCATGGCAAGCATGTGCCACCAGTATGGCAGATGCGCCAGCGCACCTTTAAACGGTGCTGACAGAATGTTTGGCACAAGGTTGAGGAGGTATTCCGGTTGGACTGCAAAATTTACATAGGTAAACCAGCTGAGTACAATAATTAGGAATATTCCGAAGCCGCAAGCTACATCCCATTCACCGAAGCGGGTAGGACGTTTGCGCCAGAGGCTGATAAACAGAATGCTGAATAGAGGCAGGATAAGCCCTGGAAAGCCGCCTGTAAGCGTTGCAGCAGCTACGCAGATGAAACCAAGTGGAAGCCAGAGTAACGAGCGTTCGCGTTTCCAGCCCATAACAAAAGCAGCATGAGATAGGGTTACAAAAGCTGCAAACAAAGTCTCAAGCCCGTTAAGCTGCATTGAAATTGCCGGAATAAAAGCTGCAATGGTCAGTAATCCTGCTGCAAGGCTTGTTTTTTTGCTGACACCAACGGCGCGGGCAAAGATATAGGTGGAAAGTACAAACAGCATGCTGCTGAGCACCGTGCTGGCTTTTACTAAGAAATTTAGGGCGATATCTGGAATCAGAGCAACAGCACTGGAGAACCAGAAGTAAAGCGGCATGGCTCCGCTGTACGGTTTACCGTCCAGCATCGGAGTTAGCCAGTTAGAAGCAGCTAGAGTATCTTTTACAACTGCTGCAGTCTGGGCTTCCTGTATTGGCCAGAGATCACGGAAGAAGAGGGCGATGCCGCCTTGCAGTGCTGCAAAAATAAGAAGTGTAAGCCACGGAAGAAGGGAAAGACTGTTAAGAATCTTGCTTTCTGGAGCGACATCCGGAAGTGGTTCTTTCGGTTTTTTTTCTTTCTTTTTCTTTTGTCGTGATTGAGGAGGCACCTCAGCTGAAATGGTGTCCTGTTGTGGCGTAGTTTCTTCAGCCGTTACAGACTCAGATTCAGGACGGATGTTTTCTGTTTGTTTTCTGACGAACCTGCCGCTTACTTTGGATGCGGTTGCTGCAACAATAAGCTCATCATCAGTGTCGGCGGTCTCAGCGTCTGGTGTATCATCAGCCGCTTTTGCGTCCGTAGTTGTTTCAAAGTCCTCTCGCTGCTCGGAAGCAGGCGTTTCTTCTGATTCAGAAAGGGAATTATCTTCAGAGCCTTGATAGTTATCTGTCTCAGAAGCGGAGGATTGTTCAGATAGTGGAGTCTCGTCTGTTTCAGAATCAGTTTCGGGTGTCTTTGTTTTTTCAGTGCCTTCTGGCTGCTCGATATATTCTGATGAAGAGGTTCGAACATCAGTTACTTCTTCAGAGGAATCATTTAAAGATGGTTCTTCTGTAAGAGGTTCCTGCGGAATAGCTTCTTCTACAGTTTCTTCCTGCTCAACGTGGGCTGGCGTTGTCTCATGCTGTGCAGTTTCTGTAGATTCCTCTTCATTGCGTTTTATTTTTTCTTGTGACTTTGTAGGATCAGAAAAGTCGCTCATTTTGTATCCTGTATGGTTGTGTAGCTTCAAAAAATCTAGGTTGTGTATTCAAAGGTAGCATAAAATAAGCTTGATTGGATGAGAAACTCAAGAAAATACTAGGGTTAAAATGCATCTGGGAAAAAGAGGGATGCGTATTGGTCGTGTAGTCATAGCTAACAGCCTGTGGTGAAAGGATAAAGTTTTTGATGCATCTTTTTCTTGTAAAATAAAAATTGGTTGCGTAGAACGTCTCTTCTTATTTCAATAAAAATTGATTTTGTTATTTCAATTTTTATTGATTCAGTTAGTTGAGTTAAAATTGATACAAGGAATGTGATGTTCCAGCTTGTCCTAAAGTGCAGACTTAAAAAATGGAGCTTGTGCTTTTGGGGTGAGCTAAGTATTCGTTCCGCAACAAATAATTATACGTCCTGTTTTCATATAGCCCTATTGGATGGCATATGGTTTCAGGGGATTACCTCAGGAGTTTGAAATGTTATCTCGGTTAAAAAGACGCTGGAAAGAACCCTTCGGGTATCGTGATGTCCTCAATGTGGGGCTTCCTCTTGTTGTCAGCCTTGGCTCAACAACAGCCATGGAATTCACTGACAGGATTTTCCTTAGTAACTATTCACTGATATCTATCGCTGCTGCGTTGCCGGCAGCTATGGTGAATCTGGTGTTTTTGCTATTTGCAATGGGGATTTCTGCCTACAGTTCTGTATTTATTGCACAATATTATGGGGCATGTAAGTATGAGAAGATTGGTTCTGTTGTTTGGCAGGCAATTTATTTCTGTTGCATTGCATGGGTGCTGTTGGCTTCGTTAGCTTTAGTAGCAGAGCCGTTCTTTGCCTTTGTCGGTCATGCACCGGAAGTACAGCGGGAAGAAGTTGTTTACTTCTCGATTCTTACAGTTGGGTCAGGCTGTGCACTTGTTGCCAATGCCATTGGCTGCTTCTTTACTGGGTTAGGAAAAACTCGTCCGAATATGGTAGTGAACGTCATTGCGGTTATTATCAATATCCCTCTCGACTATATGCTCATTAACGGTGTGTGGTTTTTTCCGGAGATGGGCATAGCCGGTGCCGGGCTGGCAACAGTGTCATCATGGGCAATGCAGATAGTGATGTACGCTATGCTGGTGTTTACTCGTAAAAACGACACCGTCTATAATGTTATTAGGGCTTGGCGTTTTAATAAGAATCTCTTTTTGCGCATGATGCGCTATGGCATACCTAGCGGGCTGAACAACTTCTTTGATGTTTTTGCTTTTACCATGTTTATTATGGTTATTGGTAGACTCGGTGAAGTTGAACTTGCAGCCTCTAACATAGTGTTATCCATCAATTCATTGGCTTTTTTGCCTGTTGTAGGGCTTAATATTGCAGCTTCTATTCTTGTAGGGCAGGCAATGGGGCGTAAGGATGTGGGACAGGCTACTGTTGCTGCCCATAGCGTGTTGCATGTGGCCTTGCTTTGGATGGGAACCTTTGGTGCCATTTTTATCTTGTTCCCGTATGAATTGACATCATTGTTTAAGCCTGCAGATATTTCGGCTGAACAGTTTGCTAATATTCAGTCCATGTGCCAGATATTGCTGGCGTATGTCGCTTTGTTCTGCATTCAGGATGCAATTGCATTGGTCTTTTTTGGATCATTGAAAGGGGCTGGCGATACTATGTATGTTATGTGGGCGATTGCGATATGCGCAACGTTGGGACTGGGTGTACCAATGTTTATTGGGCGATTTGTATTTGACGCCGGGTTGCATGTTCTGTGGGGGATGTTGATCGCGTATGTTTGTACTCTTGCTCTTGCTGCATATCTAAGATTCCGTGGCGGTAAGTGGCAGCATATTCAGATGATAGAACAAGAGCCAAGCTCTTGCTAATGTGTCCCGAACGGTTGAGTATCCTCAGCCGTTCGGGCTTTTTTTTATTTATACAAATTATATCAGCTTGGCAGCCACAGAGGCTGGTTTTCCTTTCAGGCCGTTTGTTCTGCCTTTTCGGGAGTCTATGTTAAGAGTGAGGTAGATTCTGTCACAGTCCTGCTCCAGTTCTTTGTAGCATGCAGAGACTGTCTGCATCACTTCATCCCATTCTCCTTCGATTGCTGTTCCCATCGGCCCCAACTCGTACGCGAGTCCGCTTTCTTTGATGACGGTGAGGGCCCGCGCAACATAAGGGCTCAAACTGACGCCTTTATCCATCGGGAAGATAGATAGTGCTGCTATCACAGACATGGCAAATCCTTTTAAGTAGAGTTAACGTGCAGATGTAATCATACACTTGCATGAGTTGTTCTTCAATATTCACCACAAATGAATTGAAGCAAACTCTAGACAAGCGATGCAACTAATCTTACATGAGCCCTTTGTTTACGAGTGCGTCTAGAACCACTTTAACAGGCACAATAACCTTATTATTAGGTAACTACATGCTTTTATATATTGCATCCCTTTTGGCTGGTGGCCTCCTTTTGTGGAAAGGAGCAGACTGGGTTGTGGACTCAGCATCCGCTATCGCCCGTCGTTTCGGCATTTCTGAGCTAATCATTGGATTAACCATTGTGGCTATGGGAACCAGCCTTCCGGAATTTCTGGTAACATTAACGGCAACGCTTAAAGGAATTCCATCCATTTCATTTGCAAACATTGTTGGTTCAAACATCTTCAACTTGGGCATCATCTTGGGTGCTGTTGCGATGATTAACAGTGTGTCCGGCAGTAAATCTTTAATCACTAGAGATATTCCAATCTTATTGGGTGTAGAGCTTTTTATTCGTGTGGTTGCGTCTACTGGTCAGCTGGGACGATGGAGCGGGATTCTGTTAACCGCTGCTTTTGCCGGGTACCTTTTGTGGATGTACCGCCAGTGTAAAAAGCCGACCTCCACAGATGCTACTGCATTTTGTGATGCTACAAGTGAAAGTGAAGCAGCTTCGTTTAAGGATTACCTTCTGCTGCCAGTGGGACTTATTGCTGTAAGTTTCGGCAGTCAGTTTGTGGTTGACGGTGCTTCCGGTGTTGCCCGCATTTTTGGATTGAGCGAGTGGCTTATCGGTGTCACTATTGTTGCAGCTGGTACTTCTCTTCCGGAACTGGTGACCTGTCTTTCCGCTTCTGTAAAAGGAAAGAATGAAATGATCTTGGGTAACCTTGTGGGTAGTGACTTCTTCAATTTTGCAGGTGTCCTTGGACTCACTTCTATTATTCATCCGATAGCGGTAAAGCAGGGTGAGTTGTTGAACATGAGTATGGCAGTTGGTGTGGTGATTTTATTATGGGTGCTTATCCGCACACATGGCAAAATTACTCGTAATGAGGGCATGCTGCTCTTTGCTGTGGGTATTGGTCGCTGGGGTATGGAAATATGGCGGGCCGCCATGTAAATATATAGAGAAAGCGGGTGAATCTGATAGATTCACCCGCTTTTATTTTTATGAAGTGCAGTATGATAGTTTAGAGTAGGCCGAGTGGCTCTAAAACGTTTTCGACTAGATCTTCAGGTTCTTTCCATCCGTGAAGAATGAAATGAAGTGATGCAAGCATCTGCGGTTCAAGCTCAATAAAGTCAGAGCCGATCTGTTCTCGTCCTTGTTCTGCATCCAGCCCGAGGTTGTGGGCAAGGTGCAGGAGTTCTGTCATAAGGTAGAAGACTTTTCCGTGTTCACGAAGAGCGTTTCGAACTTCGTCTATGCGGATTGCAGCCTGTG
Organism: Halodesulfovibrio marinisediminis DSM 17456; assembly: GCF_900129975.1. Taxonomy (NCBI): domain Bacteria; kingdom Pseudomonadati; phylum Thermodesulfobacteriota; class Desulfovibrionia; order Desulfovibrionales; family Desulfovibrionaceae; genus Halodesulfovibrio; species Halodesulfovibrio marinisediminis. Next base: position 131,292 of record NZ_FSRG01000003.1, read on the forward strand.
GAACAACAACAATGCTGCCGCTGTGCTCACAAATCTTTTGTAATTCCGCCACAGATGAAATGGCTTCAGGGGCTTGAATAGACATTTCCAACTTAGCTGCAAGAATGTCCGCCAGTTGATGGCGCTTGCTTCCGGTAAAGCCAATCAGGAAAATGATCCCGTTTTTGGTGGAAAATCTATCAAGCTCAGTTTTTTTGCCGAATGTCATGGTTGCGCTTGCATCCACAACTTCAACTTTTTCCTGAATGAAGTGGTCTGTGCCGTTAATAACTGCCATGGTGATTTCTCCAGTTCTGTGTGTATGTCAGCGCATTCAAATTCAACGGGGCCACTATGACAGCAGCATCGGCTACAGCCAGTTCACGGAAAGTTTTTTGCGCATTGGAATCCGTGGATAGGAGAACTTAGCGTAACCGAGCATGTGTCCACCACAGCAAATATGGTTTTCTTGCAGCCCAAGTCGTTCTCTTAGCGGCATATAAGCATTGGCACAATAGGTAAAGAATCCGGCAAAACAGGCACCTACGCCTCTGGAGTGTGCGGCAAGCTCTAAATAGGAAAGAGCAATGGCGCTGTCTGTGTTGTTCCATGTATTGCCTTTTTCCGTGTATGAAATGGCAAGATGCGGAGCCCCGCGCAGAATTAAGTCCTGTCCTTTTTTCCATCCGGCAATCAGGCCTGCAACGCTGTATTTTTTTGCCAGCTCACGGTTGTTCTTGCGCAGGTCTGTCATCCATTCGATGGTCATTTCAGCCAGCTCACGTACCAGTTCTGGTGATTCCACCATAATCCACTGCACAGGTTGTTTATGGCTTGCTGAAGGAGCATAGTTTGTAAGAGCTACAATCTCCTGCAACGTTTCATGGTCTACCGGTTTTGATTTAAAGGCCCGAATTGAACGGCGGGTGCGGAGGAACTGATCAGCTTGTTCTGTAGAGATTGCCAGCGGCTTATTAATAGGAGTGAAGTTTTCACTTGGCATTGGTTCTAGTTTCACACAGTCCACGGGACAGACGGCAACACAGTGCCCGCACTGAAGACATGATGCTTCACCGCCGATACGTATTTTAGGAATGCCTGTTTCTTTATCTTTAAGGATAAGTTTGTTCGGGCAGACTTCTGCACAGATAAGGCATTTTTTACACTTGGTTTGATCTACAGAATAAAAAGACACGGGTAATCCTTGTTTGCTTTAAGTATACAGCTTCGTTTTGCTGGCGCATAGAAAAGCAGTGTAGTCGGTTACAGGCCGAGTACACGAGAGCTGTGGAGCCAGAGAGTAAGTGATACTGATGAATATTCAGAGTGCTGATTGAGCACGGTGGATAGCGGAAGAATAGTATTGTCACGAAGCAGATTGGTTGATTGACCAAAAATTGTGTTCTGTAAAGTGAAAAATAAAGTATCGCTCTTTTTCTCTGGTCTTATTACTTTGATATGTGGAGAAAATCTATAATGATATTAGGGTATTTGAAATTTTAGAGAGCATTCTTGTTGGAAACAGTTTCTAAAGCACTTGCGTGTTTGCAATTTTCCAAGCAGTGTATGCGACGTTTTATAGAGTGTATCGCCTATTGCGTTGCGCCCTATATATAATGATGTGTTTTTTCACCGTCCGAAGCTTTGAACGCTTAAGAGTTACTTGTTGTTATTTTTTTACACGCGAGTTTATTATTCCAAGTTTTACAGGTGATTATCTTAGGTTGTCGTGACAAGGTTACATTAGTTGAAGTAAAAGCATTTGGTTACAGATGTGACCATTCTGCGGAGATTTCTGTGAAAAAGAAAAAATATATTTTGTTACTAGTTGGGCTCCTAATGATTCTGTCCGGTTGCAGCGCTCCTAAAGTTGGTAGTTCTAATGCGTCTTCAGGTTTATCTATGGAGACGGAAATAATGGGCAGAGCAAATCCGGGATATGTTCAGTGGCTTGAAAAACAGGCTATGCTGAATGCTTCCGAAAAATTATCGACTGTGGTTTCCGGTACCAACCTGTTTTGGTTGGGACCATATGAAAAACCGCGTGTTGATATGATGTTGAAGATTGCACCCGTATGGGTAACGTTTGATGCTGCTAGAACAATTTCTGCCAGTTCTGTTCTTCTTGCATTACAGAGCGATAGCTATTTACGGACAATGCAGGAACTTGGAATTCGTGGCATTCATATTACATCTATGCGTGAAAATGGAGTCATCTGGGGTAGTCCGACAGAGCAGCGCCAACTTGGTGATGACACGGTCAGCTACAATTTCTCTAAGGGCTTTGGTAATGAAAAAGGGTTTAATACGTTCCTGCGTAAAGCGAATAAGCAGGGAATTATTGTAGGCGATACTGTAATTCCATTTGCGACAGGGCGTGGTGCTGACTACTTTTTAACTGTTCGTGGTGTTGAATCATACAAGGGATTATATTGTATGGTAGAAGTGCCGCGTGAACTGTGGAAGCATTTGCCTGAGATAACCACACGAGCACGTGCTGTTTCTGTTGATGAGAATTCCCTTAAGGCGTTACGTCGGGCGCGTGTTTTACCGCCACCTCTTGTCCGTGAGTCTTTGGATATTTCTTTGACACCGCTTAATTGGTACGCAACAGACGTTGTAAAAGGATTGGACGGGAATAGTCGTCGCTTTGTCTATCTTGGCTATGGTTCAGAAGCACGTCCAGTTTTGAACTGGAGTGATCCTTCCAAAGCAGCGCAACGACTTATTTCCGGTTCGCTGATTCAGGAGATTGGATTGCTGCATGTGGCAATGACAAGTGTTCGAGTGTCACCTTTATACGGCTTGGAGCCGTCTTACCCGAATGCTGATATGTCCGGCTTCGGCGTAGGAGATACTGCTGTTCAAGCTGCCAGAGATATTGCTCAGGAAGCTCGTCGTTATGGTGGTTGGACATTCCTTGAGGACAATCTTCCGCTTCCGGATATAAAAGCAGCGACTGAGGGCGGTGTTGATTTTGCGCTAAACCATGCACTCTCAACATCTGCACAGTATGCGTATGCTACTGGTGATGCGTCATTACTTAGACAAAGTCTTTATACAATTCTCCAGATGGGAATTGATCCGAAACGGTTTATTAACCGTATTCAGCCGGAATCATACATTGATTTTTCATTCCCGTTTATGTTCAACCCAGAGCAGAAACGTAATTCAGCTATTAGCAAACAATACTTGGACACTGTACGCGAAAAGATTGCCGTTAATGGTGGAGATGTCTTTTTTGCAGGCAAAAAACTGTATCTGACTCCGGCAGCGTTTGTGGCAACAGTTCAAGGCATTCGCAATTTCCGTAATCTGACCGAAGAACAGCGTCATTTAATAAGTAGCGGGCTTACGTTACTTGGACACACACAGGCAATGCAGCCGGGGATCTTTATGCTTTCCGCCGATGAATTACTTGGAGTTCTACCGCTTCCAGCGGGGCTACTTGATTATACTGATGAAGAAGATGCCCTGCGCCAGAACATTGCAGGCGGGTACGATTTCACTTCCCGTGGCGGTAGCAATATTCTTACAGAAATAGGATTGCCAAAGGCTCCAACCGCATTTGATGATTTAGGTACTGAAGTGCGTATGGTAGAGTCCTTTGCGGGAAATATGCGTCGCATTATCAAACTACGAAACGCTCTTGGAATACAGGATGCCCGTGTTGTTCAACTTCCAAAAGCAAAAAACAAAGGTGTGCTGGTTCAGGTATTCCAGCTACCAAAGGATAATAGTATGAAGGCAACTATCGCAGTTAATGTTATTAACTTTGGTGAACACACGGCAACAGAAGAGTTTTCTTTGTTGAAGACATTAACCAGTGGTGAAGCAAGCCTTGAAGAACTGCTGACTGGTGAGACAGTGAGTGGTGGAAAGGACGGATTTATTGTTACCGTTCCAGCGCGTACTGCCCAGACGTATGTAGTTCGTAGTGCAGAGTAGATAGTCTCTGCCACAGTTTGACTATACAGGACGAAATGATGCCCCTTAACAGGCGTTATCTCCATGTCTGTTGGAGATAAAAATAAAGAATAAAAAAAGCGTGCTCTTGAGAAAAGAGACACGCTTTTTTTATTTTTATTACTACAGGCAGCAGTCGTCGAGCGTTTCTTTTTGCTCTTCGAGCCAGGCTGTAAAGGTTTCGCGAGCGCGTTGTGCATAGAGCGCCTTGCGTTCTTTTTTACGTGCCTTGCGATTCAGTGCTGGAGTGAGACCAAACTGAACGTTTGCCGGCTGGAAGTTTTTCTGCTCAGTGCGCAGGTGGGCAAGCAGACCGCCGAGGCAAGTTTCTGCAGGAGGTTCTGAAAGTTGAAGTTTTTTAGCTTTTGCAGCAAGCAATGTTCCGACCCACAGACCGCATGCTGCAGATTCAACATAGCCCTCAACACCAGTGATCTGACCTGCAAGGTAGATGTTTGGACGGTTCTTGAGTGCAAGCTCGGTGGTCAGAGTCTCAGGTGCATTCACGTAAGTGTTGCGGTGGACACTGCCGTAGCGGACAAATTCTGCATTTTCCAGTCCTGGAATCATGCGGAAGATGCGATCCTGCTCTTTGTATTTAAGCTTGGTCTGGCAACCTACGAGGTTGAACATGGTCTTGTTCAAGTTCTCAGTACGCAGCTGAACCAGTGCAAAAGGGCGTTCTCCAGTGCGTGGATCTGTGAAACCAACTGGCTTGAATGATCCGAATGCAAGGGTCATTTCACCGCGTTCTGCAAGTGCTTCAATCGGCATACAGCCTTCAAAGTGAATTTCTTTTTCGAAATCTTTTGTTGGCGCTTTTTCACCGGCAATAAGTGCTTCACGAAGAGCATGGTATTCTTCTTCGTTCAGTGCGCAGTTAAGGTAGTCGGTGTCTTCCGGATTGTAGCGGGAACCCCAGAAGGCGATATCCATGTTGATGGAATCAGCAGTAACAATTGGTGCAATGGCATCGTAGAAATACAGATGTGTTGCATCAATGGCCTGTGCAAGGGATTCGCTTAGCGCGTCACTTGCAAGCGGACCAGCAGCGAGTACAACGGCATCAAACTCTGCAAGCTCTTCTGCGTCCAGAGATGTAATTTCTTTGTGTACGAGGGTGATGTTTTCATCCTCAGTAATTGCTTTCGTGATGTAGTTACTGAACAGTTCACGGTTAACAGCGAGTGCTTTACCTGCAGGAACACGAGTGGCCTCTGCTGCTTCAAGCACAAGGCTGTCCATTTCGCGCATTTCCTGTTTCAGAATGCCTACAGCAGCATCTGGCTGATCGGAACGGAAGGAGTTGGAGCAAACAAGTTCAGCAAGTCCTTCATAACTGTGTGCCGGAGAGTATTTCTCCGGTTTCATTTCAAATATAGTAACGGCGACTCCGGCATGGGAGAGTTTGCGGGCACATTCACAGCCAGCAAGGCCACCGCCGATAATAGCAATCTTGGATAGTTCTGACACAGAAGCCTCCTATGGGAATGTGCGTCAAATAGACCATTGGCTTCACTTTAGCAACTGTTTTAGAAAGGGCGAAGATACTATGCACGTATCTTCGCCCCTATATATAATGTTATGGTAGCCTGTGTCGGCTGCGTTGAGTCACCCGTAACCTTACGATGATTCCTGTGGCACTGCCCAACGGATCAGTCCGAGTGAGCGTGGGTCTATGAGGAGCGGGTTCGTCGGAATAAGACGGATGGTATACCCGAATCGGCCTGCTTTTGATGGTTTCACAACGCCTTCAAAATGTTGCCAGCCTTCTGGGTCTGGATCTCCGACTGTTTTCAGTTTTTTGATATTACGGGAAACGAATTCTCCATCCTGCTGTACCTGTCCGAAATAAGCTTCGGCAGAGATACAGTCGCATGGAATTTCATTGAGTTTTACATCAACACTGATGCGTATTGATTCTCCCACATAAGTTTCATCCATAACTTCAATGTGAGCATTGCGTATGTTAATGCCGCTCCATTTTGTCATGATATCGTTACGCCACTCAGCAAGTTCACGTGCCGGTTGGAAGTCGTAACGGGACAGGTTGTGGAAGTTGTCATATGCAGGTTTGTATGCCTTGTGGACATAGTCCATAACCATCCGGTGTGAGTTGAATTCCGGTCCAAGCGTTGTAAGTGCTTTTTTCATACGGCGAATCCACTGGCGAGGAAGGCCGCCTCGTCCGCGATCATAGAATTCAGGAATTATATCAACTTCGAGTACGTTGAAAAGTGTTCGCAGTTCAACATAATCCTGATAATCTGGATCAGAATATTCTTCACCTTTACCGATTGCCCAGCCAATACTGTTGTCAGGAAGATAAGCTTCGTCCCACCAGCCGTCGAGAGTACTGAATGTCAGTGCACCGTTAAAGATTGCTTTCATTCCGCTGGTTCCACATGCTTCGAAAGGACGCCTAGGTGTGTTCAGCCAGACGTCGCAACCTGCCAGCATGTGTTTCGCAATTTCCATGTCATAGTCTTCAAGGAAGACCATATGGAAGCGGTAGTCCAGACTGCGGCAGGTCGATACAACTTCTTTAATGTATTTCTTGCCTTCATTGTCCGCTGGGTGTGCTTTACCAGCAAAGATGAATTGGATAGGGCGTTCTTCATCTTTGAACAAACGAAGCAACCTGTCTTTTTCGCGCATGATAAGATTTGCGCGTTTGTACGTTGCAAATCGTCTGGCAAAGCCAATTGTCAGAGCCTGCGGGTTTAAGATTTCTTCCGCATTCTGGATTTCCTGTTTTCGTGCGCCGTGCGCTTCAAGCTGCCTGCGGAGACGGGTTCGTGCAAAATCTACAAGACGGGCACGAAGGCGTTCATGCGTACGCCAAAGCTCTGCATCGGAGATGTTGGCGGCTCGGCTCCATAGTGTTTCACAGTCTGGATCTTCCCGCCAATTGGTACCAAGGTATCTGTCGTAGACTTCTTGCATGTCATCGGCAGTCCATGATGGAGCGTGAATACCGTTTGTGAGTGATGAAATAGGAATGTCATCCATTGGATATGCCGGCCAGAGTTCTTTCCACATGTTTCTGGATACATGTTTATGCAGCTTAGAAACGCCGTTGTTGAAACGGGAAAGCTTGAGCGCAAGCACTGTCATACAGAATTCCTCTTTATCATCGAACGGATTTTCACGCCCGAATGAGAGGAATACCTTAAATGCTAAGCCAAGGTCTCGTGCGTAATCAGAAAAATATTTTTCTATCAGCTCAGGGCTGAATCTATCGTTACCTGCTGGGACAGGAGTGTGCGTCGTGAATACAGAGCTTGAGGCAACAATCTCAGAAGCGGACTCAAACGTAAGACCTTTCCGCATGAAGGAACGGATGCGTTCAACGCCTGCAAAGGCTGAGTGTCCCTCATTCATATGAATGACCTGAGGATTATAACCGCAGACTTCAAGCACCTTCATACCACCGATTCCAAGAAGAATTTCCTGCCATAGGCGCATCTCAATATCTCCTCCATACAGGCTTGCAGTTATAGCCCTAAATTCTGGAGGGTTATCGGTAATTTCTGTATCCATAAGTAATAAAGTAATGCGGCCTACCTGAGCTTTCCAAATTTGTGCATGAAGTTCACTTTTTCCCAGAGGTATAGTGATACGCATATGGTTTCCATGTTCATCCTCTAATGGAAGAACTGGAATTTGGTTGAAATCAAGATCTGGGTAGGATTCCTGCTGCCAGCCATCCGGTGTGAGATATTGATGGTAGTAGCCGTGCTTATAGAGCAGCCCGATTCCTACAAGTGGAATGTTTAAATCTGATGCCGACTTAAGATGGTCACCGGCCAGTATACCCAACCCACCAGAATAGATCGGCATACAGCTTGCGATACCGAATTCAAAACTGAAATATGCCACTGCAGGATTATCCGGCGAGGCATCTTCGATGACTGGAGAAGGACGTTCTTCAAAATATTCTTTAAGGGTCTCTGTTGTGAGCTTGAGTTGCGATTGGAAGAATGGGTCCTTGGCTACGTTTTCCAAACGTTTTGGATCAACAAGCTGTAAAAAGAGTAGCGGGTTATGGCTTGTAGTAGACCATAGTTGTTGATCAATTTGTTTAAATACGTTTTCAGTGTGTCCACACCAAGTAAAGCGGAAGTTGTAAGCAAGTTTCCACAAGTCTTCCAGACCTTCTGGCAGCTTTGGAATAACATTGAATATTTTTAACGGCTGCATGCTGTTTCTCCTGCGTGCTAGTAGAGCATTCAAGTCTTGTTATGCCACAGAGTCACTTTTTTTCGCAGTGTTTTTGATGATTAATCAACGCGTAGAAAATGCATTTTTTAATATAACTTTTTGAAGTTTAAAGGGTTATTGTAAATATCGACTGTGCATACCGCGTGAACAATGGAAATGTGTTTTTTCAGTTTGATAGTAAATGTGCGCGTTGCGGCATGCTCTCTTTGGTGATTGGACATGACTTGTTGAAGACTTTCTGAATGTGATTTGTAGCAATCTGTCAGAAAGGGAGATCTTCGGTAGAACTAAAAACGTAGTTTCGTTTCTTTACTCTCTGGCGTGTCTGGAATATTGATTATGTTTGTTTGACCAATTATCTGAAAAAAATTCTGGAGTTATCCGTGGGCGATCAGGAATCGTTACAGAATATAATGACATTACAACTGAATGTGCGCTTTCTGCGTGGGTCAGCAGCTGAATTATATGGTGCTGGTGCTGGTGCAGGGGCTGATGGTGCCTGCGGCCTTGCATATGCAACGCCGTGCTCTGCTGGGTTGGATTTGCGAGCCTGTTTTGAGCAAGACAATATTATGATCCCTGCCGGAGGCCGTTATGCGATTCCTGCCGGTATCGCCATTGACCCTCAGTGTAATACTGTGGCGGGATTTATCTATTCCCGTAGCGGGCTTGGTACCAAAAAGGGATTAACCGTCAGTCAGGGCGTCGGGGTTGTTGATCCTGATTATCGCGGTGAAATATTTATTTCATTATTGAATACTTCCGGCGAAGACCGTGTCATCACACGTGGTGAACGTGTGGCACAACTGGTCTTTCAGCCGTTTTTCCGTGCTCAGATTTCCGTAGTAGATTCACTTGAAGAAACTGAGCGTGGCGAAGGTGGTTTCGGACATACCGGGACTATGTAACGTAAACTTATAACCCGCAGTGAGCGGTAAAAAAGCGGATAATAGAATGAGTACTAGTTTTGATGCATTGAAACATCGTGAAGAAAAGCTTTTATGCCGCACCTACGGGCGTTACCCACTCGCGATCAAGCGAGGCGAGGGCGCTCGTTTATATGACTTTGATGGCAAAGAGTACATTGACCTGTTAGCTGGTATTGCTGTGACTAATGTTGGTCATTGCCGACCGGAGCTTGCAGACGTAGTGGCGGAACAGGCTCGAAAGCTCGTGCATGTTAGCAACCTGTTTTATCAGGAAGAGCAGCTTGATCTTGCAGAAAAAATTCTCGCAACTTGTCGTTTTGACAAAGCGTTTTTCTGTAACTCTGGTGCGGAAGCAAATGAAGCAGCCATTAAAATTTGCCGACGATACACTCAGCGGGTTAAAGGGCGTGATGCAGGTGAAATTATTACCTTTACAGGTGCATTCCACGGCAGGACTCTGGCAACCGTTGCCGCAACAGGACAGGCCAAGTTTGCAGATGGGTTTGCCCCAATTCCACAAGGCTTTAAGCAGGTTGAGTGGGGTAATCTTGACGTGTTGGAAGAGGCAATTACCGATTCCACAGCCGGTGTGCTTGTAGAGGTTATTCAGGGTGAGGGCGGAATCCGTCCAATGACTGCTGAGTTTGCAAAAGGTGTTGAACGCATTTGCCGTGAAAAGGGTATTCTCTTTATGGTGGATGAGATTCAGACAGGTCTTTGTCGTACCGGTAAGTTTTGGGCACACCAGTTATTTGACCTCCAGCCGGATGTCATGAGTTGTGCTAAGGCTCTTGCCAACGGTCTTCCAATGGGGGCAATGCTGTGTACTGATGAAGTTGCACAGGGCTTTGAACCGGGAAGCCATGCGACCACCTTCGGTGCAGGGGCAGCTCTTTCTGCTGTTGCAGCCAAAGTTATCGATATCATGGTTGATGAAAAGCTTGCAGAACGTGCACATGATCTTGGTGAATACGCCATGAATGCTTTCCGTGAGATTGGTAAGCGTTGTCCAGGTACTATTGAAGAAGTACGTGGCCATGGTCTTATGATTGGTGTTGTTCTTGCGAATGAAGGAAAGGCTGTGTGGGAAGCGCTTATTGAAAAGGGCTTTATTTTGAACCTTACTCAGGAGCGAGTGCTGCGTTTGGTGCCACCGTTAGTGATTACGAAAGAAGATATTGATGCTTTTGCCAATGCGTTAGAGGAGTTGCTCTCTCAAAAATAGCATCGTTACTTTTATTGCCATTACTGCAAATTCCCTGTCTCAGAAGAGACGGGGAATTTTTTTTGAATTTTACAATTTTTTCTAAAGAAAATTTTGTAACGGCATAAATTGTAATAATAAGTCAGGTTGTCATCGTGATTGTCGACAATTTTGTTGCTGATAAACCGCTGAGATAGCACGTCTGTTTTGAATGTCAAAATATTTGTTACAAAAATGTAAAACTAGCAAACAGTGCGATTTTGACGTTAAAAGTGGGTGAGCTGAGGGGGCGGATGAGCGGGTAAAAAAGTGAATAAGGTTGATGGGCGCTATTAAGCTTTTTTGTGTTATAAGTATCTATAATATATAATTAAAAGTTATAATGATTGTGTAAGCAATTAAATCAAATTTTATGTTTTTTTATGAGAATCTCAGTTGAGTTGACAAAAAATAAAATACTCATGTAATAAGATTGGGAGGTTAGCGGAGTTGCGTTCGAGGGGGTGTATGGGGTTTTTCTTTTTGAAATTTTTTCAAAATGCCTCATTTTTTGTCCGCACTGTAAAAAATTCTTTCCTTTTTGAACGTCATCTTCTTCTTTTTCTAAATAACAAAAATGGAAACAGGATGCCCCGTGCGGTGTCCGATATAGGATGTATTCATCATGGCGATGATTGAAATCAAAGATATCAACAAATGGTATGGCGACTTCCACGTTCTTAAAAACGTGAGTGAAAAGGTTGAACAGGGTGAAGTGCTTGTTATCTGTGGCCCTTCAGGCTCTGGTAAGTCAACTTTTATTCGTTGTATCAACCGCCTTGAAGAAATCCAGAAAGGCGAAATTCTGCTTGAAGGTCATTCCATTCATGCAGATGACGTTAATGTAAACGACTTGCGCACAGAAGTGGGCATGGTGTTTCAGCAGTTTAACCTGTACCCGCACCTCACCGTTCTCGATAACGTAACGCTTGCACCGATTAAGGTGCGCAATATGCCTAAAGGACAGGCTGAAGAGCTTGCAATGAAATTGCTTGAACGTGTTGGCATTCATGATCAGGCAAGTAAGTACCCTATCGAGTTATCCGGTGGTCAGCAGCAGCGTGTGGCAATTGCCCGTGCTCTTGCAATGAGGCCAAAGGTTATGTTGTTTGACGAACCTACCTCTGCTCTCGACCCTGAAATGATTAACGAAGTTCTCAACGCTATGAAGGATCTTGCACGCGAAGGCATGACAATGCTGTGCGTAACGCACGAAATGGGCTTTGCCCGTGAAGTTGCTGACCGTGTGATCTTTATGGATGGCGGTGAGATTGTGGAAGAGGGTACACCGGAGCATTTCTTCACCAATCCGCAACATGAGCGAACAAAGGCTTTCCTGAAGGAAATCCTCTAGAATAATATGGGTTTGTTATCTTTCGCAAACTCGACCAGCTTAATAGGAGTAAGTATATGAAACGTTTTGTGCTGATGGCATTGACTTTATGTCTCGTACTGGCCTGCACCACTGCTTTTGCGGGCAAAATTGACGACATTAAAGCACGCGGTGCATTAGTTTGTGGCGTTAAAGATTCTGTAGTTCCTTTTGGTTTTGTTGATCAGGATTCCAGCCAGCTTGTTGGTTTTGATGTGGATATCTGTCGCGCAATTGCAAAAGAACTTGGTGTTGAACTGCAGCTTAAGACAGTTACTTCCTCCACCCGTATCCCGATGGTTGTTAACGGACAAGTTGATATTGCCGCAGCTACTATGACTCACAAACATGCTCGCGATGAAGTTATTGACTTCTCCATCACATACTTCATGGACGGTCAGAAACTGCTCGTGGCTAAAGATTCCGGTATCAAGTCTGCAGCTGATCTTGCAGGCAAAAAAGTAGCAACCGTAAAAGGTTCTACTTCTGAGAAAAACATTAAAACTGCTCAGCCTAAAACTCGCGTACTTTCTTTTGACGAGTACCCACAGGCATTCCTTGCTCTCAAGCAGGGTAAAGCAGTTGCTGTTACTACCGACTCCACCATCCTTCTTGGCCTTAAAAACTCTGCTCCAGACCCATCCAAATGGGCAATCGTTGGTGATTACATTGCTGCTGAGCCTTACGGTCTTGGTATTGCAGAAAACGATTCCGATTTCCGTGATCTCATCAACAAAGTTCTGAACGACCTTTGGCGTTCTGGCGAATACCAGAAAATTTACAACAAATGGTTCGGCAAAGACACTAACTACTATCTGCCTCTTACCTGGCAGATGGAATTGTGGCCATAAGCTCTAACTAACTGATAAAGAGCGCAATGGCTGCATTGCGCTCTTTATTTTACTGTTTCGAGGCTGTTTTGAATTATACGTTCGATTGGAATAAAGTCCTCTCCGGTGAGTATCTGGATTGGATCATTAGTGGTGTTGGCGTTACTCTGCAGATCTCTGCGGTCTCGCTTGCCATTGCTTTACTGCTCGGTACTGTTATCGCTGTAATGCGCATGACGAAGGTTAAGCCGCTTATCTGGTTTAGTGCTTCGTTTACTGAATTTTTCCGTAATACCCCGCTTCTTGTACAAATATTTTTCTGGTATTTCGGTGCAGATAGTTTTCTTCCGCGATTTCTTCTTGAGTGGCTCTATGAGCAGGACTTTGAGTTCTGTGCTGGTGTTATCGCTTTATCTGTTTACACCGCAGCATTTATTGCTGAAGAAATTCGTGCTGGTGTAAACTCTATTCCTAAAAACCAGCTTGAAGCATCCCGCGCTTGTGGTCTCACTTTTGTGCAGGCTATGCGGTATGTAATTTTGCCTCAGGCATTCAGAATTATTGTGCCTCCTATGATCTCACAGGCACTTAACCTTGTTAAAAACTCTTCCCTTTGTATGACTATCGGTGTTGCAGAGTTGACCTATATGGCTCGACAGATTGAATCGTATACGTTCCGCGGGTTTGAAGCATTTACTATCAGTACGCTTATCTACCTGTGTATCTCACTGTTAGTTTCTTTCTCCATTAACTTCTACAACAAGCGCTTCCTGCGTGCTGTTAGCTACTAGGAGAACGACGTATGCAATGGGATATTGTAATAGATAACTTTCCGTACCTTCTCTGGGGTGCGTATCCTGAAGGCCCTTTGGGCGGTCTTGCACTGAGCGTTCTGCTTTCTATCGGTGGTATTTTTGGTGCATTTTGGATCGGTCTTGCTGCCGGTTTGATGCGTCTTTCAAAACGCTGGTACATAAAAATTCCGTCTGTAATTTACATTGAAATTATTCGCGGCGTGCCGTTGCTCATGCTTATTTTCTGGTTTTACTTCCTTGCGCCGATTTTGCTTGGAAAAACTTTGCCGGAAGCTGAGTCTGCATTGGTTGCATTTATTGTATTTACAGGTGCATATATCGGTGAAATCGTACGTGCAGGTGTTATAGCGCTGCCAAAAGGGCAGATGGAAGCATCCCGTGCGAGTGGGCTTAGCCATCTTCAGGCCATGCGTTATGTCATCTTGCCTCAAGCACTGCGCAATATGATTCCTTCTTTTGTTAACCAGTTTGTTTCATTGACAAAAGACACATCGCTAGCATATGTTATCGGGGTTGTCGAACTCACTCGTGCCGCAGTACAGGTAAACAACCGTACGCTTTCTGCTCCGATGGAGATCTACCTTACGATCCTTGTCATGTACTTCGTGATTTGTTACGTCCTTACTGCCTTGAGTCGAAAACTTGAAAAGAAAATGGCTCGATATCAGGCAAGAGGGTAATTAATTTATGGCAGACCTTGTCAGACTGGAAATACGTGTTCCAGAGCATATGCAGGATATGGCAACAATTGCCATGGTTCAGCAGCTCAATTATGGCTGGGAAGAAGAGAATCTTCCGACCGGCGACGTTCTTTACCGTGTTCACATTGAGAATCCGGCATTCTGTGAAGAGTTTTTGACTGCGCTTTACAGTGCGGTTCCGGAAGCAGATGTGACTCGTACTGATGTGCCTAATCAGGACTGGATGAAGGCATGGCGTGACTTCTTTACTCCGGTGAAAATCGGTGAGCACTTTAAGGTTATTGCACCTTGGATGTGTGAGAAAGAGCCGCTTGAAGGCCGCACTCCTATCGTGATTGAACCGAAGACTGCATTCGGTACAGGTCATCACCCAACTACAGCTTTGTGCCTTGCTTCTGTTTCAAAGCTTGCGTCTGAAGGACGCATTCACGAAGGCCAGACCTTCCTTGATCTTGGAACAGGCTCCGGTATTCTCGGCATTGGCTGTGTTAAGCTTGGACTTTCTGGTGTGGGCGTAGATATTGATATGCTCGCCATTGAAAACACAGAAGAAAACAAAGAGCTCAACAATGTTTCTTCTGAAACTTTCGAAGTTTATCAGGGCTCTGCAGATGCAGTCTGTGGTGACTTCGATGTGGTTCTTGCTAACATTCTGGCTCGTCCTTTGATGGAAATGGCAGTAGAAATCTTTAAGCTTGTTAAGCCGGGTGGTTGCCTTGTTCTTTCTGGCCTGCTCGCAACTCAGGCTGATCAGGTTGAAGCTGTGTACAGAGAGTTAGGACTTCCTGAAGCACGTCGCATCATCGAAGGTGAGTGGGCTGCACTTATCTGGGAATAAATTCTGATCGTTTATAGTCGACAATTGGTCGAACTGTCGCATTAGATACGTATTTATATTTTGGCCAAAAAAGCCCCGCTGCAATGCAGCGGGGCTTTTTTGCGTCTATGAACTTAATTTTTATTCACTGAATGCTTTCTTCAAAGCCTCTTCCATTTGGCTGGTTGTGAATATATCGCGTAAGACTATTGGTGATGTTGCGTTTTTTCCTTTCGGGAATATGGCAACGACAGGAATAGAGCTGGAACCAAGAGACTCAAGGAATTTTTGCTGTTCAACATTCTCGTTGGTCATGTCTACTTGAACAAATGTCACATTGAATTCTTTTTTCCAACGAGCCCTGTTTTCGGGAGTGAGCACTGTCTGCTCCAGCACCTTGCAGTTAGGGCACCAATCCGCCGTGAAATCTACAACTAAGCGTTTGTGGTGTAGTTCCGAAAAGAAAGTATCTGGAGTGAACTCTTTCCATTCCTCTGCTTTGGGTGTTTCCTTGAAAACTGTAAAAATAGTAATAGCAACGAGTAGGATACAGAGAAGTCGAATAAGGATATTGCGGAGCCTAGAGTAAGCCAGTCCAGAGAATCGCCCCCATGCCCATGCGGCTATTGTGGTTACCCACAGGATAATAAGCATGTCCGGTAGAATTTCTGTCGGGAGTATGAGCAGCAGGTACACAACTGTTCCCATAAGGAAAAAACCGACAAGTTGTGAGAGTGTGTGCGTCCATGCGCCGGGATGAGGAAAGCGGGTGACCAGTGTAGGAAACATTGCCATTGCAAAATAGGGCAGCGCCATGCCTACACCGATAGACAAGAAGATTAATATAAGTACGCTGATAGGTTGTAATAACGCCCAGCCTAATACCCCGCCAAGAAAGGGTCCACTGCATGGTGTAGCCAGTAGTGTAGCTAGGAGTCCTGTTGAGAATGCACTCCATCTGTCATTTCCGTTCTTAGGTCCGTGACCTGTAATGCTGAACATTGGTAATGGAAAAATATCAAAAATCGAAAGTGCAAGAGCAAAGATCACAATAACCAATGCGATCAACAGGCCCTGATTCTGGAAAAGCTGTCCCCAGGCCAGTTCAAATGTGCTAAGAACAATAGTCAATAATGAGAACCAGGTGAGAATTCCAAGTGCGAAAAAGAGGTTATGTTCACGGAATATGCGCGTACGCTCGGCCTTGTCTGTGATCCTTGTGGCAACCAACAAAGAAGTTAGTTTCAGGCTGATTACAGGCAGTACGCATGGCATGAGGTTTAGAATGAATCCAGCGAGTAAACCCAAAAGAATGGCCTTGCCTAGCGTGCCAACTTCTAATGCTTTCAAAAAGTAGCGTGGTGTAAACGTGTACTCATGTTTTTTTACGTCCTGTTTAGGCGTGAAGTCCATAACAGCTTTCGATTGTTTGGATAAGCTGCTGGATGACGTTTTGCTTTTAAACTTGGATGTAAGAGGCGTGCCTGTTGAATCAGCTTGTGATGGGAGTTGAACTCCGAGTTCTTGAGCCAGCTTGGCAGTCTCGTTGGTTGAAGAGGCGTTTCTATGAGTAGCAGTATCGGGAGCAATTGCTTTAATCGATAGGTAATTGTTCCACCATTGCTGTGATTCAGCCTCCGCAAGGGTGGTGTTCTTCCAGCTGACAGGAATAACCTTATGGACAGGAGTGCATCGGACATCAGAGCAGAGTAGCAGCGAGGCAATAATGTTTATATCGGTTACAGCAGGAGCGGGGATTGTGATGAAGATATTTTCTGCACCTTCATACAGGTACGTTGTCTTATTTGTTAAGATAGGGTCTGGAGCTTTGATGCCCGCAGGATAGCGCACTGTTGTTCCAGCGATAGACGGGGAAACAGAAATAGATGTAGGTTTTCCCGTTTCGCCTTTTTCACGGGAATAGAAGTGGTATTCAGAATCCGGTGTAATGCGTAGCTTGATGACGGTAGCGTCATTCTGGGTTGCTGAGAAGAATGGCTCTGCAGAAAAGCTAGCCGGAATGGTAGAAGCAAGTCCGAGCCCCAGTGATATGATGAGGCAAAGGGTAGCTATACAGAATATAAAAAGAAGTTTTGTCTGTTTCATACTATATTTATGGTTGATTTTATTATGGTTGGCAAAAGTTATTGGTAGTTGTCGAAAGAAATAAAGATATGATCCGCGCTGTGAAAAGTGCCTTGAAGTCAGTATGGTCGATGACGTTAAAAAGAATATGAAGTTTCATTAGGCAGCTAGGCTGGTTATATCTATCAAGCAGATGGTGAGCGCAATTTGACTCATTATTTTTCACATGCTAGCTGCGCAATGATATGAAAACATTACAGAATATCCACAGAAGATAGCAACTGATATTTTTTTGATAGCGTATTGCTATCGTTGTTAGTCACTGTGAAATAATGATTGTGAGTAAATTATATGAATTTATTCGATGCACTGAGTACGATAACTCATCGCCCAGATGTATGGTCAAAATATACCGCAGGTCAACTGTGGGCTGACCCGTATGTTGCGACACAGATGTTGAATTTTCACCTTAATCAGGATGTTGATTTAGCCTCGCGTAGTGAGCGTTTTATCGATGAATCCGTAGCATGGCTGAATACAAAATTTGGTTTGAATGAAGATACAAAGGTGATTGATTTTGGTTGTGGACCTGGCCTTTATACGTCACGTTTTGCTCAATGTGGTGCTGAGGTGACAGGAGTGGATTTTTCCGCAAACTCAATTGACTACGCAAAGCAATATGCAGAGGAACATGGTCTCAGTATTACTTATGTGGAGCAAAATTACTTAGAATTTGAAACCGAGGCTGAATTTGATCTTGTTACGATGATAATGTGCGACTTTTGTGCGCTGTCACCGCAACAACGAGGTCTGCTTCTTAAAAAATGGAAACGTATGTTAGCTGCTGATGGTTCAATTGTTTTTGATGTTTATACGGATAAGGCATTTGCTCATCGGAAAGAGTCTGAAACGTATGAGCGTAATTTGATGAACCATTTTTGGGCACCGGATGACTATTTTGGCTTTATTAATGTATTTAAGTACATTGAAGAGAAAGTGAAATTGGATAAGTACACAATTGTTTTACCGGATGAAACACGTGTTATCTACAACTGGCTTCAGTTTTTTACACTTGAAGCACTTTCTGAAGAAGTAGAAGCGCATGGACTGCGTATCGATTCTGTATATAATGATGTGCGGGGTGAGGAATATACCGGTTCGGATGAAATGGCTGTTGTGCTGCGGAGTGCATAGCCTTAGGTTTGGCTTTGCGAGAAGAAAGAATAAAGGCGACTGTTTTTGTAGTCGCCTTTTCTTGTTTTTTTATATGAGGTTATGGCGCTTGCGATTATTCAATACAAATCATGTCATACGCATCGCCTGTCAGGCATACGCTAGCTCCGTCGGTAACTTCAAAGGTATTTTCAACGCCAACCATGCCAATGCCCGGGATGCCGATCTTTGGCTCCAATGCAATGACATTGCCTTTTTCAAGTGGTTCATCAAAACTTTTTGCAATGACAGGATGTTCGTCGACACCAAGGCCGATACCGTGACCAAGGAATTTAACTTTGTTGGCACCCAGTGCCATAAAACCGTCTTCAAAGCCGGCACGTTCTGCCATTTTGAGAGACTTTTGATAGAGCTCTGATGGAATGCTTCCAGGGCGTAGCTCTTCGGCGATAGTGTTTTGGATTTCTATACAGATTTCGTGGGCGTTACGGACGACATCCGGAACGTTTTTCTTTGCCCCAGCCCAGTAAACCTGAGTTTTGTCGGTGTGGTATCCCTCAAGTGCAAAGCCAATATCAACAGCTAATGGGGAGTTGTTGCGCCACACTTTGCCTGCATATCCCATAAATGGGGTTGCAGGGTGTTCACCTATTAAGCCGAGAGGGCCGTTAAAGTGGCTCGGGTAGTTGCCGGATTCTCCAGCGGCAATGTGCCCGAGAAAAACATCTTCGCCAAAGGTATTCATACGCAGCATGCCGCAGTGTCCTTTTGCAAAGAATATTTCCCATGATACATGGGCAATTTCGCGCTCTGTCATGCCGATGTGAAGACGTTTCGGAAGGTCGTGGTATACCGCTTTATGGTGACGGGCCCCAGCCAGGCGGAGTTTCTTTAACTCCCATTCTGTCTTAACAGCACGTCCGGCAGTTAAGATTTTGTCGCATGGGATGAATGATATATGCGGTAGTTTTTTACGGAGAAGGTCTCCCACCTGCCATGTGACACCGGAAAAATCGACCC
This sequence comes from Halodesulfovibrio marinisediminis DSM 17456, assembly GCF_900129975.1. Taxonomy (NCBI): domain Bacteria; kingdom Pseudomonadati; phylum Thermodesulfobacteriota; class Desulfovibrionia; order Desulfovibrionales; family Desulfovibrionaceae; genus Halodesulfovibrio; species Halodesulfovibrio marinisediminis. The sequence continues at coordinate 150,446 of NZ_FSRG01000003.1, forward strand.
CAATATCAGCAGCTTCGGCAGGAAGAAGCGGGGAGCCGACACCGCTTAGAATTTGTTCAATATCGCTGAATGAGCGGAACGCATGAATTTCTTTAATAGAACTTTCAAGACGACATCGCTCAACACCGTGGCGAGCCATAAGTACAGGTGTTCCCTCTTTAGGGAGCCAGAATACTCCGTTCGCAAGGGTTCCTGTGAGGTGATATAGCTGGATGCGGGAAAATACGAGCATGCCGGATACGTCCGGCATAAAACGATCTAAGAGTTCACGGCAGCGTGTATGGCGAATCGCAAGCTCTTCTGCCGGGATTTTTTCAATAACTGGTAATATCTTAGACATAATTGCTCCTTGGGTGTGCCAGTCGGTTATAAGCCAATCTGCACCAGTGGGCAATGGGGATATGAACTACTGGTGTTCCCAGCAAATACAGTATACAGAAACCACAGGCTGCGGTAGTTATGTTTGAAAGTATTGTGGCACTCATATTTAATTATAATGCCCTAGCGATACGTTATTAACTTCGTGCCAGAGGTGAGTTTTGTTCGCCTCGCAACATTTTCTGAGAGGAAATTATGATTTTTGATGAATCAATGCGCGAGGCACTTGTCGAGGCAAAGGTAATCGCGATCATCGGCGCAAAAGATAAAGCTGGTCAGCCTGTTAACATGGTCGGTACTTATCTTATAGATCAGGGATACACTGTTATTCCAGTGCATCCAATTCGGCAGAACGTGTGGGGACTGACAACATATAAGTCCATTGCAGATATTCCAGTACATGTTGATATCGTGAACGTATTCCGTGCATCACAGTATTGTTCTGCCCATGCTGATGAGGTTCTTGCGCTTAAGCACAAGCCGAAAATGTTCTGGATGCAGTCCGGCATCAGAAGTCAGGAAGCCGGAGAAAAACTTGCTGCCAATGGGATTGCTGTAGTTGAAAATAAATGCATTATGGTTGAACACAGCAGGCTCGGCTTGGAGAATAAATAGATGAAAGAAGCGTTTGATTGTCAGATGTGCGGACACTGTTGTGAAGGTGAGGGCGGTATTATTGTCAGTCCTACAGATCTTGCCCGTATTACAGAACATTTGAAAATGTCTGCTGAAGAATTCACCGAAAAGTATGGTGAAACCAAAGACGGCAAGCTGCGCATTCGCGTAGGTGAAGATAAGTACTGTATTTTCTTTGTGCAGGGTAAAGGCTGCGGTGTGCATATTGCCAAGCCTGATATTTGCCGTGCATGGCCTTACTTCCGTGGTAACGTAATTGATTCTGAGTCTTGGGAAATGGCTAAAGACTTTTGCCCGGGCATCCGAAGAGATGTAACCCATGGTGAATTTGCAAAGCAGGGAAAAGCGTATTTGCGTGAACATAACCTGCTTGCCAGTGATAAAAGTTGTGAGGCTCGCGCTCTTATTCTTGATGATGAGTAGGTCACCGCTTTACAATATACTGTGATTTTAAAAAGGCTGGATATTCATAGGGGAAGTGCTCTTATGAAGCCGGCCTTTTTTATATATAATGTTAGCGTATGGTAAAATTCGTACAATAACATGATGTTATTGCATGTTTTTTTAGATGCAGAGACAAGTCATTTTGACTGTTGCGCACCGGAAGCTGTGAATGCGTGAGTGTCGTCCGATGGGCATGGCTGTTTGGCAGCTTTGCTGCGGTTTGGTTGTCATGATCTGCATATGTTTCAGCAGGTGAATTACCTGTGCTGCCCAGTTTGTCTTTTATGGAGGAGTCGTGACGTTACGCGAATGCTATAAGTTACTGAATGTACCCAACGGGGCTTCTGAAGATGTTGTCAAGCAAGCGTACCGTAAGCGCGCTTTTGAACTGCATCCGGATTTGCATCCGGATGATCCTAATGCGTCACGTAATTTTCAGCAGCTGAATGAGGCATATGTTATTATTACATCTGCTTCAAAAAGTACTGAGTCTTCAAGTTCTTCTTCATATTCCGGTAAAGCGCGCTCTGCAGCTAGTGGTTACCGCTCCGAACGTGAATCTCGCGACAGTACTGTGCGTGATCGCGCTCGTGCAGCATACCGCAAAGCAAAGTCAAATTTTGATGCTCAGAAAAGCAGGCATGCAAGCAGCGGCGATACGTATAACAAGCAGCGTCCAGAGTTCGATGATTCTTTTTGGAACCAGGAACAGCGCAGTTATTCAAAAGAATCTGTTTTAAATGAGATCCTGAACGATCCGTTCGCAAAGCGTGTTTTTGAAGATATTTATCGCGAGATTAAGCGTGATGGCGGTAAGACGATTACCATGCCTAAAAAGCGTAAACTCTCAATGCAGTGGGGCGAACGCGATATTTCTGTAGATATGACAGGCGGTGTGAAAGGGTGGTTGCAAAGACAGCTTGATGACAATCAGGAAATGCATTTGCCGATGCATAATCTTCGCCCCGGGGCTAAGGTGCTGCTGACTCTTTCACAGGGACTTAGTGGTGGTACCCGTAAGCTGGAAATTACATTGCCCCAAGATTTTAGAGTAGGACACCCAATCCGTCTGCGTAGGTTAGGGCGAAAGATTGGGGGCTGGGTTGGTGACTTATATCTGACGATTTATGGTCGCATGTAGTTTGTTGAAAAAGTAATGAAAAAATCCTGTCGAATTTTATTCGACAGGATTTTTTGTTTTTCAAAGGTGAATTAAAACTCTCTATCAAGCAGCAGGTGTGAAAAATACCCGACTACAGCTGCAAGATAGAATGGTAGTGTTACTATCCATGTCTCTCGAAAGAAAATCCATGGCAGTGCAATCAAAGGCGCTGGAACGAGAAGCATAGCCCACCATGTGTGTGTCCAGCCTCTGTGTTTTCCTAACGCCGGAAGCATTGCAAAAAGCCCTAATATCGCGGCCCATTGGTAATAATGGTTAACAATGAGTAATACGTCTGTGATGGCCATGAGGGAGTAGAAAAAGTTCTGCCCTTTGGACTCGGTGTCGGTGTCTGGAAAAAGTGAAGCCATGACTGCAATGGCAAATAATGATGCAAGAAGCCAGATGTCTTGAGGAAGGTATGAAAAATAAACCGCAGCTGCGATGGCACTGCCACCTAATACTGCGCCACCTGTAAGGTGAGCTTTATATCCGGGCATAGTGTTTCCTTGTTCAAACAGAAATTTTGTTAGTAATATAATAAAATTATGTGATCCGGTAAAGACTCGTGCTGTGGTGAAAGAGTAGTTGTGTACAGTTGTTATTGATTATCTATCTGTTATAAAAATATTTTTGTATTTCGATATCATGGAGGATCTACAACTTATGGGCATAATACAACAGTGTAGAGCAGGACGGGCACGCTGCCTGTTTGCACATAAAGCGCCGAGGGGACGCCCTCGGCCAATGGAAACACTCCGGACCTTCGGGTCGGTAGCGGGGAAAAAAAGTGAAATGTAATTTTACTTTTTTTCCCCGCTTTTACTTTCCTGAAAGATCAAATAGTTACTTTTGCATATTTGAGCGATCAATCAAATATTTTTCATAAAAGTGATTGAATACTCAAATCAGCACGTTTTTTCAATGATTCCGAGTTTTCAAGTAAAATGTGGCATTTATTGTGATGATAAAATCACAAAAAGCTGTTTTTTCTGAGTTTTTTTGCAATAAATAAATTCAAAAAAAAACACTATTCTGGTTGCCAATGTTTGTTAGCGGCGTTAGGTTAAGGTTGTAAATAGAGTGATACACTTTCGAGGCTATTATTGTGATTGGTACCCACAATGTGTACGGCCCAGAGTGAGAATAGTTGATATGTGAGACAGCACACAATCTGACTACCAAAAAAATACGGGTTTTTGTTACCTATGGGTTAAGGTGACAAAGATAATCTCGTTTTTTTATGAGTAATATCTTGAAATTGCTATAAATGTAGTCTTCGCCTGTCTTACCTTTGTTGCATCGCAGTTGGGGTCTGTATTGCTTCAAAGTTCTTCTGTTTTTTGTGTCGCTCTCCGCTGAACTGGTGTTTTAGGCATGTTTCTTATGCCAATTTGCTGCCTTTTTCAGTCAACACTCGGAGGAGCCATGGAAACCATCCCTCTTAACTCACCGGATAAAGAATTCATCCGTGAAGTTCAGGAGAGAAGTGGACAGAATGTGCTTACTTGCTACCAATGTGGCAACTGCACCGCTGGCTGTCCTTATAACTTTGCGTATGACCTCTCTGTAAGTCGTATAATGCGTCTCGTGCAGCTTGGTCAGCGTGAAACCGTCCTTAAAAGCCATTCTATTTGGCTGTGTGCAACCTGTCAGTCCTGTACAACTCGCTGTCCTAACAGCATTGATGTCGCCAAAATTATGGATGTTCTGCGTCACATGGCACGTGAAGCAGGTTACGCTACTGAGCGTAATGTAAAAGCATTCGGCGATGCTTTCCTTGAGTCGGTCGAAAAGCACGGTCGTGTGTATGAACTTGGCGTTACAGCTTCATACGTATGCAAAACAGGTAGATTCTGGACAGATGTAGATCTTGCTCCGGCAATGCTTCCTAAAAACAAGCTTTCGATTAAGCCGCACGAAATTCGCGGTAAAGAACACGTTGCTGAAATTTTTAAACGTTTCAGAGAACGCGACACCGCCAAGGAGAACAGCTAATGTCAATTTCTGTAGGATACTATCCGGGCTGTTCCGGTAGTGGTACGTCTATTGAATATGACAAATCCACCCGTGCAGTCTGTAAAAAGCTCGGCATTGAGCTTAACGAAATCGACGATTGGAGCTGTTGTGGCTCCACTCCGGCTCATACAGTAAACCATACTCTTTCTGCTGCTCTTTCTGCTCGTAACCTTGTTCTTGCAGCTAAACAGGGACAGGAAGAGGTGGTGACACCTTGTCCAAGTTGCCTTGCCAACCTGCGCGTTGCTTCTCATAAAATTGAAGACGAGAAATTTCGCCCAGACGTTGAAGCCCTTCTTGATGAATCCTGTGAAAAAGCAGCTACTGTAGCTTCTACTTTGCAGCTTATCGTAGAAAAAGTCGGCATTGACGCTATTAAAAAAGCTGTTGTTAAACCGCTCAAAGATCTTAACGTAGCTTGTTACTACGGCTGCATTATGAACCGTCCACCGGAACTTATGCAGTTTGATGATCATGAAAATCCAATGGCGATGGACAAGATCATGGAAGCGTGTGGTGCAACAGTGCTGCCTTTCCCGCTTAAAGTTGAGTGCTGCGGTGCCGCAGCCGGTATGCCAAAGAAAAATCTCGTAACTGAACTCTCAGGACGTCTGCTTGACGTTGCAGACTCACTGAATACTGAGATTATCGTAACAGCCTGTCCTCTCTGTCAGATGAACCTTGATCTTCGTCAGGGTCAGGTTAACCGTGCAAACGGTACCCGTTACGATATTCCGGTTATGTACTTCACACAGTTACTCGGTTTGGCTCTTGGTCTTTCTGCTGAAGAGGTTGGCTTGTCCAAGCTCGTAGTAGACCCAACACCTCGTCTGCGTTTTGCTGGCGTTTTATAGCAAGGAGAGAGTATGCGTATAGGCGTATTTATCTGTCACTGTGGCAGTAACATCGCGGCTACTGTTGACTGTCCGGCTGTAGCGGAGCAAGCAAAGACATTGCAGGACGTAGTGTTTACTACAGACACTATGTATACCTGTTCCGAGCCGGGACAGAACGAAATTATTGAAGCCATTAAAGAACATGGTCTTGATGGCGTAGTGGTTGCTTCTTGTTCACCTCGTATGCACGAGGCAACATTCCGTCGTGCTCTTGAGCGTGCAGGTCTTAACCGCTACATGCTTGAAATGGCAAACATTCGTGAACACGTTTCCTGGATTGGTAAAAACAAGGAACGTAACACGGTTAAAGCTTTTGAGCTTGTATCTATTGCTGTTGCAAAGCTGCGTAACAACAGCCCGCTTTACGCGAACAAGTTTGACGTTAATAAGCGTGTTCTTGTTATTGGCGGCGGCGTTGCTGGTATTCAGGCTGCACTGGACTGTGCAGATGCCGGATATCAGGTCGTGATGGTAGAGCGTGAGCAATCCATCGGCGGCAAAATGGCAAAAATCGATAAAACATTCCCGACCGTTGACTGTTCCTCATGTATTTTGGGACCGAAAATGGTAGACGTTTCTCAGCATGAAAATATTACGCTGTATGCAATGTCTGAAGTGGAAAAAATCGATGGTTACGTTGGTAACTTCGAAGTGCAAGTGCGCAAAAAAGCTACCTACGTAAACTGGGACGAGTGTACTGGTTGTGGCGCATGTATGGAAAAATGTCCAAGTAAGAAGAACATTGATAAGTTCAACGAAGGCATTTCCAAATGTACCGCAATTAATATTCCATTCCCGCAGGCGATTCCTAAGAAAGCCGCAATCGATCCTGAAGGCTGTATGATGCTTAAGAAGGGCAAATGTGGTGTATGTGCCAAAATTTGTCCTACCAAGTGCATCGACTTTGAGCAGCAGGATGAAATTATTACCGAAAAAGTCGGCGCTGTAATCGCCGCTACCGGTTACGACATGTTCGACCATTCTGTGTACAAACAGTATGGCGCAGGTCAGTACCCGGACGTGATCACCTCCCTGCAGTATGAGCGTCTTATGAACGCATCCGGCCCTACCGGTGGTCACATCAAACGTCCATCTGATGGTAAAGAGCCGAAAAAGGTTGTGTTCGTACAGTGCGTAGGCTCCCGTGACCCTGCGGTTGGTCGCCCATACTGCTCCGGTTTCTGCTGTATGTATACTGCTAAGCAGGCAATTCTGACTAAAGACCATATCCCTGATTCTGACTCTTACGTATTCTACATGGATATTCGTTCTCCTGGTAAAGGCTACGACGAATTTACCCGTAGAGCACAGGAACAGTACGGTGTTCAGTACCTTCGCGGCCGCGTATCTATGATCTACCCTAAGGGTGATCGTTACGTTGTTCGTGGTTCTGATACTCTTGCCGGTACTCAGGTAGAAGTGGAAGCAGATCTTGTAGTTCTGGCTGTTGGTGCGGAAAGTGCTAAAAATGCACCTGCACTTGCTGAAAAAATGCGTATTTCCTACGACTCCTACGGATTCTTTATGGAAGCTCACCCTAAATTGAAGCCTGTTGAAACAAACACCGCTGGTGTTTACCTCGCAGGTTCCTGCTTGGGGCCAAGAGATATTCCAACTTCCGTTGGTCAGGGTAGTGCGGCAGCAGCTAAAGTAATGAGCCTGTTCTCAAAAGATAAGCTTGAAAGTGACCCTCAGGTTTCCAAAGTAGATGTATCTCGCTGCGTTGGCTGCCTGAAGTGTGCTACCACTTGTCCGTTCGGTGCTATTAAAGAAGTGACCGACCGTGCAGGCAATGTAAAAGCTGAAGTTATTGAAACAGTATGTCAGGGCTGCGGTATTTGTACCGTTACCTGTCCTCAGGGTGCTATCCAGCTCCAGCACTTTACAGACAACCAGATTCTCGCGGAGGTTAACGCCTTATGTCAGGCTCAACTGGACTTTTAGCAGAAGATCGCGATCTTCGTATCGTTGGCTTTCTGTGTAACTGGTGCTCCTACGGTGGTGCAGATACCGCAGGTGTTGCACGTTTTGAACAGCCTACTGATTTACGCGTAATCCGCGTTCCTTGTTCTGGTCGTATTGATCCGCTGTTTATTGCACGTGCACTCCTTAGTGGTGCAGATGGCGTACTTGTATCCGGCTGTCACCCACGTGACTGTCACTACGCAGAAGGTAACTTCTACGCTCGCCGCCGCTTCGAAATGCTTAAGCAGTTCCTGTCCGTTACCGGTATTGATCCGGAGCGCTTCCATTACACATGGGTTTCTGCATCCGAAGGCCAGCGTTGGCAGGATGTTGTTACCTCCTTTACAGAACGTATTCACAAACTCGGGCCGGCACCAAAATTGTCCGGTGGCACCGGTTATGATGAAGAGTGTCTGAAAGAAATCGCGGCTGCTGTTGCTCTTGGCGAAGCGTGTCCGTGTCATAAGGAGAAAGCGTAATGCAGGCTCTTGCAGAACTTAAAGAACAAATCCGTCAGGCATTGCCTGAGCTGGATGTCGTTATCGGTTGGCAGCAGGGTTTTGATGCATTGCATACCAGCCCTCTCTTTATTCGCTCTGAAGAAGATATCGATAAGCTTGTTGTTAACGAATACTGCGTGACAAACCCGTCTTCCTACCTGCGCGAACTGCGTGGTGGCAAGAAGGTTGGTCTCGTATTGAAAGGGTGTGATTCCCGTTCCGTTATCCAGCTTCTTCAGGAAGAGCTTCTTAACAAAGAAGATCTCACCATATTCGGTTTCGGTTGTAACGGTGTGATGAGCCTCACTAAGCTTCAAACTCGTTTTGGCGATATTGGTTACATCAAGTCTGTTGAAAACGACGGTACTTCTGTAACTGTTGAAGCTGGTGAAAAGAAAGAGACCGTTCCATTTACTGAATTGTGTGCTGATAAGTGCTTAACATGCTCTTACCCGAACACCTTGCAGTGCACCCACTTTGCAGGCGAAGAATCCGCTAAGAAACCAGAATCTGAAACCAATAAGGCTCTCGAAGAATTCGAAAAGCTTTCTTTGGAAGAACGTTTCGCGTTCTGGCAGGACCAGATGCGCCGCTGCATCCGTTGTTATGCATGCCGTAACGCATGTCCAATGTGCGTATGTAAAGATCACTGCCTTGCTAACTCTCGCGATCCTAAATGGCTGAGCGAAGAGACTGATGTGCAGAATAACTTTATGTTCCAGCTCATTCACGTAATGCACCTTACAGGGCGTTGCGTAGAATGCGGTGAATGTGAGCGCGCTTGTCCAATGGACATTCCAATCATGTTGTTACGACGCAAAATGGCTGGCGTTGTGCGTGATGTATTCGCATACAACGCAGGAACCAACCCTGAGGATACTCCTCCGCTTATGTGTTTCAAAGTGGAAGAACCAACTATCGAGGAGCGGCACTAGTCATGGCTTGCAAATTTATCACACACGAAAACATCAATTCGTGGCTTGAAGCACTGGCGAAAGACCACGTAGTGTTTGTTCCGGTGGATGACAACGGAACCGTGACCTATCGTCCGTATGGAGAAGACCGCAAGCCGGTTCTTGACCGTATCCCTGTGCGTTCTCCTAAAGAAGCAGTTTTTCCTCAGAACGAAACTCTGCTGACCTATAAATATGATAAAAATCCGGAAGACCTTGAGCGTACCTCTGTTCGCATCAAAGAAACTTTGCCGAAAGAGCGTGCAGTAGTTTTCGGTGCGCGTCCATGTGGTGCTCGCGGTATGACCGTTTTTGATAGCGTGTTTGTTAACGATCGCATTCGTGATCCGTACTACGCAACACGCCGTGAAAATACATTGGTCGTTACTATTGCTTGTAATGCGGTTGAGTCTACTTGCTTCTGTCACGAAGTAGGTAGCGATCCTGCAGACAAAGCTGGTTCCGACATACTTTTGACTCCTGTAGAGGGGGGCTTCGCTGCTGAAGCTGTGACCGAACGTGGTGGAAAGATGCTTGAAGAAAGCTTCTTTGCAGATGGCGGTGACAAATGTGCTGAAGCAGAAGCGGTACAGAAAGCAACTCGCGAGATGCTTGGTGAAGCACATGATTTCTCCAATGCTCCAGAGGCGCTTCTTGCTGTGTTTGATGATGACGAGTTTTGGGAAGAGCAGGCTGCCGGTTGTCTCAGCTGTGGCGCATGTACTTACCTTTGTCCTACCTGTTACTGCTTTAATATTACTGATGAGCCAACAGGTACCACCGGTAAGCGTCTTCGTACATGGGATACCTGCATGAGCTTCCAGTACACTTTGGAAGGTAGCGGTCATAACCCGCGTACTACCAAAGCGAAACGTCTCAAAAACCGTGTGAACCACAAGTTTGCATACTACCCTAATACATACGATAAGCGTTTTGGCTGTTGTGGTTGTGGTCGTTGCATCAAGAGTTGTCCTGCTTCTATTGATATTCGTTCTATTGTTAAAGCAGCACAAGCTCGCAGCGCCAAGAAGGAGTCTAAGTAATGAAAGCTAATCCAGTTCTGCCGGAGATGGCTACCGTCATGGAAGTAGTGGAAGAAACTTCCAACATTAAAACCTTCCGTGTTCGTTTTGATGATGAAGAGGTTATGAAAAAGTTCACTTTTGAACCGGGACAGGTAGGTCAGCTGTCTGTTTTCGGTGCAGGTGAATCAACATTCGTAATCAACTCTTCCCCGACCCGTATGGATTACCTCCAGTTCTCCGTAATGCGTGTAGGTGAAGTTACTTCCCGTATCCACCAGCTTAAAGCCGGTGACTCTGTTGGTGTTCGTGCTCCTCTTGGTAACGCGTTCCCGACTGAAGAGATGAAAGGACAGGACGTAACCTTTATCGGTGGTGGTATCGGTATGGCTCCGCTGCGTACACTTCTTGTGTACATGCTGGATAACCGTGATGATTACGGTAAGATCACTCTTCTTTATGGTGCTCGTACTCCTCAGGACCTGAGCTATCAAGAAGACCTTGCGGAGTGGATTGAGCGTGACGATATTGATGTAGTGCTGACCGTAGATAATCCAGACGAAGAGTGGGGCAAAAAGCCTTACCAGAAAACTGGTCTTATCCCGAACGTACTCAAAGAGATTAATCCTGATAACAGCGGCTACGCGGTTACTTGTGGCCCTCCAATCATGATTAAGTTCACCCTCATGGCTCTTAACGAACTTGGCTTTAAAGATGACAAAATCATCACTACTCTCGAAAAACGTATGAAATGCGGTGTTGGCCTCTGTGGTCGTTGTAACATCGGCGATAAATACGTTTGTGTAGATGGTCCTGTGTTCAAGTATTCTGAACTTCAGGAACTGCCTAACGAACTGTAGTTTGATTGCTATAGAATGACGAAGCCCCCGATGCCCATAGTGCATTGGGGGCTTTTTTGATGCCTCTTCCTCATCCTCTTGAAAAAGATTAGGAAATTACTAGGTAGGGTGGGGTAAATGTTGCTTCGGTGATCCTTCGGCAAGATATTATTTCAGGACGGGACATAACAAAAAAAGCCCGCTGCTGATGCAACGGGCTTATTTAATTTCAAACTCATATGAGTCTACAGGGAAGCGCCAACCATTCTGAGGAGGCGAGCGAGCTGGTTGGTAAAGCCGGCTTCGTTGTCGTACCAAACGAGAACTTTAACCATGTTACCATCCATTACGCTTGTGCTGAGACCGTCTACTACGCCGCCGTGTGTATCGCCGATGTAGTCAACGGAAACGAGAGGTTCGTCAGAGTAGCCGAGATTGGCTTTCAAAGAACCTTCAGCTGCTGCTTTCAAAGCTGCGTTAACTTCTTCTGCAGTGGTGTTTTTTTCCACGGTGCAGGTAAGGTCAATCAGAGAACCATCAGGAACTGGAACACGAATAGCCATACCGTCAAGTTTGCCCTGAAGTTCAGGAAGAACAAGACCTACAGCTTTTGCTGCGCCAGTGGTTGTTGGAATCATGGATACGCCAGCAGCACGTGCGCGGCGAAGATCCTTGTGAGAACCGTCGAGGATTCTCTGACCCATAGTGTAACCATGGATGGTTGTCATAAGACCATGTTTAATACCAAAGGTTTCATGGAGAACCTTTGCTGCCGGAGCAAGACAGTTTGTGGAGCAGGAAGCGTTAGAAAGAACGTGATGTTTTTCAGCATCATAAATGTCTTCGTTTACGCCCATAACAATGGTTGCGTCCACGTCTTTGCCTGGTGCAGAAATGATAGATTTCTTAGCGCCACAAGCAATGTGCTCGGCAAGACCGTCACGGTCTTTAATGGTACCGGTGGTTTCAACAGCGATGTTAACCCCGAGTTCGCCCCATTTCCATTCGCCGCGTGCGCAACGTGTAACGATAATCTGCTTACCGTTTACTTTAAAGCCCTCTTCGTTAGCTTCAACTTCTCCAGTAAAGGTTCCGTGAACGGAGTCGTACTTGAAAAGGTGAGCAAGAGCTTCGTTGTCAGCGCGTGCGTTAATAACTGCAACTTCAAGTTCTGGGTCGTTAACGAGAAGACGAACGAGATAGCGGCCAATGCGACCAAAACCGTTGATACCAAGCTTCACAGCCATGAGAAAGCTCCCTAAGCGGTAGTGTGTTAAATCTTGTTAGAGCAGCCCAGCACGTTCTTAATTTTGTGCTGAACCATTTCTTTTACAGCCTGACGGGCTGGCTTGAGGTACTGGCGTGGATCGAAATGAGATGGGTTTTCTGCAAAGTGTTTGCGGATAACTGCTGTCATTGCAAGACGGATGTCGGTGTCAATGTTGATCTTGCAAACGCCGTAAGTGGCAGCCTTACGGAGCAACTCTTCCGGAACACCTTTAGCAGAGCCGATGTCTCCGCCGTACTTGTTTGCCATTTCAACAAACTCCTGAGGCACGGAAGAAGAACCGTGGAGTACAATTGGGAACTCAGGGAGCATGTTGGTGATTTTTTCAAGACGCTCAAAGTCAAGGCGTGCTTCGCCGGTGAATTTGTATGCGCCGTGACTGGTTCCGATAGCAATAGCAAGAGAGTCACAACCGGTGCGCTCTACAAATTCTACTGCCTGATCAGGATCGGTGTAAATGGACTCTTCAGAGTGAACGTCATCTTCAACACCTGCAAGACGACCAAGTTCAGCTTCAACAACAACGCCACGTTCATGAGCGTATTCTACTACCTGTTTGGTAATAGCGATGTTTTCTTCAAAGTCGAGGTGGGAACCATCAAACATTACTGAAGAGAAGCCGCCGTCAATGCACTGTTTACAAATTTCAAAGTCCTGACCATGGTCAAGGTGCAGAGCAAGTGGATGATCAGTTTCTTCAAGAGCAGCTTCGATGAGCTTTTTAATGTAAGTCTGACCTGCGTAACGGCGAGCGCCTGCGGAAACCTGCAGGATAAGAGGAGCTTTTTCTTCCTGAGCTGCCTCCATGATACCCTGAATAATTTCCATGTTGTTTACGTTAAACGCACCAACTGCGTAGCCTTCCTTGTATGCGCGGGCAAACATCTCTTTAGTACCGGTAAGTGGCATAAATAACCTCCTCAAAAAAAATTATGGTAGTCATGATATTACGTATAAGAACCATAATTCCATGATTACTAATAGAAAAACATAAGCTTAACCGTGCCACTTTGCTACTAAAAGATGGGTTCGACCATGGGCGCGTATGGGGCGGACCAAGAAGTTAACCGTTTACACTACTGGTGCAATAAAACACCGCACAGAACGGCTCAAAGGGCAAAAATGGATAAGCACTAGTTAGTATCTACGAGTCAGTCGTGTAGACGAAAAAACACACTGACGACAAACATGTGTACTTTACACGTGGTGCTCATAAAAGCAAAGTAAACAAACTGCAATAGCTAGTTGCATATTTCTTTAAAATAATTTTGTGAACAATCGTTAAATGTACCATTCATCACTGGGAGTACTGTTCAATTTTTCTTAAAGATTGTGCCGTGCTGCGTTAGAAAGTAGCGGCACGGCACAAAAGGTACTCTTTTTTAATAATCACGTACTGTTAAATATTGCAGTGCTGTATTGGCTATTGATCCATGTTCAAGACAGAGAGGGCAGACATGGTTTGTTCATCTGTAAAATCAAATTTCAATGGTGTCAGCGTTACGTATCCCTCTGACAGCAGGTCTCGGTCTGTACCCATTGCAACATCTTCTGGTGGAATTTTACCGTCCAGCCACCAATAGCTTCCACCACGCGGGTCAGTTTTATGTACATACCAATCTTTCCATGTCGCACTTGTCTGTGGGCAGACTCGTAGCCCTTTAACTTTGTCCATCGGCAGGTTAGGGAAGTTCAGGTTTACAACACAGCGTTTGGGTAGGGCATCCCACGGAAGGTTTTCTGCAATTTCAACAGCAAATTTTGCCTGTTCTGACAAGTCATCAGGTCTGAAATTATCAAAGGAAACAGCCATGGAAGGGTAGCCTGTGCTGGCGCCTTCAGTAGCAGCAGAAACAGTTCCGGAATACAGAATATCCGGTCCTACGTTTGCGCCTGCGTTAATTCCAGAGATAATGAGATCAATTTTATCTTCAATAAGGCTGCGTAACCCAAGCTTGACGCAGTCAACAGGAGTTCCATAAACACCAGTGCCGCGGAAACCGTTTTCGTGGAATTCTTTGACGCGAAGCGGCATGGAAAGGGTTACTGCGTGACCTACTGCAGACTGTTCTGAAACAGGTGCCACACAGTGGACCGTGTGGCCTGCATTAATCAGCGCGTTGTACATGGCACGCAATCCCGGTGCTTGAATTCCGTCATCGTTTGTAAGTGCAATAATCATAACAACCTCTGGTAATTGCTTGTATTTACAACCGTCAAATCGTTTGACAACTTCTTTAAAAAACAGGAAGCATATCTTTAGTTAATGATAGAAGTATACCTGTATTTTATGTTTGTGACAGGAAGAGTTTGTTCTTCCGTATTACGTCAGGTACAAGTCTAGTTGTTTCCACCACAGGTTAGCTTTATGAAAGTGAGCTTGTGATGCATCGCATATTTCGATCTCATGACCGTTTTTGGGCTGCATGTGTAACCACGGTCAGCTTTAAATATCGAATTTTCATTTCTTCAGGGTATAAAATGGACCTTAAAAAAATACAATTTGTTCGAGATATTTCCAATAATGACGAAGTGCTTTCCATCTTTTCTATTACGCAGGCTACCCTCGCGCAGGCGCGTAATGGTCCTTATTGGAGACTCGAGCTGTCTGACATGACAGGTTCAATCGGAGCAAAAATCTGGAGCCCGCTTGCTCAGCAGTTTCCGGAAATAGCTGCAGGCCAGATGTTAGCAGTTAAAGGTCGTGCCAGCACATACCGTGATATTTTAGATGTGAATATTGAACATATGAAAATACTCACACCTGAAGATACTGCTGAACTTGATATGGGTGATTTTGTTGCCGCTTCAGAGCGCCATCCAGATGATATGTATGCAGACCTTATTACCCTGTGTTCTTCAGTTCTTACACATGCTCCGTGGCTTACATTTGTTCAGTCTGCTCTTGCTGATGAAGAAATTGCCACCCGCTTTAAAAATGCAATTGGAGCAAAGAATGTCCATCACGCTTATCTAGGTGGTTTGCTTGAACACACCTTGTCTGTTGCTGAGCTGTGCATGAAGTTGTGTGATCAGTATGATGAACTCGATCGTCAGGTATTGCTTGCCGGAGCTATCTTCCATGATATCGGTAAAGCATGGGAGCTGAGTGCCGGTCTTGTGAAAGATTATACTGACGAAGGACGTCTTATCGGGCATATCAACATTGGTTTGGAGAAAGTAGAACCGTATCTTGCGGCATCTGGTTTATCTGTTGAATTACAGATGCACTTTAAGCACTTAATTCTTGGGCATCATGGTCAGAGAGAGTGGGGGTCTCCTGTTCTTCCTGCTACAGCTGAAGCACTTGTACTTCATTACGCTGATAATATTGATGCAAAGCTTGCACAGCTTCGTGGATTGTTCAGCGAGTTTGAAGACGGTGAAACAGGCTGGACACCATACCAGAATACGCTGGGACGTTTTATATTTAAACCTCATTCGACTCCAGATCCTACTAAAATTTTTAGAGACTCTCCTGTTACGAATCTTTCCGAAGGTGCTTTTAAGGTTCCAGTTTCTTCTGATGGTGAGTTTTAGCAGGCAGTCTGTGAGTCAGGCTCGTAAAAGAAATTAGCAATTAAATGTTATTCGCGATTAAGGGGAGACGGGGGCAGGGCGCTCTCTGCCTGTCGGAAATCTAGTCGTCCTTGAGGAATGAGAGATTACGGATAAAGAAAATGAACCGACTCGTCGAATGCATAATTAAGGATACAGTATGTTTATTACCTTAGAAGGAATGGAAGGTTCCGGTAAAAGTACCGTCTTGAAGAAGCTGCATGCATGGCTCGAATCTGAAGGCTATGAAGTTGTGTTGACCCGTGAACCGGGCGGTAGCGAACTTGGTAAGACTCTTCGTGCATTGTTGTTGGATGCTGAAAATACCGACATTACCAGCGAAGCAGAATTGTTCTTGTACCTTGCTGATAGAGCACAGCACGTCTCTCAGGTTATTAAACCTGCTCTTGAAGCTGGAAAGGTTGTTTTGTGCGATCGCTACGCAGACTCTACAGTTGTGTATCAGGGCTATGGTCGTGGACTTGATCCGAATTTGCTGCATTCTTTCAACGAAGTTGCGACAACAGGCTTGTGGCCGGATATTAGCCTGTTACTTGATGTAGAGCCTGAAATTGGATTACGTCGTGCTCTTTCCCGTAATATTGAGCAGGGACTTTCCCGTGCTGAAGGACGCTTTGAGGCTGAAGCAATAGACTTTCATTCCCGCGTGCGTGAAGGATATTTAACATGGGCAGCCTTGAACAATAAGCGATTTAAGGTTGTTGATGCTTCTGTAACTCCTGATGAAGTGTTTGCACAAGTCGTAGATTGTATGCGTACCGCTATTGCGATGATGAAAACAGAGAGTGTTGACTAGACAATTATTGCCGCATCATTAATGCGTAACAGAAAAAAATAAGCGGAAGAGAGCTAATGCTGCGAGCAAAAAATTCTTTAGGGGTTATCTTTTTCCCCGCATATGACTGGGCGATTAGTGCGACTCATCCAGAAAGGGAAGAGCGCCTTTTGTACACGCAGGATCAACTGCGTGAAGAAGGGCTTTTCGATATAGAAGGCATTTCTGAATACAAGCCGCTGGTGGCTTCGTTGGAAGATGTGGAGCGCACACATTTTTGTTTTCCCAATGTGGAAAGTGTGTGCACTAAATCACACTTGATCTCTGCCGGTGGTGCTATTCGTGCTGCGCAGTTGGTGATGGAAGGGGAAAAGGACAAAGCTTTTGCGCTGGTTCGTCCTCCGGGGCATCACGCTATGAAGTCTGTTCATGGTTCACGCGGGTTTTGCAATATTAATATTGAAGCCGTGATGATTGAGTATATTCGTGAAAAATACGGTCCGCTTAAAATTGCCGTTGTAGATACGGACTGTCATCATGGTGATGGCACGCAGGATGTCTACTGGAACGATAAGGATGTGCTCTTTATCTCCATGCATCAGGATGGCAGAACGTTGTATCCGGGCAGTGGTTTTCCTGCTGAGCGTGGCGGCGTTAATGCCTATGGTAAAACATTGAACATCCCGCTTCCGCCTAATACATCAGATGAAGGTTTTTTGTACGCGATTAAAAATGTCGTGTTGCCTGTGCTGGATGATTTTAAGCCGGATCTTATTATCAATTCAGCAGGTCAGGATAACCATTACTCAGACCCTATCACAAACATGAATTTTTCAGCACGCGGTTATGCGAAGCTGAACGAAATGTTGAATCCGGATATTGCCGTGCTCGAAGGT
The DNA here is from genome assembly GCF_900129975.1 of Halodesulfovibrio marinisediminis DSM 17456. Classification (NCBI taxonomy): domain Bacteria; kingdom Pseudomonadati; phylum Thermodesulfobacteriota; class Desulfovibrionia; order Desulfovibrionales; family Desulfovibrionaceae; genus Halodesulfovibrio; species Halodesulfovibrio marinisediminis. Next base: position 167,798 of record NZ_FSRG01000003.1, read on the forward strand.
GGTTACTCTATTCAGGGTGCGTTGCCGTATGTGAACCTTGGTATTTGCCTTGCGATGGCAGGGATTGATTACGAGCATGTTGCAGAGCCTGATTTTGATCCTCAGCGCTATGCACAGACACCGCAAGTAACAGAATATATCAAGAATCTTTCCAGAGAATTACTTGAAGGATATTTTGCATCCACCACGCCGGACATTGAGGCGTTGGTGAAAAAAACAGGATATGAGCGCGATGGAGATTTCATCGTTCGTTCCAAGGATATCTATTACGATACGGACGGGATCAGTGAGAGCCAAATTGAATCCGTGGTCTTGTGTCCTGATTGCTCAGGAACATTACGTCTTGAAACGTGGTCGTCTGTTAATCCTCTGAGTCTCGGTGTAGAGGTTCCAGTAGGGGCTTGTGATCGATGCCGTGAAATTGGGCGACAAGTGCTGAAACAGGCGCGCGCCAATGAAAAATACCGATTTATTCAAAGTATAAACCGCAGGGACAAGGAGTACATGCGGTATGGATTTTAAAAGAATATATAACGGCGCGGGAGCTCTGCTCCTCGCCGTTTGTTTTTGTTTAGGCATAAATTCTCCTGTGTCGGCAAACGGGTTTGTGACACCGCAAGTGCAGCAGCAACTTGATAAAAATGACGCTCTTTATAGTTCCTTGCAGGATGCTTACACGCAGCGTAAATGGCGTCAGGTTTCAATAACCTTTGATGAGTATACCAAAGCGTTTGTTACGTTGGATTTGAAAGCTAAACAGTATTCCTCTCTTATTGTAGATGTTGAAGAGAAGCGTCGAAAAAAACGTGAGCTTGATCGTTACAACTCTCTTCGTAAACAAAAGCAGAAAGAGTATGTAACAGCTCATGGACTTGGTGCTATTGCATATGCGCACAGGAAGAAGTTTGTTGCTGCGAATGATGTGCTGAGAGAGGTGCAAGAGTACGGTGATGAGCAGGCGATTATTCCTGCGGCTCGTGGTGTCATAGCATACTTGATGAAAGACTATAATGCAGCTGAACCATTGTTGAAAACGGCTCATACTCTTGACTCAAATTTATTTGAGCCTGTGTATTACTTGTACAAGATTGCTTTTAACAAAGGTGAATACGGAACCGCGTTTTTCTGGATGGAAAAGACAGCTGCGTTGAAGCCGGAGCGACTTGATTTGATCATGGCGCAGGCTCAGCTTTTACAAAAGTTGGGACAGTCTTCTGCAGCCGAACTTATGTACACTCAGCTGATTAAACTGGATTCCAGCAATGCCGTCGCCTATAATAATCGAGGCTATTGCAGAATTGCTTTAGGAAAACTGGATGCTGCTTTCAGTGATTTCAATAGCGCATTGGCCATTAATGATGCCTATTCTGAAGCGTTGTTGAACCGTGCCGCATTGTGGCGCGCTACAGGAAACCTTGCTGCTGCATTGAAGGATTTGAATTCAGGACTCAAATCTACGCCTAGTGATACTCGGTTACTTGTTTCCAGAATGCAGACACAACAAGATATGGGAAACTATGTATTAGCTAAAGAAGATATGGAGCAAATCCTACTTTTGTCGAATTCTATTTCAGCAGTGAATGAGGCAGGATGGTTTTTGGCTACTTGTCCTTCTGATACAGTCCGCGACGGAAAACGTGCTGTAGAACTACTGCTACCTATAGTTAAACGAAGCAAGAGACATCCTCGAGTCTTAGATTCATTGGCTGCCGCATATGCAGCTTCCAATGAATTTGATAAGGCTGTAGCTACCCAGCAGGAAGCGTTAACACGTGGAATTGAATATCGATTACCAAACTACCAGCTTACTAATTACGAGAAGCGACTTGCTTTGTATGCTGAGAGTCGGTCATTTAAAACCAGTATGGATTAATACTATGACAAACCCGATTGATACTTATTGGACGTTACGTCTCGCTGAACTGAAAGAGACTCTTGAGAAGAATAACTTTGATGTATTCATGGCAGACTCAGTTACTGATGCAAAAAAAGTTTTTGATGAGCAGATAATGCCTTCTCTTGAAGGTGTTAAGACAGTGTCGTTCGGTGGTTCCGCTACGTTGATGAAAACTGGCATTGTTGAAGCAGTGCGTGCTGACGAGTCTTTAGATGTTCTCGACACGTATGATAAGTCACTGCCGAATGATGAGAAGTATGAGCTTCGCCGTCAGGCATTGCTGGCAGATCTTTTCCTTACAGGCACTAACGCTGTGACTGAATGCGGTAAGCTTGTAAACCTTGATATGATAGGTAACCGTGTCGCAGCATTAAACTTTGGTCCTAAGCATGTTGTGCTGTTTATCAGCCGTAACAAGTTGGTGGAAACTGTAGATGATGCAATGTACCGTGTTAAAGACTATGCAGCACCGGTTAACACTATGCGACTGGATATGAAGACCCCTTGTAAGAAGACAGGGCACTGTATGGATTGTTCCAGCCCGCAGCGCATTTGTAATATTTGGACTATCACTGAAAAGTCTTTCCCTGCAAAGCGCATTAAGATTGTGTTAATCAACGAAGATGCCGGCTTCTAGCCTGAAGGCAAATTTCCGGTAGAAACGTAACTGATTCCAGACGATGACAGCAGTGCGGCTGCCGATGCTGGCAACGCACTGCTGATTTCCGATATCCTGTCATGCTGTTTTGTTTCAGTATGACTCCGGTTGTACGGCAACGAGCTGTACATGCATTGAGTGCCGTATGGACTGTCCCTGCGGACATACGTCCACGTGCTGTATTTCTTTTTGGATTAATTCAGTACGTGCCAATTGAGGATGCTGGATGTGAGCGCTGTTAGGCTATTATGAAACGTTGGTCGGACTACGTCCCAGCAATGCGGAGGGAGGAGCATTACTGGAAAAGGGCGTAAGGGGCACATGCTGATTGCTGTTGATTTGGCTACATAGGAGTGGTCGAAGCTGCATTTAGTAAAGGAAGATTACTTCTTATCGCCGACCTGTATGGGAAACCGTACACGAACATTCTTGTCCAGCAAATGGTTCCAAGACTTGATGACTGATAATTTGCATCTTACGGACGGAGCACCATGTTTCTGAACGAGCATTTGAGCAAGAAGTTGTTTGGCGTGGCTGGAATTATTACCCCTGAGGGAACTCTTTTAACACCTGACTCTGTAACTGTTCCCAAAAACATGAGTCCACCTTGGTACCTGAAAGCACAGGTGCTGACAGGCGGACGCGGAAAAGCTGGTGGCATTTTGCGGGCTGACAATCCGGAAGAGTTTCACCAAAAAGTTGATAAGATTTTCAACATGCACATTAAAGGCAATTCAGTTCCTTTTATCCGTGTGGAGCAGGCAACTGATATTGCAAAAGAGTGCTACCTTTCTTTTGTGCTCTCCCGTGAGCGCAAAGACCTTCTCTTCACAGTAAGTTCTGCCGGTGGAATTGAAGTTGAAAATTCCACTAAGGCTGCAAAACCGTTGATTCAGCGGGTACACCTTCTTTCTGGTTTAAAAGATCATCACTTGCGTGCTGCTTTTTTTGAACTCGGCGTAACTAAAGAGCATTATGCCGGTTTCCGTGATCTCGTGAAAAAACTATATGGCCTCGTAACGAAATTCGGCTTGCTTATGGCAGAAATCAACCCTCTTGTTATTACAAAGCAAGGGGAATGGATGGCGCTTGATGGTAAGGTTGAACTCGATGACAACATGGTCGACCTTTATCCGGATAAATTGGAGGAATACTATACTCCTGAGCATCATTCCTATGAAGAAAATATCGCTCGTGAAGCTGGGCTCAGTTATGTGGAGCTAAAAGGCTGGGTAGGTATTCTGGTGAATGGTGCAGGACTTGCCATGGCAACAATGGACTTGTTGAATTTCAATGGATTAACAGCTGCAAACTTTATGGACTTGGGAGGCGCTGCAGACAGGGAACGTATTAAACGTGCCCTTGATCTTCTTTTTGGAAACGATGATGTGAAGGCTGTGTTTATCAACCTCTTCGGTGGAATTGTTTCCTGTAAGGAAGTTGGTAAAGCGTTGTTAGCAGTTCTAGGTGGAAAGCCTGCGCCAAAACCTATTGTTATCCGCATGGCTGGTTTTGAGTCTGAGGAAGGACGTGCCTTAATGCAGGAAGCATCCGTTGAAAATGTCTTTATTGCGGAAGAGATGAACGAGGCGCTTGAGACATTGCATTCCCTCAAACCTGTAGGTGCTCCAACGGTTGACTTTGTTTTGGATAAAGAAGCGTTACCTTCTACTATGCCTTCGTTTACTCGCACAGGCATCGCTAATGTTCTGGGGATTAATAAAGATACTCAGGTACTTGTTCAGGGTATCACTGGCAAGGTTGCACAGCGGCATGTCGCTTTGATGCAGGAGTACGGAACAAATATTGTTGCTGGCGTGACACCGTTCAAAGGCGGGCAGGAAGTAATGGGAATTCCCGTATATAACTCTGTCCATGAGGCAAAGAAACATCATCGTATCGATGCTTCAATTGTCTTTGTCCCTGCCGGATTCGCTGCTGATGCGGTTGCTGAATCCGCTGCGGAGGATGTTCCGTGGGTTATTTGCATTACTGAAGGAATTGCTCAGGCCAGCATGTTGTCTGCGTTGAAGGAAATTGCAGGTTCCAAGACTCGGATAATTGGCCCAAATACGCCGGGAATTATTGTCCCGGGGCAGTGCAAGATAGGCATTATGCCTGCCAAGGTTTTTACTCAGGGCAACGTAGCAATTTTCTCACGATCCGGAACATTAACTTATGAAGCAGCGGATAGACTTTCACGAGCTGGAATTGGACAATCATTCTGTGTCGGAATCGGCGGTGATTCATTTATAGGGACAAGTTTTACTGACTTGTTTGAGCTAGTCCGTAATGATGATAATACGCACGCCGTACTGATTCTTGGTGAAGTTGGCGGGGCTGCAGAAGAAGAACTTGCCCGCTATGTAAAAGTGACAGGTTTTGAAAAGCCGGTAGTATCCTTTATTGCTGCCCGTACGGCTCCTCCGGGAAAAAGACTTGGACATGCTGGTGCAATTCTTGATGAAAAAACAGGCGGGATTGAGGGCAAACTTCAAGCTATGCGGGATGCAGGTTTTGTTATCAGTCCGGATTTGGCTCAGCTCCCAGAGCTTGTTGGTAGTGTCTTGGAAGGAGTTGAGGCGAAGTCTGCTGTGTAGTTTGTGTCTGGTAGAGTTTTACACATTATTTGTGGATAAAAAAAGGGGAACCAACAGGTTCCCCTTTTTTTATCGCTTGTTTTTGCCGAACTAGATTTCGAACAGCATTTCAAGATCGTCTCTGGTGAGAGATTTCCATGCTTCCTTACCTGGAATGATGGAGTCTGCAACACCTTTTTTCATGTCCTGAAGTTTGAGGATCTTTTCTTCAACAGTATTCTGACAAATCATTTTGTATGAGAATACTTGAGACTTCTGGCCGATTCGGTGAGCACGGTCAGTTGCCTGATCTTCAACAGCAGGGTTCCACCAAGGGTCGTAGTGGATAACGTAGTCAGCACTTGTAAGGTTAAGACCAGTACCACCTGCTTTCAGGGAAATAAGGAAGATAGGAATATCCGGAGATTCGTTAAACCTGTCTACCTGATCGAAACGGTCTTTGGATGTACCGTCGAGGTACGCATACGGGATGTCTGCAATTTGCAGCCAAGAGCGGATGATATGCAGCATGGATACAAACTGTGAGAACACCAGTACTTTATGGCCTTCTGAAACAATGTCAGTAATCATGTCCTTGAATGCATCAAACTTACCGGAAGGCAGGTTTGTAGTGAATCCAGGCATGTTGAGATTGAGAAGGCGCGGGTGACAACAAATCTGACGAAGCTTGAGAAGTGCATCCAGAATAGACATTTGGCTTTTTGCCATGCCTTTTTCGTCCACGTCAGACATAACCTGTTCTTTGAGCTTGGCAGCAAGAGCGCCGTAAAGCTCTGCCTGCTCTTCGGCAAGCGCACAGTACTGAACGTTTTCAATTTTAGGCGGCAGGTCTTTTGCCACTTCTGACTTTGTACGACGCAAGATAAATGGTCTTACTCGGGTACGAAGCTGTTCAATTGTTTCTACGTCACCATCTTTAATTGGCTTCACAATACCACGCTGGAAAGCGTGTTGTGAGCCAAGGAAGCCCGGCATCAGGAATTCGAACAGAGACCACAGCTCGAAGAGGTTGTTCTCAATCGGGGTACCGGAGAGACAGAGTCTCTGCTTGGCGTTGATCTTACGAACAGAGCGGGCTGTGATGGTGTTCGGGTTCTTAATGTTCTGTGCTTCGTCAAGAATGATAGAGTTGAACTCGTAGTTTTGTAACTCTTCAAGGTCACGGCGAAGCAGGGCGTATGTTGTTACAACCAGATCGGAGTCATTGATCTGTTTGAACATGTTCTCACGACGGGTACCGTAAATAATAAGACGCTTAAGTTCAGGTACGAACTTAGATGCCTCACGATCCCAGTTAGGAAGAACAGAGGTCGGTACAACAATAAGGTTAGGGCCGGTATCACCACGCTCGACCATGTGCTGAATGAAGGACAGAGTCTGGATAGTTTTACCAAGACCCATTTCATCAGCAAGGATGCCGCCAAAACCGTATTCACGCAGGAAGTTAAGGTAACTGAGACCTTGCTGCTGGTACCCTCGGAGTGTTGCCTGCAAACCGTCTGGCTGCTTAACCATGGCAATCTCTTTGAAGGTATGAATTTTCTCGCGCAGAGTATCCCAGAAACCGTCTGTTTCAACTTCAGGAAGATCATCAAGCAGGTTGTCCAGTACAGGCGCTTCGTACTGCTCAAATCGCTGCTGTGGTGGTTTTTCCGGATCAAGGCCCATAGCACGCAGTTTGTGTGCAACTTTTTCAAGCCATGATTCTGGCAGGCTGGTGTCTGAACCGTCTTTCAACTGAACATAACGTTTGCCCTGAGACCACGCCTTCCAAATAAGGTCGATTGGAACTTTCTGACCGTCGTAATCAACTTCGATATCGAGGGAGAACCATTTTTCTTCTTCGTTGGATTCCACCGTGGCGTTAATAACCGGAGTGGCGAGGCGAACCTTGTACTTGGAGAGCGCTTTTTCACCGTATACACGGTACTGCTCAATAAGTTTAGGGTACGCATCCAAAAGGAAGGTAATAGCTTCTTCCGGCTCGAGGAACCAGATACGGTTGTTACGTGGCTGGAAGTTCATATCAAGCAGTTCTTCTGCGAGCTTTGCCTCTTCGTCCTGCATGCGGCGAATAAGGTATGTTGTGCCCTCGAAAGAGTAACTGCCTGTCATAAATTCAGGGTTAGGTCCCGGAAGCAGGAATTCACCATGAATAGTTTCGTAAAAGTTCTGAATTTCCAGTGTAAGCAGTGAGCCTTCTTCATCAAGGAAAAGTTTCGGGTTGTATGTACCTGGAACGAAGATTGGTTCCATGTGCTCCAGAAACTTCTCTGGCTCGTGCAAGTCGGAAGTCGGGAATTGTGTCCAGACTCGGTCAAGAAACTCCGGAATATCGTCACGGCTTACGTGTGGCGGATGCTGCACAAGGTCCTGAACAAGTACGGAGTCCAGAGTTGTGTGAACAGGGTGGAAACCCTTTTTCCAGCAAACCCATAATGGCATCTGACCATGGAAGCTGACATCTTCTTCTGTAATAGATAACGGCTGCTTGCCGCTTCCTTCAATCATTACAGCAAAGGAGAGACCGGTTTCTTCAAGATCTGGCTTGAGCTTAAGCTGCATTGTAGTGGTTTCAATACGGCATGGCTTATCTGTGTCCTGCCAGAACAAGTAGTACTCGTTCTTAACAGTCCAGAGGAACCATGTGAGCAGCCCGTCAGGAATCTCTACACGATGTCCGAAGTAGTCGTTGTATTTACCGACTTGTTCCAGCAATTCGGCAAGACCCGGAGTTTGTTCGTGCCAGTCCGGATGGTCAAGGATCTGCTGGATTGTAATTTCGTTATGTACGGTGGACAGTCCGGATTTGTTCTGTCTCGCACGAAAGAACGAAACCTGCAGTCTGCCCGGTTCTGGGTGAAAACGGTAAAGAAGGTAATGTCTACCGGCTTCTGGCTCAAGCTCGGTTGCAAAGTAAGACCTGAAATTCTGTCTCCAGTCAGAGCGTGGCTTTGCAGGCGCAGTTTCAGCAGCACCACCTTCTTCAAGAGAAGGGATGAACTTAAGTGCAGCAGCGCCGACGTGACGGCACGCACCGGAAAATGCCTCAGGACAGTTGCAGATGAAGTTTGTGGAATTCTCATGGAAATCCAGTGAGATTTTCGGAGAATAAATCTGAAAATCTTCACCCTGCACTGTACCGGAGATGTCCCAGTATCCGTCCCCCTTTTTGACACTAATCTTCTGAACTCCGCCGGAGTCTAAAAGATATTGGGAACCTTCGATAATATATTCTGGAATGGTACTTGATACCAATTCGTGAAGCAGTTTTTTTGCGGAAGCCTCATCCATCTAAAAAAGCTCCTTGTGGAGTATGTAACGCCGTTACAGCGTCCTGCTATGTTACCCTATAGCAAGAGGGGCATATGGTTATTCAAAATTCAATCAGTTTTCAATAGGGTAGAAGTTTGTTAGCGTTACTTCTACCGTCTGAAATATCTAGTTCCGTATCAACTCAAGATACTCTATCTGATGATTTTGGCAATAGTGAGGATGCCATGCATTGCAGTTTGCAAAACAGAGTGCTTCTAGCAGCACTGTTGTGTGTTTTACTTTTGACAGGTTGCAGCTCTCCTGCTGAAAAAAAGCAACCAGCATCCAGCTCTTCGGCTTCTGTAGAGAAGCAATCCGAAAGAGCCGATGGTGACAATACAACAAATATTCAGAAACCGGAATACGGTGGGCGCATTATTTTAGGCTCAATAGGCGATATTACAAACCTGATCCCAATGTTGAGCTCAGATGCTGTGTCGCATCAGGTTGCATCAGATATTTACGTATCCCCTTTAAAATACGATAAAGATTTAAATATTATTCCGTATGCCGCAGAATCATTTGAGGTTTTGGATGAGGGTAAAAAAATACGTATAACAATGCGTAAAGATGTGAAATGGGAGGATGGAACACCGCTTACTGCGGAAGATGTAGAGTTTACGTACAAATTATACATCGATCCAAATACACCTACAGCGTATGCACAAGATTATCTTTTAGTAAAAAAGTTTACGCTGATAGATAAATACACCTTTGAAGCTACATACGAAAAGCCTCTTGCCCGCATCTTGCTTAGCTGGATGATGGATATTTTACCTAAGCATTTGCTTGAAGGTAAAGATATTACCAAGTCTCCTTTAGCACAAAAGCCGGTTGGTGCAGGACCTTTTAAGTTCAAACAATGGGATCGAGGACAAAAAATAGTTCTTGAAGCGAGTGATACATACTTTCTTGGTAGACCATATCTGGATGAAATGGTGTATCGGGTTATTCCGGATATTACTACAATGTTTCTGGAGTTAAAAGCTGGTCATCTGGATATGATGAACCTTACACCACAGCAGTTTCTCTATCAGACTGACAGTACCTATTTCAAAAATAACTTTATGAAGTACAGATATCTGTCCTTCGGGTATTCATTTTTAGGTTTTAACTTCAGGAACAAGTTGTTTCACGATACCCGCGTTCGACAGGCCATTTCATATGCCATCGATAAAGAAGGCTTAGTTAAAGGGGTTCTTTTTGGACAGGGTAAAGCGACGATTGGACCATATAAGCCTGGAACGTGGGTCTATAATACTGAGATAGAAGACTACGGATATAATCCCCGGAAGGCTTTGGAGCTGTTGAACCGCTCAGGGTGGAAGAAGAATAAAAATGGTGTCCTTGAAAAGGATGGAATAGTATTTAAATTTACGATTCTGACCAACCAGGGGAACGAAGAGCGAATAAAAACAGCTACAATCATTCAAAGTCAGTTGAAAGATATTGGTATTCAGGTCACTATTAGAACTGTTGAATGGGCAGCATTCATCAAAGAATTTTTGAATAAGGGACGCTTTGACGCACTTATTTTGGGGTGGAATATCCTTCAGGATCCGGATATCTCAACAGTATGGCACTCTTCACGGGCTGTAGAAGGGGGCTTAAACTTTATTAAATATATTAATCCGGAACTGGATAAATGGCTTGAGATGGGTCGAAACACACTCGATATGGACGTTCGAAAAGAAGCATATGATCATGTGCAGGAGATTTTGCACATGGATCAGCCGTATTGTTTCTTGTTTGTTCCGTATGCACTACCGATCGTACACAAGCGATTTAAAGGAATTGAGCCTGCGTTGTCAGGCATTACGCATAATTTAGACCGATGGTGGGTTCCTAAAAGCCAGAGGCGTTATGAGGTTGCAAACTAATCCATGATCAGGATTCAGGAAATTTTAGATAAAGTAACAGAGTTGCGTCCCGATGCGGATGTCGCTCTGATTCAGAAAGCGTACGTGTTTTCTGCTGCTGCGCATGCTGGTCAGACTCGCCTTTCCGGTGAGCCGTATCTGTCACATCCGCTTTCTGTCGCCTACGAGCTTGCCTGCATGCGTATGGATGATGTTTCCATTGCTGCGGGATTACTGCACGATACGGTAGAGGATACCTCCGCTACCATTGAAGGTATTGATGCGCAGTTTGGTGAGGAAGTGGCTGATGTTGTTGATGGGGTAACAAAAATCAGCCTGATGACATTTGAAAGCAAGGAAGCTGCTCAGGCGGAGAACATCCGTAAAATGATCCTTGCGATGGCGGAAGATATCCGTGTTCTTATTGTAAAGCTCGCGGACAGAGTCCATAACATGCGTACACTGGACTTTCAGAAGCCACATAAACAGAAACTTATTTCGCAAGAGACGATGGATATTTATGTTCCTCTTGCGAACCGCCTTGGTCTGCACCGTATCAAGCTGGAACTTGAAGACCTGAGTTTTCGCTATCTGCGTCCAGAAAAGTTTAACTCCATCACCGAGTGGTTAGAGGATAACAAAGTATCTGGTCAGGAATACATCCAGAGTGTTATCCAGCTGCTCAATTCAATGATGCGGGATAACAAGATCAATGCCGAGGTTAAGGGACGCATTAAATATCGCTACTCCATTTACCGCAAGATGGAGCAACAGAACCTTACGCTTGATCAGGTTCATGATATTATTGCTTTCCGCGTGATCGTAAAAGATGTGCGCGACTGTTATGCGGTGCTTGGTCTTGTTCATGCAATGTGGAAGCCGGTGCACGGGAGATTCAAAGACTATATCTCCATGCCTAAGGCAAACATGTATCAGAGTCTTCATACCACCGTTATGGGACCGGAAGGTGAGCGCATTGAGATTCAGATCCGAACTGACGAAATGGATCAGATGGCTGAATTCGGTGTAGCTTCTCATTGGCTGTACAAAGAGGGTGGCGGCGGACGCATGAAGGCCCGTGATGTACAGCAGTTTACTTGGCTTCGCGAGTTGCTTGACTGGCAGAAAATGGAAACTGACTCCAAAGAGTTCATGCGCTCTTTGAAGTTCGATCTGTTTAAAGATGAAGTGTATGTATTTACCCCTAATGGTGATGTGAAAGAGTTGCCAGAAGAAGCCAGTCCTATTGACTTTGCATACATGATTCATACTCAGGTCGGTGATAAGTGTTCCGGTGCTAAGGTAAACGGTAAGCTCGTGCCGTTGTCCACTCCATTGAAAAATGGTGACACCGTTGAAATTATTACTGACCCGCACAGGCATCCTAGCCGTGACTGGCTGCGTTTTGTAAAGACTGCAAAAGCGCGTACCCGTATTAACCACTTTATCCGTACCGAAGAGCGTGCTCGCTCCATCAGTCTCGGTAAGGAAATGTTGGAGAAACTGGGCCGTCGCATGGATATTAACGTCCAGAAGGCGTTGAAAGAAGGTGCGTTTGAAGCGGTTGCGGAAGAATTTAACCTGAAGGAAGTAGACGAGCTGCTTTCACAGGTGGGATATGCTCGTCTTACACCGCGTAAGGTTTTACAGCGTCTGTTGCCTAAAGAAGTTCAGGAGCCGGAAGATAAAGAAGTCGAACAACAGCCGGAAGAAACACGTGTTGAGCACACACATGCAAATAGTGTTGGAATTAAGGGTGTTGACGATGTTCTGGTTCGGTTTGCGCGCTGTTGTACCCCTGTTCCGGGCGAAGCTATTGTAGGTTTTATCAGCCGTGGCCGTGGGGTGACCGTACATACATCTGACTGTCCTAACGTGCAGAACCTTGAGGCTGAACGTCTTATCTCGGTATATTGGGATGGTACGGAAGATAAACCGTATCCTGCACGTATCAAAATGGTTTCCAGGAACGTTATGGGCATGATGGCTAAGGTTAGTGATCTGCTTATGCAGGAAAAAGTTAACCTTGATTCAGGTATGTTCCATTCAATGATCGATGGAAAGTCTGAAATGGAGTTTACTGTAGAGGTGCGTGACATTGCACATCTGTATAGAACTATTGATAAATTGCGTGCACTAGAGGGAATGGTAGAAGTATCTAGACTTTCTTCTTCAGATTAATCTGTTTCTGCCGATAAGAACTGTAGCCGCGGTTATATGTGACTACAGTTTTAACTCTGCAGTACAGGTTGTTTTGCATAAAATACAAAAGCCGCGATGCCAGAAAAAGGTTTTGCGGCTTTTTTTATTCTTGTTTTCACCATTGCTGTTGTTGTTGGCGATAGAATGTTTTTTTTGAGAGTCTGCACCTAGCGTTTTGCAAGCTGTACTCGCAGTGTGAGTGTTGTTGCTATATAGGAATGCAAAAGAGAATAGTTTTTCTTTAAAATAGCTGACAGTTGCCTATTGTAAAATAACGATAATTCTCTATGGTGTTCTAAACAGACTTTAAGCGGCGAGTAGTATGTTACAGATGGAAGAATATACATACTGTACTGGTCCGTTGAAAAATGTGAACAGGAGATTCTGTTGATTAGGGTTGTAGTAGTAGATGATTCTGCATTTATGCGGAAAGCGCTGACAACGATGCTGGAGAAGGATCCAGATATTAAGGTTGTTGCGACAGCACGTAACGGTGCTGAGGGACTTACTGTCATCAGGCAGTATAATCCTGATGTTGTAACTCTTGATATTGAAATGCCTAAGATGGACGGCCTTACTGCGCTTCGTCATATTATGATGGAGATGCCGCGTCCTGTTTTGATGATCAGCTCCCTTACTACGGAAGGTGCGGAATCAACGCTTAAAGCTATGGAGCTTGGGGCAGTTGATTTTATTCCAAAGCAGCTTTCTAAGGTTTCACTTGAGATCGTTAAAATTGAAAAGGACCTTCAACAAAAAGTAAAATCCGTTTCCCGTCGTAAAATTCGTGCTCCGCGTACAAGCAGACCTTCTCTTGCAGCTAAGGCTGCGCCTCGTGTTGCAGCTCCAGTAATGCGCGGGAGACCGAAGCGTGATGTTGTAGCGATTGGTGTTTCTACCGGTGGTCCTCCTGCTGTGCAGAAAGTGTTATCCAAACTTCCTGCAAACTTCCCTGCTGCCATTTTAATTGCACAACATATGCCGGCAGCCTTTACCGGTCCATTTGCAAAGCGTCTTGATAATGTTTGTAAAATTAAGGTGAAGGAAGCTTCCGGTGCAGAGCCTATTGCGCCGGGAACAGCATATATTGCGCCGGGCGGAAAACATATTGTATTGCAGCAGAGTGGCTCCAGAATGGAAGTTGTGGTGAAAGAAGAGCCTGCCGACGCGTTATATAAGCCATCTGCTAACGTGTTGATTGAGTCTGTTGCAAAAGCACAGGGACGTCGTGCTGTGGGGGCAATTTTCACTGGTATGGGGAATGATGGCTTGCTTGGAATTCGTGAACTTAAGAGCAGGGGCGGATATATCTTAGCACAAAACGATGCCTCTTGTGTTGTTTATGGAATGCCTAAAGCAATTGTGGACGCAAAGCTGACTGATGAGATCCTTGATATCGACGATATGGCGGAAGCTCTGATGGCAAGCATTTATAAATAATGTATGCGGAATTTCCGCCAACTTAGAAGGTGTATGTATGTCTGAATGTGACAAAATTTTAAATCAGTTACGCTCTGATGATTCCGAGTCCGTTCGTGATGCTGCCTTTGTTGCAGGAACTGAAAGAATTGAATGTGCAATTCCGGAATTGATCCGGCATATTCAGGAAGGCAACTTAGGGGTGCAGGAAGCTGCTGACCGTGCTCTTCGTGTCATCCGTGGGGAAAAAGCTGTTCAGGCGGTTATTCCGCTTCTCGCCTCAGAAGAAGCTCCGGTGCGAAATGCTGCAATGGATATCTTGCGTGAGATTGCAGAAGATGATCTCGAAAGTGTGATGAGCCAGTTAAATAGCTCTGATCCGGATCTTAGAATTTTTGTTTCTGATATTTTAGGTTCTTCAAACAGTCTTTTTGCTGTTGCTCCGCTGTGTGACGCATTACTCAAAGATGAAGAGGTTAATGTTCGTTATCAGGCTGCGGTAAGTCTTGGTGAACTTGGTTTTTCTGACGCTGCAGATAGTCTTATTAATGCGTTGGAAGATGAAGAGTGGGTTCAATTTTCAGTTATTGAAGCCCTTACCAAAATTGGTGCAGCTCAGACTTCCGGTGCATTAGTGAGAGCACTTGACGGAGCAAGTCCGCTAGTTGCTTCTATGATTGTTGAAGCGCTAGGTGAAATGGGGGATCTGAAAATTGTTCCGCTTCTTATTGAGCAGATGGAAACTGCCCCTGCTCCGTTACAGAATAAAATTTGCCGTGCTGTAGTTCAGCTTCTTGGTGACAAGACCCTTGAACTGCTTCCTGCAGATAAGCGTGAACAGTTTAATAAAGCATTACTTAATGCTCTCGAAGATGAAGATGAGCAAATTCAGCTTGCAGCTTTACGAGGGCTTTCAACCGCTAAAGGTGATGATGCTACTCAGAAGGTTATGAGTACTGTCGCTACTTTTAATGTAGACCGTGATACTGACAAGCTCATTGCTGCTGTTGAGTGCCTTGCAAATATCGGCTGCAACAATGCTCTGCTGGATGTTTTTCTTGATGACAGTGAACTTGCTTTGCGTGTTGCGGCGGAAGCTGTCTCCCGTATGTCTGAATCAGAAATGAAAAAGGCTATTCCGACTATCATTTCAGTGTTTAATAATAAGGGACTGTCCGTTCAGAGTGATCTAATCACTGTCCTTGCAAAAGCTGCTGACTCTTCTGAGGAGACGTTCTTCCAGAATGTTTTGAAAGAACAAACTGATGGATTGCTTCTTAAGAAAGCACTATTTTTTCTCGGTGAAAATTCAAACTCTCCTGAGAGTGCTGAAATGGTATTCGAAATGCTATCCCATGAGTCTTTTGACGTGAAGGATGCAGCGTTAGAAGCTGCAATTTCCATGGATAACGAAATCCTTTGGAGTCGTTTTGTTTCCAGCGTGGAGAGTGAAGATTCAACAGAGCGTATGATGGCTGTGTACGCGTTGGGTAAATCCATGAATGATGTGCATGTCGGATTACTTAAGGAAGCACTTTCCGATCCGGTAGTTGATGTCCGACTTGTAGCATTGGAAGGGGTGATTGCTTTGACCTCCGAACCTGAAGACTTAATGGAACAGGTGCAGGAGTTACTGCATGACAGCAATAAAGATGTTCGACTTGCTGTTGTTGATATGATCGGTAAAGCACAATCTGAAGTTTACCAACATTATCTCATTGAAGCTTTAACTGATGAAGACGACTGGGTTACGGTACGTGCAATTGAGCACTTGGGTGCTCTGCATAATAATGAAGTTGTTGAGCCGTTATTGGGTGTTTTTGCAACAAGAAGCATTCTTGTTCAGCATAAGGTCATCAAAATGCTTGGTAAGATAGGCACAGAGCGGTGTTTTGGTGCACTGTTAACCATGATGAGTCACGATGATCCGGAGATTTGTGAAGCTGCTGAACGAGCGGCTGAGCAGATAAGAAGCAGATAGCAGGGGGACCATGTGTCATCACTTTTTTCAAGATCGACAAGTTTTCAACGGGAACTTCATGCTAGTGATGAAGAATTTCGACAGATTAGAGACCACATTTATGAGTTGTGCGGCATTCACATTGCTGACAATAGAAAGTACCTCATAGAAAACAGATTAGCGGCACGTCTTAAGGACTTGAACCTTAAAACTTTTGGCGAGTATTACTACTACTTGCGCTACGATAAAAATCGTCGGGAAGAGTTGAATCGTCTTTACGAAGTGATTACAACCAACGAGACGAGTTTTTATCGTAATCCGCCACAGCTTAAAGTCTTTCAGGATGTCGTACTTAAAGAACTGCTTGATACCCTTAGGGCTAAACGTAGCCGCAGGCTGCGTATATGGTCTGCCGGTTGTTCTTCCGGCGAAGAACCGTACACTTTGGGCATAATTTTGCATGAGGTTCTTAAATCTGAAATTGCTTCCTGGGATATCAAGATTACAGCAAGTGATATTTCCACAGCGGTTCTTGCTGCGGCAAAAACAGGAGTTTATTCCGACTATGCCTTGCGTACGACCCCTCCGGAAATTACCCGTAAGTATTTCAAACAGGAAGGACGGGAATACCATCTTGCGGATTCTGTGAAAAAGCTTGTTCGGTTTGACCAGTTGAATTTGAATGACAAGTTGCAGATGAAACGGGTAGAGCGGTCCCAGATTATCTTTTGTCGTAACGTAATCATCTATTTTGATGATGAAATGAAGACTCGGGTTATGAGCTCATTTTATGACAATCTTCTGCCTGGAGGAGCGTTGTTAATTGGGCATTCTGAGTCATTGCATAATATATCCAGGGCATTTAGACCTGAACATCATAAGGGTGCAATCGTCTATCGCAAGGATTCATAATCTGAAGCATGGGGCACCCTGTGGAGGAGTATAGTTTGAACGCCAAAGTTCTGGCTATTGCCAACCAAAAAGGCGGCGTGGGAAAAACTACCACAACTGTCACCCTCGGTGCAGCGTTGGCACGCATGAAGAAAAAAGTTCTTGTTATTGATCTTGACCCTCATGCGTGTGCCTCTGTCCATTTACGTTTTTTTCCGGATTCGGTGCAGCGAACAACATATGACTTGTTCACAGCGCCGCGGAAGGTTTGGCCGCTGTTATGGAAGCAGTTGATTGGCAGGAATGAGGGTCAGTATTTTGACACCGCTCCTGCTTCTATCAGGCTTTCAGAGCTTGAGGTTGATCTTAAGGAAAAACACGGAAAAGGTAGTTTGCTCAAAGCTGCATTGGAAGAAATTCGTGATCAGTATGACTATATTCTTTTGGACTGCCCACCTCAGCTTGGCATGCTTCAGGTAAATGCGATTGTTGCGTGTGATCTGTTGATTATTCCTATTCAGACAGATTTTTTAGCGTTGCATGGGTTGAAACTGCTTTTTGATACCCTACGTACCCTCAACAAGGTGCTGCCAAAGCCGGTTGCGTATCGAGCCTTAGCTACCATGTATGATAAACGTGCGGGTGCATGTCGAAGAGTGCTTGACTTGCTCGGTAGAAAGATGGGGGACCTAATGTTCTCCACGGTGATAGGGGTTGATACTCGCTTTAGGGACGCCAGTGCGCTTGGCAAGAGCGTGTATGAAATTGATGCATCCAGTCGTGGAGCACGTGGGTATGAGCTTTTGGCAAAAGAGGTAGAAAGCTTATGGTAAAGACTCCTGAAGAATATTTTGAAGATCATTTATTTGATGTAGTGCAAGCTGAACCCGCAAATAGTTTTACTGCGGCTGAAGCAGCATTTATGTCAAAGTACCTTGGTGTAAATGAGGCAGAAGCATTAGAGCGGCTTGGCTTACACAAAGCTGTTGAGCCTGAATGCGTTCTCAGCGCAGTTGGCTCTGACTGTGATATTGCTGCAAAGGTAACATCGCTCCCGACTGTTGCGGTGGGAGCTTCTGATAACGATTCTAGTCAAAAGGTGAATACGCCTTCAGCTTTTGACATGGATAAAGCAGAAGAGCCGTCTGCTGAAAAAGTAACTACGGTTCCTGAAATTGCAGTTGCCGAACCTGTGCAGGATGAAATTGCAAATACTGCAAACGAATCTTTACTAGATGACAGTTTTGGCGCTGACACAGTTACTCCGGTAGAAGAAGAGGACAACTGGTTTGGTGTAAATCTTGAGAGAGAGCCTGATTTACTTGAACAACTTCGCAATGAAAGTGAACTCCAGATGGTGAGTTTCTTTCTTGGAAAACAAGAGTTCACTGTCCCGATCAGTGCAGTTCAAGAAGTTATCAGGCACCTCCCCCCAACTAAACTGCCAGTAGCGCCTCCATTTGTTAGCGGAGTAATTAATTTAAGGGGGACAGTGACGCCGATTATTCAGTTGAGGGAATTACTCGGCATTGCTGGTTTAGAAGAACAAGGTCGGTCAGATAAGTTCATTGTGGTTTGCAAGCGACATGGACTGCAGTTCGGTCTTGTTATTGATACTGTGCACACCATGTACAGAGTGCCACAAGGTTCCATTGACTGGGCTGTTGAATCTCACCTTGGAGTAGCAGTTCAGTATATTTTTGGGTTGATGAAATCTGACGACATGCTCATCGGTATTATCTCTGTGGATAATATCGTTGAAGCCATCCTTGAAGGATAGAGAGCGCTAAGTATGAGTAAACATATTCTAATTGTAGACGATTCCAAGACAGTTCGAAATCTCGTAGCGTTTATTATGAAGAATGAAGGTTTTAAGGTTACTGCTGCTGAAGATGGCCTCGATGGTCTGGAGAAGCTGTACTCTTGTGGAGCAGTTGACCTGATTATTACAGATATTAACATGCCGCACATGGATGGTTTTACGTTCATTGAAAATGTGCGCAAGCAGGATGCGTATCGGGATTTGCCTATTGTAGTCCTTTCAACAGAAGGGCAGGAGCAAGATATTAAAATGGGCATGAGCCTAGGGGCAAACCTGTATATGGTAAAACCTGCTCAACCGGAGAAAATGGTTCGAAACGTTCGCATGTTGCTTGGTTAGCCAACGTTTATGAGCATTTATGCTACTGCAAGTGTTTGCTTGCAGTAGCTTTTTCTGTGACTTTAATGTCATCTGGTTGTTTTTTCTTTATGTTTTCTAATTTTCTGTAACATTCAACCGATACTATTTAATACAGAGAGCGGGCGGTTGTTGGGTTTGCCTGCTATGCGTTTTTCACTACATCCATTTGGGGACAAAGTATGAGCCAGGAGTTTTTAGATCCGGAAATTTTTGCTGATTTTATTATCGAAGCAAAAGAACACCTGGAGACTATCGAGCCAAACTTGCTGGAACTTGAAAAAGATCCAGAAGATATCTCGCTGCTGAATGAAATTTTTAGGCCGATGCACTCATTGAAAGGTGCATCTGGTTTTCTTGGTCTCAATAAAATGAATACACTTGCGCACCGTGCAGAGAATATTATGGATGAGTTGCGCAAGGGGACTATGGAAGCCACTCCTGCCATAATGGATGTGATTCTTGAGGCTACCGATGCATTACGCCGAATTATCGATAACCTTGAGAATGAAGGTGAGGAGGGCGACGTAGCAACTGAGCCAATTATCCAGACTCTGGATGCGTTGCTTGCTGGAGAAGAACCGACACAGGCCGCAGAACCTATTTCTTTCGAACAACCTGCCGCAGTTGAGGAAACGCCTCTTGAAGCTGTGCAGGAAGCTAGTGCTATTGATTATGAAGACGCAGAATTCGAGCCTAGTAGCCGCAATGTCGTGAACCTTCCGGAAGGAGAGCTTTATGCCCTTACTTCTTTTGGTGAAGGGCACTTACGTGATTTTATTGAAGAAGCCTTTGAAAATACCGCTGACTTGAGTAACGGTCTGCTTGAGCTTGAACAGAATCCAGAAGAGAACGATGCTCTTGTAAATGACTTGTTCCGCTTTTTTCATAATCTTAAAGGCAACAGCGGAATCATCGGTTTCAACGAGCTGAATAGTATTACGCACGAAGCGGAAACTTTGCTTAATAGAACACGCAAAGGTGAGTTGCCTGTAACTCAGGGACTTATTGATCTTTTGTTACGTTGTGTTGATATTATTGATACGCTTGTTAGTAAGATTGATGTTGATTCCGGTCAGGTTCCGCAGTTTGATCTTTCAGAAATTTTATCTGTATTGCGCCATGCCGTAGAACACGGTGAATTCCCCGAAGCAACCAAAGAAGAACCTGCTCCAGTTATGGAAGAAGAGTCTGTAGATGTGGCAGAAGACGTTCCAGAGTACGATAAAGAGGATATGGACGTCTTTCTTATTACCATTACGCAGCAGCGTGTGGGAATTGATCTTGCCATAAAAGCATTGGAAGAAGATTCTTCGCAGGAAGAATTTATTAATAGCCTGTACAGAAGTCTTATCACAACACAGAATTCTTGTAGTTACATGCAGTACGATAAGCCGCGAGTTCAGGCTGAACGTACTGCCGGGCTTGTAGATTCCGGCCGCAATGCTGATATGGACTTCTCTCTGATGCTTGACCTGTTGGTTCAGGAAATTGAAATCCTGAACGATATGGTTGATGCAGAGCTGGCGGTTTTTAATCTTTCAATTAATACAGAAGAGGAATTAAAAGGTGTAGGTGAACCTTCTCCTGAGCCACAGGAAGAATTGGATATGAATCTTGAGTTGCCGGATTCCGGCAGCACAGAGGCTCCAGTATCCTTTGTTGCGAATGCGCTTGTTGAAGAACCGGAAGCTATTCAGGAGCCAGTAACAACTCAACCTGAACCACAGCCAGTGCCACCTGTTGAAGCTCCTAAGGTGTCACCTAAGCCTGAACCAAAGGTAGCACCGAAGTCGGAAGCAAAAGCTGCTCCTAAAGCGGCACCTGCTCCAGCCAAAGAAAAAGCGCCTGCTAAACAGCAGAAGCCAAAATCTTCCAGCACCATTCGTGTAGATCATGAAAAGCTCGATCATCTGATGAACCTCATCGGTGAGCTTATCATTAACCGAAACCGCTACACCATGTTGGCCCGTAATTTGGAAGATGGACAGAATGTCGATGTGCAGGAAGTAGCTCAGTCTTTGACTGAAACTACCTATGCTATGGCGCGTATATCGGATGATCTTCAGGATACAATTATGAAGGTTCGCATGGTTCCTGTATCTTCTGTGTTCTCCCGCTTCCCTCGCCTTGTACGTGACCTTTCTCGTAAGAGTGGCAAGCAGGTTGATCTTATCATGGAAGGTGAAGAAACCGAACTGGATAAAAGCGTTGTGGAAGTTATCGGTGATCCGCTTGTTCACCTTATTCGTAACGCAATGGACCACGGTGTCGAGTCCGAAGAAGAACGCCTCAAAGCTGGTAAGCAAGCTAAAGGTACAGTTCATTTGCGTGCGTACTACCGTGGTAACTCTGTAGCCATTGAGATCGAAGACGATGGTAAGGGGATTGATCCTGAAAAAATGAGAGAAGTTGCGGTTCGCAAAGGTATTATCAGTGCAGAAGAAGCTAAAGCGCTTGATGACCGTGAAGCAATGGAACTCATTTTTGCTCCGGGCTTCTCTTCTGCTGAAACCATTACAGATATTTCAGGTCGAGGTGTTGGTATGGACGTTGTTCGTACTAACATTAAAAATCTTAAGGGTAGCGTCGCTATTAACTCCGAACTTGGAAAGGGCACTCGCTTTACTCTTACCTTGCCTCTTACTCTGGCGATTATTGATGCACTCATGGTTAATGTTGCTGGTGAAGAGTTTGCAATTCCTCTTGATGCGGTTTCTGAAACTACAAAGATTGAAGCAAAACGTCTTACTGATGTGAATGGACGTAAGGCGGTTACTCTGCGCGGTGAAGTGCTTGGTCTTGTTTACATGTCAGACCTGCTCGACTTACCTCGTTCAGAAGAGACAGAAGTGCTTTCCGTAGTTGTTATTCATGATAATGATAGACGACTTGGTATTGTTGTAGACAAGCTTCATGAACGTCAGGAAATCGTAATTAAACCGCTCGGCGAATATCTTGGAGATCTTAAAGGTATTTCCGGCGCAACCATTATGGGTGATGGTTCAGTAATTCTTATTCTTGATCCGCATGAAATTTATTTGATGGCAACTTCAAAGGCCATATAGCAATTGAAAACTAAAAGTGATGTCAAAAAGAGAGCCTCAGCAGAGGCTCTCTTTTTTATTGCGGGAAAAAGAATTGCAAGGAACCCTTCTGAGGGGTATTTGCATTGGCATGTCAGATAGGTACCTTATTCCAGATACAACACATTATCGTGTTGAAGAGATAATTAAGAAGAGTCAGTTCATAGTAACGCTGGCGCATACTCCTTCCGTTGAAGAGGCAAAAGCGTTTATTGCAGCCATAAAGGAAGAGTTCCCCGATGCAACACATAATTGCTGGGCATATCAGGCGGGACCTCCCGGTTCCACAGCTATGGTTGGCATGAGCGATGATGGCGAGCCGCATGGTACTGCGGGCAAGCCTATGCTTAATATGTTGTTGCATTCAGATGTGGGGGAAATTTCGGCTGTTGTTACACGGTACTTTGGTGGGACAAAACTTGGTACCGGCGGGTTGGTTCGTGCTTATTCCGGCATGGTGAAACTTGGTCTGGAAACGCTACCTACTCGTGAGAAGATTACGCCGGTACGACTTGAAGTAATTATAGATTACAGTTCAGTGACGTTGTTCAAGCGGATGCTGCCTGATTATGAAATTAAAGTTCTGGAAGAAAATTTTGGAGCCGATGCCACATTTATTGTGGAGATGCCGAAGGAGCATGCAGAAAAATTTTCTGCTGCTGTTGTTGAACTGACAAACGGTAATGCGTTGATAGACGATATTACTGATGATGAATAGAAAGAAGCCCTTGTTCTTATGAGCAAGGGCTTTTTGTATGTTTATGTTATCCGTTGTAGGCGTCCTGATCTACAATCCAGTACAACTTACCATCATGCGGTTGTACCCGCTGGGCTGGCAATGTCCTGTCGCTTAACAGGTTGAGAGCTTTTGCAAGTAGTTCGTGTTTTTCCTTTCCTTGAATAAGGAAAACGCAAGCACGGGCATTGTTTAATACAGGCAAGGTCAGGGTAATACGCCATGACTCCATTTCACGGATGTATTGATCTGTTACCAGTCGGTTTTTTATTTCGATACCGTCATATCCCGGGAAGAGGGATGCGGTGTGTCCGTCTGACCCCATTCCAAGTAGCATAAAGTCAAACCGTGGCACCTCACCGGCACCAAGCTGGAAATGGCGGCGCAGCAGGCTTTCATATTCGTCCGCAGCTGTCTGCGAGTTAATTTCACCTTTCATTCTGTAGAAGTGTGTTGCAGCGACTTTGTGCAATAGCTCTTCTTTTGCAAGCCGGTAGTTGGAGTGCTCATCATCCGGCCCTACACATCGTTCATCTACCCAGTAGAAGTTTACTTTTTCCCACGGAATGTCAGCAGCAAGTTTTGATGATGCCAGCGTCTCAAAAAAGAGTTTCGGTGTGCGACCACCTGAAAGTGCTACGTTGTATTCTCCGCGCTTTTCAATTGCATCGTGGCAGCAATCAACGAAAAGTTTTGCAGCATGACGGGCAAGAGCTTGGGGTGATTCAGTTACAGAGAGAGTCAGGTCAATAGTCTTAGTCATAGTGCCTCCGTATTGCTCAACAACGGCGCAGCTAAGATGGGCACTGCAACCGCTGTATATAGGTTACACAGCATGGTTGCATACTTTGTACACGATTAAAACGGTTTTATTGTGACAAAGTTTTTTTACGGGGCAGAAATGTTGTTCGCAGGAAATGTATTGTGAAAAAGTTCATTGGATTCTGGATTATTGCGTCTGGAATGATGTGATACCATCGGTATCCAAGTTCCTTGAAATAGGAGGCTGCAAGGTGGCGGTGGCCAGTTTCCTTCGCAGCAAGAAGTGCAGCATCGCGTTGACAGCGTGATGTAGAAACAGGTTTGAGAATGCGCGGGTTGAAACCTCTACGCGAAAAGATAGCTTTGATTCTTTTGAACTCTCTAAAGCGAGAAAATGCGTCTGCCTGGCATAAAATAACGCCCCAGCCAAAAAGGGCGGAAAGTGTAAAGAGGACAATAGCATAGAGTGGGACTCCGCCATTCAGGAGAAAACGCGCTTCAAGGTAAAGTGTTGTAGCTACAAACAACAATGTTAGCGCAGTTGCATGTGGAAATGGCGCAACTTTAATGTATCGGATGATAGTTCTGTATAATGGGGTTCGCACTGTTGTAGTACCTATGTCATGCTTACGTGTAATTTACTAATAGTAAGGTTTAGACAAGATGCATTGCAATATACGATATCTGGTGGATAAATAGTAGTTGATGACTAAGTGAGTTACATAGAGCAAAGAGATCTATGTGATAGAATGCATTTTTTTAGAGCCTTCTTTGTGTTGCATTATGCTGATGCCAACGTCCTATTATTGTAGAATAAGGAGCAGCACATGAAACAAGCTAATACAAGATTAGACATTATTGAAAAAATAAAAATGGAATATAACGCAACCGGTGCCATACATATTGATTCTGAGGATATTAAACTCAACAAAAACGGAAAAGATGCATTATTCAAGAGTGCTGAAACATTAGCTGAAAAATTGGGTTTGCATAGGCACACTCTGCAAGAGCATCTTTATGATAATATATACTACATTGAGCCTGCCGGACCGCTTGTTGTGGCAATATCTTTACCTGAGCAACAGATCGAAATGTTTGCACAGATGCCTGAGTCAATGTGGTCATTTAAGTTGAACAACAGGTTTGTAAACTGAGGAAATCGCCGTAGCCCATGTTGTATAGTAATTGGGTATAATATGTATTGGTAGGCTGTTCAAGCGCGGAGATGGTATGCAATTAACTATGAGACAATATTACTTGGCAAAAAAACTGCAAACAGAGCGGTTTGGGGAAATCGCCGTTCCTGTTGATCCAGAGCAGATTCTTTTGCACCATGAGGCGACAACCGTTGTGCGTTCAGCGGCAGATCAGGTTGCCAGTGAATCAAAAGTGACACGAGAGGAAATTATATCCCGCTTGTTTGACAATGTTTTTAGGCTGGAACCTTCTGATACGTTAATGCTACTTATTGAATTACCTCGGCATGACATCGAATTTTATGTAGAGCTTCCGAGTTCACTGTGGAACTTCCGATAAAAGCTTTTTCCGCGCGGGTAAGATAGTTTGACCATGCAGGGACTTTACGAATGTTACTCCCTGCGGTAGAAGCAGACCTCTTGGAGGTCTAAGATGGTTACAGATCATGAACAGGAATTGGAAGTAGAAGAAAGTGAAGAGTATGTAAGCCGGTCTGAGAAGAAGCGCCGCAGCACAGCTATCCAGAAAGTTGGAGAAGATTTGGCTGCGTTTCCTATCACCGCGATTCGTTCTTTTAATCTTCCGCATGACTTATTGCAGGCATATGAAGAACTGCAAAATATTACTAAACATGAAGCGAAGCGCCGACAGATGCAGTATATCGGTAAAATTCTTCGCGAGATAGATATAGAGCCTATTAGAGCACGTATTGAAGAAGTGCAGGAAGGCAAAGCTGCTCAGGCTGCTGATTTTCATCACTTGGAGCGTTTGCGTGAGCGTTTGATTCAGGACGATAAGGAAGCACTGAATTTTGTTGTGGAGTCATACCCCGACGTAGACATTCAAAAGCTGCGTCAACTTATTCGCAATACAAAAAAAGAGATCGAAAAGCAGAAGCCGTTAAAATCGTACAAGTTGCTTTTCCGCTATTTGCGTGATCTTGAGCAGGGATAATGCGCTGCTTTTGAGATTTGATATGTAAGGAAGCCCCGAAAGATGTTCTTTCGGGGCTTCTTGCTTTCTAACTATTGGTAGAAACAGGCTATGAACTGAATGTTGTCATATCTAACACTGTTAAGGGTGCTGAAGTGCCTGATATGTTTGGTAGCTATACTTAGCGACAGAGACGACTTCAGATAATGCGGGATAGCTGTCCAGCCATTTTACCTTTTTCGGTCTCGAGGGATGCCGCCGGGCTGGAGCACCTACGATTCTCTTATATAAAAGCTTTGCTTTTTCTTCGTGCCCCTGCTCGTAAATTTTCTTACATATATTTTTAGCAGCATGTTGTGGAGCTCTAGTAAACATACAGGCTCGGGAAATTTGTTGATGCAGATGTACACCGGGGCTTAATTTCTCCCCGTGTAAATAAGCAGATGCGGCATTTTCAAAATCGCCTTCTTGAAGAAGAGACTTTGCGGTGGTGTACAAAGGATTTTCTTTTTCAAACGAATCATAGAGCGGCTTGAGCGCATTGGAAGCACCTTCATAGTCATGCTGCGCCATGAAAATATCACCAGCTGTATTAAGTTCCTGCACGTACTGTTCAGTATCTCGTTTACCTTTCCATGCCTTAGCGCGTCCAACATAGGCGGCACCATGTCGTGGATTCAGAGCAATAGCCTGCGAGAAAGTCTCAAGAGCACTATCCCAATGATGGTTCTTCAGCAGTTTTTTGCCGCGTTCGCAAAGAGTTTCCGCTGTGTCCGGTTCCGGCTCAAGAGGATTTTGTGCTGCTTTTGCGTCGCCACTCGGTTGTGAAGCCGCAGGGATTGCTGCACCGTAAGTGTTACGCACTGCATGGATTACCTGTTGTACAAGTCCGTCCATCGTGTACGGGCGGGCTAAAAAGGATGAGTACCCCAGAGTCAAGGTGCGCATCACAAAATCTTTTGTCGGGGAAGTTGCAACTGCGAGAACAGGAATAGCTATTTGAGCTCTGATACTTTTGAGCTTATCTATTAAGTACTGAGCATCGCCATCTTTCATCTGAGCACCGCAGATTATCAGGTCGAATGATTCAATTTCACCTGATTGTGCCTTGGATAACGAACGGAACGTTCCAGAGACAGAATCTACAATCAGTGCACTGCGGATTCCAATGCGGAAGAGCATTTTTCTATCTAATGCTGCCTCAGCACTGTTTCCGTTGATGATGAGTGCATGTTCAGGTTTTTTGGGTGTGCTCATGTAACGCCTCTATGGTGTACATACCTAAGTAGTTTTCAATGTTCTATGCTGGGGAAAAGAACTGAAGAAATTAGTCGTGTATCGCCTGTTTTTCAGTCGTGGAATCGTCGATGTTGCCGGAAATGACGTGGGCATGTAGGGGAATTACCTTGCCCATTTTTCTTTCGTTAGGCTGTACTTGGTGAATTTGCTGTGGATTGTATTGCTTGCCGCAACGCCAGCATATTTTTTTTGTATTGCCATGCGGCAGTCTCACGAGCATTCCTTCTTCTTTGCAACACTCTGGGCAGAACGGACCGTGTCGAACACTGCCAGCCTTCAGCCAATAGTAGTTACCGTCAAAAATCAGGTTTTCAGAAAAATGAAGGATATCGTCATATTCTTTTACCTGAATCTTGAGCGAGGATACCTGATCGCAAAGCGAAATATACTTAGACTGAAGTTCCTTCAGAAGATTTTTGGCTTCGCGGTTTTTTCCTTTCAAATAAAGTTCATGAACTTCTTTGAATTTCGAGTAGTCGAGCATTAACTGCCTCTTATGCAAGTTGAAAGTTGTCTTACTACAGCTATCGGTATGCAAAGAGAAATCTTTAAAAAACGGGAGTGGTTATGTGTTATACTCGTATTAGATTTTTCTTTTTGTACAATTAGAAATGGCTCAAAGTCAACGAAGATGCTTGAAATGCAAAGAAAAAATTATTTTACGATGATGGGAAGAAAATAAAAAAAGGCCGTATAAATTGATACGGCCTTTTATGAATAGTGTGAGGAGGTTATTGAGAGCTGAATTTGCGTTCAAACTCGACAAATTCAGTTTCAAGATCCCATTGCATACGAGCTTTTGGACTTTCAGTAAGTAGTTTTTGGCAGATTCCCGTTTCCTTGTTCGTCAGGGAATCGCTACACTCGTCCCCCATTATGTAAGGGGTTGTATTTTTCCAGAGGCTTTTCCCTGGAAGCAGACTGTATTCAAGGCTGTTACGGATCAGTGTCTTAAGGTCGGTGTAGGAAAGGTTGTAGTCATGAGCTGCACGAGTGTATTCGTTAGTAATATCAATACGTGTTAATCCACCACTTTCGGTCACAACTACTACAGGAACATTGTATTGGTTTAGAACAGGGAACGGATTATCAGTTGCTGATATTGAGCGCACTGTTTCTTCACTTGTGAGAGCAATTTCAACAGGGATTTTTTGTTCAGAGAGTGTCTTCAATAATTCAAACGGGTTGTTTTCATACATAATAGCAGAACCGTGGCTGATGCGTGTTGCATTACCTTTGGTTACAGCCATGCGGATTCGGTTTTTAAACTGTGTTGGTTGAACCCTACCAAAATCAAGGTAGCCTGCTGTGATGATAGTCTCAACGTTTGAAAATTCTTTCATGTTCTTCAGGAAGTTCAGCATTTCAATTTGCAGTGCGTAGTCACGCAGAGCAATAGGGTGATCCTCGTCTCCAGTAAGTGCAACGCCGACGAAATGAGGATCTGCCACGACAGTTTTAAATGCATAAATGAGCTGAGTAAAAACTACAGACGGAGGCTGTGTACGGTCTACGCTGGCAATCATGCGAACTAAGACTGATTTATCTTGTTGTGTCGGCAGGTAGTTTTGGGTTCCTGCCATGAGTGAATTAAAGCGGGCTTTTTCTTTTTCTATAGATTCCATAGCTGCAATTGGAGAAAGTGCCGCATACATTTGTTTTGTTGTGCCTTTCCAGTCTGTATTGGCTGCTCTTTTTTTAAGCTTGGGCGGGAACCAAGGCATCAGTACTTCAAGATAATCAAGGTGCTGGTAGACTGCATTTTCAACAACAGCACCAAGCAGAAAACCAAACTGATCAGGGGTGATATTATCGAGGGAAAAAAAATTTTGTTTTGAATTAAATGAAGCAGTAGAGAGTCTGTTAATGGCAGTCAGGTAATTTTCTTCAGACTCAAAAAACTTTTTCGCAGAAGCGGTTCCCGGAGGGCAGACCCCCCTTAATGGTGGTACCGCGTAATAGGTTGGAAGAGTGATACAGTAGTTTTCTTTTTGAGCAAGCTGCAAATAGTCTTCTGGGTAGATAGATTCTCTTAATCGAACACGTAAGTCACCGCCTTTGGGCATGCCGGAAACAAAGCCTCGAAGGGTAAGTGGGTTAGAACGGATAGTCTCATAAAAAGCTTGTGTCTTTTTTTCGTTTGCTGATCGTGATTGTCCCGCAAAGACAGGAGTGGCCGAAAGTGCAAGTAGAAATATCAAGGTAGAGATAAGAAATGTTTGAGCAGAATTCATAAAAACTCCTGAAATCAAAAGGTGCTGGCCTGTAGTTACCGCATCATCATTTTTGAAACGATCATGCGTGAATTGTTTTCTGTCTGTTGATATTGATCTTTAGACATCCCCGCACCAAGAGCAATGGCGCGCCGTCTGTCTTTATTGATAAAGTCATATCCCTTGTATCCACCGTTATTAAGAATTAGCGGAGCTCCTGTAAGCTTTGCTAATTGGGCAACGTGACCGTTTGTCAGTGCATGTTCTGCTCGTGCTGTGATTTCAAGATACACGTTCTTTTCTGCAGCGAGCGTAGCTTCCTGTTCTGTAATAAGACCAGGGTGGGCAAGATAGTCTGCACCGCCTTCAATTGCAGCAAGGTTTGTCCCTTCATCCACAATATCGGCTATAGTTTGTCCGTGTACACATACGATCTGTGCTCCTATATCTCGAGCTTCTGCAATCGAATCTGGAATAAGTTGCGGAGGGATATGTGTAAGTTCCACCCCGGCGTAGAGATCAATGCCGGAATAGAGAGAATAGTTGCGGATCATTGGAAGAAGGCTTTCCAGCACCCATTGCATATTGGTGGCATCCACATGTTCTGTGAAAGCAATGGCACGATAACCTGCTGCTTTAGCAAATCGCATAGCAGCTGCAGGTGTCTGCATTCCAGTGCTAAGAGAAGTATGAACGTGAAGGTCAATCATTATATAATATCCTGTAGGTTGAATGCGGTTGCGAAAAGAGTACTGTATGCAGCAAGCGCAACACATTATTGTATACTGGTTGGTTAGGTGCTTTGTCCATAACGAGCAGGGCAGATATTATGCAGCGCTGTGATGCAGCTAAAGACAATATTTTAGATATAAAGTTTGGTTTCTCAAGTATTTATAATTTTAGTAAAATTATCTTGCACTTAGGTGTTGTATGAGTATAGTAAATTCAAAACATTAATAATAATTATTCTTAATTATAAAAGGAGTTCGTGGATGAGCAAGCTTAAGGGAACAAAAACAGAGAAGAACATCTTAACAGCGTTTGCTGGTGAGTCTCAGGCTCGTAACCGTTACGACTACTTTGCAGGGGTTGCAAATAAAGAAGGCTATGTTCAGGTCTCTAAAATTTTTGAAGAAACAGCTATGCAGGAAAAAGCTCATGCTAAGCGTTTGTTCAAATTCTTAGAAGGTGGCGAAGCTCAAATTACAGCAGCATTTCCGGCAGGGATTATTGGTGACACCATTACCAACCTGAAAGAGTCCGCTGCTGGTGAACGTCATGAGTATATGGAAATGTATCCTGAGTTTGCAGAAATTGCTGAACAGGAATGTTTTCCGGTGGTTGCCGCTGCAATGCGCTCCATCGCAACAGCAGAGAAGCATCATGAACATCGTTATCTTGAGCTGATGAATACCATTGAAAATGGTGACGTATTTAAAAAAGCAAAGCCTGTTGTTTGGCGTTGCATTAACTGTGGTTTTGTTCACGAAGGCTTAACAGCTCCGGAAGTTTGCCCTGCCTGTGATCATCCGCAGAAGTACTTCGAAGTTCGTCTCGAAAAGTGGTTTATGCCATAGGAATGAGATAAGAATTTTGGGGATGGCTGAAGAGGTCGTGCTCATTTGATACTAAAGTAAGAAAAAGGTGAGTGGCATTTGCCACTCACCTTTTTTATTTTTGTCTAGAACCACCAGCGGCTATTTTTTCTTTAATAGCGGTGAGCAGGGTTTCTTTTAGATCGGGACGTTGAAGAACTGTCAGGTATGATTCAAGAAAAATTTCAGATTCTTCTAAATTAGCATCGTAGTGTGTACAGAAAAGGCTGTGCAGCACTGCGTGCTTAGCGCGTTTTAGGTTTACAAAACGCCATGGGTAGAAGTTGTCGAAGTCATAAAAGTGTAGATCATATGTATCGCCATTAGGGCGCACAGAAATGTTTTTGTCTGTGTCTTCTGTGTAGATTCCGAGGTTATGAAGCTCTGCCATTTTTTTCCCAAAGAGGATGAAGAAGGCATTACGCTTTTCCTGAGTGAAATCGTGCAGCATGTCACGGAAGTCGTAGAAGTAGATATCCGTGTCCCTGAGCTTACGAGTAAACAAAACGGTTTCTGTTCCTGGATGGAGTCTGTCACCGGAAAGCAGGGCGAGTGGCTCTGTTGTCGGCATATTGTTCTGCATCAGGTAGCACATTGTGCTGAAATTACGTCGTGCTTCAGAAAAGAAGAAACTATGCAGCAGGGTGTGCTTGTAGTCGTTACGGGTGTAAATTTTGGGAAAAATCTCAATGTCGTCGACTGTAAATGAAATATCGTTAAGCGCTTCACGCTTTTTGTTTTTTGAATGGAATTCATCAGGAAGTGCATTTGTGCGAACTTCCGCCCATGCTGCTTTGAGCTTTTCAATGAATGCATCTGAAATATGTGGCGCTATACGCCAGACGCGGGCGCCGTCTGACATCGATCTGCCGTTGAAAAGCGCAGCCATGTTTTTAAGAGTGGTGATTGCTGGGGAATCTGGTCTACTCATGTGTGTCACCTGTTATATCTATAATCAAAATGTCTGTGGCGTCATACCATAAACAGTAGCGAAAGGGTATATAAGCTTTTTTCAATTAAAAACAATGTCTTGCTACTTTGTTTGTCGATGCGTTTTTTAGTGCACTGGTGGTGTGGTGACGTTAATAAGTATGATTCCGAGAATCATAAGCAGGATCGGTGGAATTATGCGTGGACTGAGATGCACATGAAAAATGACTCGATCAACAATAAAGCTACCCGCAATGCCACCTACTCCCCATAGTGCGTATGCAACAGAAAGATGGAAATACGACAACGCTGGCTTAAGCATTAAAAATGCACCGATTACAAGCAGAATGGAAAGTATGCCCCAGCGTTTTATGGAAAAGCCTTTGGAGCGTTTAATAGCCCAGTTGGCGGCAATGTCTAATCCTATGGAGCTGAGAATCCAGAGTAAGGCATTAATCATTGGAGTACCTTATAGCGTGATGCAACCAAATAAGTCCTGCCATTACGCAGGCGATACCGATAATCTTTAGTGGTGGCATAGGCTCGTTGAACAGGAAAAAGCTTGTCATGGCAACAAGAGCCAAGCCTACGCCTTCCCAGCAAGTATAGGCAATGCCAAGAGGAATTCGTATTACGGCCTTTGACAGCAGGTAGTAGGACAGTGCGATAAATAAACTGGTGGCAACCATACCTATCCGTCCGGAGTGGATGTCATCAAAGGCTTTAAGCGATGTTGTCCCTGCAATTTCACTTATTATTGCGGCTAACAGGAACAACCAATAGCGGAGCATAATTCCTCCTGATGATTGAATGTGCGTAGATGTCGAGAGTCTTTTGGGATGATAGTTCATTGCAAGTATCCAGAGCTATGAGAAGTATGATGCACAGGTGGCAAAGGAGGCAACGAGGCATAGAAAAGTGGTAAAAGGGAAGTATCATCCTATGGTTAGAAAAGGTAAATAGAAATTATGCATAAAAAAAACGCTCTACTGTGTAGAGCGCTTTTTCTTACATTTTGTATTTTGTATCCGGCTGCATTTTTTTGAGCAGGTCGGCTAGAGAGTCATCATCTCTTTTTTGTTCTGCCGCCTGTGCAATGCGTCTTGAGTCGTTTTGTGACTGCCGGTCGTTCTGGGCAGAGCGCATCATCTGCGCTGCACCATCTGTTGCAAGATCATTCGGTTGTGGAGAATTATCTGGTCCAGTGCCAACCGCATCCAGAACAGACTGCGATACCAGAATTGGGATACCGGCGCGTAAAGCTAGTGCAACACCGTCGGATGGTCTGCAGTCTATACGGCTGCGTTTGCCATCCATGTCGACATCCAGTTCCGCAAAATAAGTTCCATTTTCAACGCGAATAATATCTACTCCCAATAATTGGGCACCTAGTTCTTCTATGCTCTTGAGCATTAGGTCATGCGTCAGGGGGCGTGGAACATCTACCTGGTTCAGGAAGATGGAAATAGCCATGGCCTCCATTGCACCGATCCAGATATTCAGCATTTTTTCGCCTGCTGGATCTTTCAGCATGAGTATGGGAGCTCGAGTTTTCTTATCCAGCGAAAGTCCGGCGACTTCCATTCTTACCATGTGTCTCCTGCCTTTTCAGCAATGAGAGTGTGTCTTGTGGCTTTGGTAACAGTTACTGGAAGAATTTTTCCTGTAACATCCTCACCTGCTGGCAGTGTAACGATCACCAACTGACCATATACATCCCGACCTTGCCATGACACGCCCTCGGTTCCGGGACGCCTGCTGACTCCTTCGAAAAGAATGTCCAGTTTTTTACCTACCATAGATTGCAGGATGCGTTCAGTATTATCAGTCTGCCATGCTTGATAGCGTGCAAGACGGTCCTGCATGACCTTCTTGTCTACTTTATTTGGAAGCATTTCTGCTTTTGTACCTGGACGGTCGGAGTAGTTGAAAGAGAAGCTCTGGGCGTAGTCTGCAATTTTAGCAACACGCATGGTTTCAAGGAAGTCTTCTTCAGTCTCACCAGGGAAGCCGATGATCATATCAGTGGTTAACTGGATGTCAGGACGGACAGCTTTCAGCTTATCAACAATAGTGAGGTACTTTTTCACATCGTACTTGCGCCCCATTTTTTTCAAAATGGCATCGGAGCCGGACTGAAGCGGCAGGTGAAGGCGTGGACAGAGAACATCGAGTTCACCGAATGCCTTGATAACTTCATCGGCAATATCTTTAGGATGTGATGTGACAAAGCGTAGACGCTTGAGACCGTCCAGCTCTGCAATTTTGTACAGCAGTTCAGTGAAAGAAGTACCGTCTCCATGGCTGTCTTGTCCAAAGGAGTTCACGTTCTGGCCGAGCAGGGTGATTTCTTTGGTGCCGCGGGCGAGCAACGTTTTACACTCATCAATGATAGCCTGTGTCGGACGGGATTTCTGGCGCCCACGAGTGTACGGAACAATGCAGTACGCACAGAAGTTGTCGCAGCCGGTCATGATGTTAACGAAGCTGGAAACTGGGGCTGTCTCAGAATCTTCCCAGTTTCCGTCGCGATCTGGATACTCTTCAGAGAAATCAAGCAGGCTCATGCGCAGGGACGGGTCTTCTACAAGACGGTCAAGAGCCTGTGGAGCAGAAGAAAGTCCATCAGTACCAAAAACAAGGCGTACCTGTTTGAACCGTTTAAAGAATCCACGGCCTACTTGTTGCGCAACACAACCGCCAACTGCGACGATAATGTCTTCGCGACCTTTGGTCATAACATTGATACGCCCAAGAAGGCTGTATACTTTCTGCTCAGGCTTTTCTCGAACAGAGCATGTGTTTACGATGAAGACAGAAGCATCTTCCGGATTTTCGCATTCCGTAAAGCCTCTGGATTCAAGGGTACGTTTCAGCCAGTCAGAGTCATTGACGTTCATTTGACAGCCAAACGTCATTATATGAAATTTACGTTCAATCATAAAAATATCTCATTATCGCCTGCAGGTGCAGGCGGGGAGTGTTCTACTGAGGAGAGTCTGTATTGTTATCTTTGCGGAACATTTCCGGTACCGGTTCGCCAGGTGCACGCATTCCGCCAATGGCAAAAAGCGCCATAGGAATTATTAGGCACAAAATTCCCCAGAAAAAAGGGTTGCGTCCTTTTTTGTGAGCAAGGGCTGCGCCGATGATTCCTGCAATAGACCAGATAATAAACATGTAAATATATCCGGTATTGGAAAAATCAAGTGCCAGCATATCGTTCATGACAGCTCTCCGTAAAAAGTATCGTTACCGCGTGAATGCGGTGAGTATCAATACGGTATAACAGTAGTGGGTGCAAGTGAAGTAAGTGGTATTTCCTATTGGCATAGTAGGAAATAGGCGATACGTTGAACGTGTATATTTCTTTATTTTCAGTAGGGTATCTGCACTAAAACTGGTGATTCTAGAGCAACACAGGGTGCTACCTGCTAATGACTATTTGTTTCACCAATCACATTACGCAAGTTGGAGGAGAACATTATGGCAACATTAAAAGTATCCGGAATGAAGGGACCTGATTGTGCTGCTACTATTTCTGAAGTTGTAAAAACTGTTGATGGAATTGAAGTAGTGAACGTGAACTATGCTACAGGTGAAGTAACCTATGGCCCAACAGAGTGTGTTGACCCTGACCTCATTGAAGAGATGATTAAAGAAGCTGGCTATGAGCCAGAGGATAGCTAGTTTCGAATATTAGTTTTTGATTTAATGGAAAAGGCTTAGAAGGAAAAGCTTCTAAGCCTTTTTTTGCGGGTCCCAAAGAATGTAGTTTGTTCCGTCAGCCTGCGGGCGGGAACAGTTTTATTATCTTTCGATGTTAGAAAGAAAAGTCGTAATCACGGGGGCGGCTATAGCTTTGTGTACATGTTTTGTAATCTGATTAGATGGAGCCTTTCTTCTTGAATGCATTCCCGAACAGCTTCTTTTTCAGAGTCCGGCACAAAGGATTCCATTTCAACGAAAAATAGGATGCTGTCCTTTTCAAAGCTCATTGCCATTCTTATGGCCTCTTTTTCGTCTTCCATGGCAGCCATACGTCTTTCAACTGCTTGGTCGGAGAAAAGAGCGTGGGATTCTATCAGTCCTTGAATGTAAGAACCGTACTCTTCGTTAGTAGCCCATGCAGGAAGTTCAATTTCCCCAAGTCTGTCTTGAAGGGATTGGAAAATTTTTTGGTGCTTCGTTTCCTCAACTGCTAAGTAATGGAAAAGTTCGCAAGTCTCAGGAGTCTGGGCGGCCTTTTCCAAACGTAGATAAAATTCTCGGCCTTTCTTTTCTATTTCCACTGCAAACTTGGCTATTTCATTAGCTCGGAAAAAACTCGCCATGGTATCTCCTTATGTTGGATGTTGTGTGATATGAGTAGTTTAGCGCTAAGTTTAAATTATAATTCACTGGGTAACTAACATTATTTGCACAGGAAAAGTTTGTATCGTCAATGTATATGTATTTCCTGTCATTGTTGCACTGTTCTGCGAATTATTCTTTTGCTGAATAGTTAGGTGGTTTCGCCGTGACGTGTTGGCTGGTTGGAGTCAGCCGTGGAAACAAGCCTTATAGTATAACATTTGATCGTTTAACCTAGCTCCATAACTGGTGCTTACTTCGCTGTAAAAAAAAGAGGATGCGACTTGGTTAGTCGCATCCTCTTAAAAAAATGAGAAAGCAAACGGTTATGAGTGTGCTTTTTCAAAAAATTATCTGAGCCGTCCGAAATATGAGAAATCGGCGACTACATTATATGAGCTTAAGCGCCGAATGCCTCAGCATAGCGAGCGTCAAATTCTTCCTGTGTGAAGGTGTGTTCACGGGTTCCGTAGTGTTCTACACAGAAACTTGCACTCACAGCACCGAGTTTTGCAGCTTCTTCTACGGACTTACCGTTGATGATACCTTTGAGGAGACCTGCTCGGAATGCATCGCCACAACCGGTTGGGTCTACTACTTTAGTAGGTTTTGCAATACCAACTTCTACTGGGCTGCCGTTGTCGATACGGGAGCCGTTTTCAGCAAGAGTGGTGATGATGTAGTCACATTTCTTGAGAAGTTTTTCTTTTGAGAGACCGGTAGCGTTTTTGATGAGCTCAAGTTCGTAGTCATTAGATACGAGCATGTATGCTCCTTCGATGCACTCAAGCATTTCCTCACCGGAGAAGATGGTGATCTGCTGGCCCGGATCAAAAATGTAGCGAATGCCTTTTTCTCGGAAGTACTTAGGCAGATTCATCATGTCATCTTTGTTGCCCGGTGCAATGATCGCAATGTCATTTTCCTTAGAAAGGGTCGGGAACTCGTAGTTACATGGGTGAATCATTGCACCGGGATGGAAACCGGTGATTTGGTTATCGCTCTGGTCTGTTGTAATATGAGCACTTGCAGTAAAGAGGTCGTCCACAACGCGGATGCCGTCGAGTGGCAGATTCTGTTCTTCCATCACTTTTTTGTAACGGTCAAAATCCTTACCAACGGTGGAAAGAACGGTTGGTTTTTCGCCGAGCATTGCGAGAGAATGGGCAATGTTTCCTGCGGTACCGCCAAGTTTTTCTTCCAGACGTTCGATGAAGAAGCACACGTTGAGCATGTGAATTTTGTCAGGGAGAATGTGGTCAGCAAATTTGCCGTCGAAGTTCATAATGCGGTCATAGGCGATAGAGCCGAATACATAAGTTGCCATTGGATTAATGCTCCTAGCGGGTTTCGTGTTCAATCCAGGACAAAAAATCAGGATTTCCGCCCGTGATTGGTACAGACAATATACATGGGACGTCGTAGCTATGGAGTTCTCGTACTCGTTTGGTGAGCGCGGTTACCTTATCTTCCGAGGTCTTTGCAATCAAAACTACTTCATGTGCTGATTGCACTTCGTTTTCCCAAGTGTAGATTGACTCCACGTTGGGAAAAATGTTGATACATGCGGCGAGGTTTTGTGAGACAAGTTCCTTGCCGATAGACCGTGCTTCTTCAGGAGTGGGAGCCGTCATATACACGAGAAAAGACATGATATCTCCGTTTTTGTTGAAGTGCGTTGAGCAACAGCGCGACAGTACAAAAAGTCATGGATGAGGGCAATTGTTCAGCGTGCTGTAACTGGAAAAAATGCTGGCAAGTATTGTGAACCTTCGACTTGCAGAGATCACAACTTGCCAAAGCAGCTTTCTGCTGCAAAACTGTCAAAAAGTATAACGAGAATTGCATAAGCTGTTGAGTGGTTATTTTACGCCGTTATGTTGAAAAGATAATGATAGCCGATGGCTTTTGCGGAGATGAAATGCGTAAAAAAGAAAGAGCGCTTGAAATGCTGGCGCGATTACATAAGCGATATCCAACTAAAACTACCCACCTACACTTCACAACAGTTTGGGAACTCTTTGTAGCTACGGTTTTGTCAGCCCAATGTACTGATGAGCGGGTGAATAAAGTTACACCGATGTTGTTTGAGCGTTGGCCAACCCCTTATGAACTGGCGGAAGCAGAGGTTCAGGACGTAGAAGAGGTTGTACGTTCCACTGGCTTTTACCGCAATAAGGCAAAGAATATTGTTGCTGCTGCAAAGAGAGTTGTGGAGGTGTATAACGGAGAAATTCCAAAAACTTCTAAAGAGCTCACCACGCTTGCAGGGGCTGCAAGAAAAACTGCAAACGTTGTTTTGTGGAATGGGTATGGCATCAACGAAGGGATTGCGATTGATACCCATGTAAAGCGTATAGTTTTTCGTCTTGGGTTAACAAAAGAAACTAATCCGACCATTGTAGAAAAAGACTTGCTTCCGTTATTTCCAAGGGAAGAGTGGGGCTTTGTAAATCATATGCTGGTTTCTTTCGGGCGTGATGTATGTATTGCCCGAAGCCCACAATGTGATGTTTGCGAAATGGAAGAGTTTTGCCCTAAAAAAGGTTTACGCAGTCGTACGGATAAATCTTAATCTGGCAATGGAATGTTGAAAATTTGTTCCCACTGCTTGTGGTACTTGCGAAAACGTGGCGGACAGATGGCGTCACTGTTTACAGGTAAGTCGGCGAGTAGCTCTTTGTACTTGTTTGGATTATTGCCGTAGATAAGGCAATTAATTTCTTGAACGCGACGGATGTCATTTTTTGTATTGAGGGTGGATTCAGACTCAGTTGCAAGTAGTTGAAATGCCTTGGCTGCACTTGCTGCTATGTCTGCGCCATTTTCGTATGCGCTGATAAGAAGGATAGCCGAGAGATTGTCTACGGCTCTTTCTTCCATTTTTTCTGCAATTCCTGTTGATTGAGAATATATTACGGCATGTCCTAATTCATGGTATATGGCGTGATGTAGTGTGTTTAATGCAGATGTAATGGGATCTTTTTGGTCAATATATTTTTTGGAAGTAAAAAGGTCTCTTGTGTTGCTGAAAAATTCATAGGGAATTTGAATTTCCAGTTTTCCGTTGTGCAGTACGGTAAAGTGCGGGCCGATTTGCGTGCCGAAGCGTAAGACTACGTCTTGCGAAAGTAGATTCCACTCTTCCACAATCTGGGCAACTTCTTCGGCAACTTCAGATTGGTGAATCATACGTGCCGCAGCGACATCTTCCGGTTCAGGAAGTTCGTACACGATGCGTAATTTTCCTTTGGCAGTCGCAGCTGTTGGGAAAATAATCGCACAACTAGCTAGAAGTACAAAAAAAGCTGCTACGGTACGGAACATATAGCCATGATATTTACGCATATCGGTACTGTAGCGTGAGTCCTTGTGGATATCAATTTCTATTGCCTTCATTGAGGGTGTGTTAAAATAAAAAAAGGGTGGAGCTTTTGGCTCCACCCTTTTTTTATTTTAATATAGCTAGCACTAGATTTTCGCAGCAGTGCGAAGTGCTTCAACCGCGTCGGTTGCTTCCCAAGCGAATTCAGGAAGTTCACGACCAAAGTGGCCGTAGCATGCTGACTTTTTGTAGATAGGACGTTTGAGGTCAAGAGTCTTGGAGATGCCGTAAGGGCGAAGGTCAAATACTTCCTTAACAGCTTTAGTGAGGATTTCATCTGGAATTTCAGAAGTACCGAAAGAAGTAGCCAGAACGGATACAGGTTCAGCAACGCCGATAACGTATGCAATCTGAACTTCACAAGTTGGTGCGAGGCCAGCAGCAACAACGTTTTTAGCGATGTAACGACCCATGTAAGCAGCAGAACGGTCCACTTTGGAAGGGTCTTTACCGGAGAATGCGCCACCGCCGTGGTGACCCATGCCGCCGTAGGTATCCTGAATGATTTTACGACCGGTAAGACCGCAGTCACCCATAGGGCCGCCGATTACGAAACGACCAGTGGTGTTGATGAAGATACGAGTAGCGCTGTCGATGAGCTCTTCAGGAAGAGTCTTTTTGATAACTTCTTCGCGGATACCATCAACGATATCGGACTGAGATACGCCGTCGTTGTGCTGGGCGGAAATAACAACAGTGTCGATACGGGTTGGTTTGCCGTCGATGTATTCAAAAGAAACTTCAGTCTTGCCGTCAGGGCGGAGGAAGTCGAGGTCGTTGTTTTTACGGGCAGCGGTGAGACGCTCGGAAAGTTTATGGGACCAGTAGATAGGAGCTGGCATAAGGGTAGGAGTTTCGTTACATGCGTAACCAAACATCATGCCCTGGTCACCTGCGCCCTGCTCTTCTGGAGTTGTCTGGTCAACACCCTGTGCGATGTCTGGAGACTGTTTATCAATAGAGGAGAGAACTGCACAGGTATCAGCGTCAAAGCCCATGTCAGAGCTTGTGTAGCCGATTTCGCGGATAGTGTCGCGAACGATGGAAGGGAAGTCTGCGTAGCCAGTGGTGCTGATTTCGCCAGCAATTACAGCCATACCGGTGGTAACGAGAGTTTCACAAGCAACACGACATTCAGGGTCCTGAGCCATGATAGCGTCAAGAATAGCATCAGAAATTGCGTCAGCAACTTTATCAGGGTGGCCTTCAGTCACAGACTCAGAGGTAAAGAGGTATTTACCTTTGTTGTTGATCATCATTATGGAAGCTCCTCTATTCAGATGATGTGTTTGTGATTAAATTTTTGTTATCTTTCAACTCTGGCGATTCAGGATTAAGTATGCCGCCTGAGATGAGAATTTTAAAAGCGTCTTCGACGGAGAGATCAAGTTTGATAGTGTCCTCTACAGGAACCATTAGATAAAAACCGGAAGTAGGGTTTGGTGTTGTGGGAACAAAGATGTTCAGCACATTTTCCTTTGTCTTCCGTTGAATCTCACCGACAGCGACACCGGTAACAAACGCTAGGGCATACAAGCCCGGGCGTGGGTATTCAATAAGAACAACTTGCTTAAACTCTTTTGCAGGACTTTTAAAGACGCTAATGAAAAGTTGATTTGTAGCAGCATAAAACCGGTTTATTCCCGGTAACTTAAGGATCGCCTTTTCAATAGCTCGTGCGATAGCTTTACCCACATAGTTGCGGACCAGTAAGCCGGTAGTCAGCAAAATGATAAACACAAGTATGATGCCGGTTCCGGTTTCGGGAATTCCTATATGTTCAGGAAGTCTCATGGGGTCCGGAACCCATTTCCATGCGTTATCTGCCCATCGTAGCAGGGTTCGCAGGATGAAGACTGTTACGACTATAGGCGCAAGAAAAAGAAAACCGGCAATAAGGTTACCACGTAAAAAGTGTTTTATTTTCTGCCAAGGTGTTCGTTTTTCCGGCGTTGCAGTCATGCGTTCTCCATTTACAGGTAGAATGGCCAGTTGTCTAACAGTCTTGCTTTTCCAACATACACGGCTACGGCACACCGTGCTTTATCGGTAATTGTTGTGACCGGTTCAATCGAATCCGGATCAATAAATTCTAAATAATCTTCTTTTCCTAGTGGCAGGTGCTCTTTCCAGTAGCTACGGATGACAGCCTTAAGCTTTTCAACATCACGTTCACCTTGTTTAAAAGCCTCAGCGCCGGCTTGGATACCAGCATTAAGATGCTTGGCTTGTGCCCGTTCCTCCTGTGTGAGGTATGCGTTTCGGGAGCTCATGGCAAGGCCGTCTTCTTCACGAATGAGCGGACCATTAATAATGGTGGTCGGAAGGTTCAAGTCGCGTGTGAGACGGCGGATAATTGCAAGCTGTTGCCAATCTTTTTCGCCGAACACAGCATATTCCGGCAGGGTGAGTATCAGCAGTTTTGTAACTACGGTTGATACGCCCCTGAAGTGTGTAGGACGGGTAACAGAACACAGTCCCTTGGCAAGCTGTGGAACCTCTACCCAGGTTGCATGATCTTCAGCATACATGCTTCCCTTTTTAGGGATAAAAAGAATATCTGCACCCAATGCACGGGCGTCGTTTGCATCGCCTTCGTGATCGCTCGGGTAAGCATCAAGGTCTTCGTTAGCTCCGAACTGTGTAGGGTTTACAAAGAGACTGACAATTAGCTTGTCAGACTTCTCACGGGCAATTTTCATAAGGTTTTTATGGCCTTCGTGGAAGTAGCCCATGGTTGGAACAAGACCAACCTTGACGCCTTCACAGCGCCATTGGAGACAAATTTTTTGTAGTTCAGCAGGTGATGTGATTATTTGCATATCAATTTATCCAGATATATTTGAGAAGGTAATATACGCATCGTAATAACTTGTCTAGCTAAAAAAGGAAGAAAGGATATTATAGTTCGCTGTGGTTAGGGCTCTTGCTAGTGTAAATCGTTTGTGTCACACCTGACCCTGTAAATGCTTTTTAGAGAGAGGACATACTGCCCGATGGAAGCTTTGTTTCAAGGAAAACTCGATAATTTTTGTGCATTTTACGCAGTGCTCAATGCAATGCAGCGAACTCATGGCCTAAACCACTGGGAAGCTCGCAAATTGTTTCATGCTGGCCTGATAAGCTTTTCACAGGATATAGAGCACTGGGAAGAAATTGTCTGCAACCGCACCGACTACATTGAGGAAGTTCAGACTTTTCTCAACGTGATAAAAAAGGAAGGTACGCCAGTACATTATACACGACCTTTTCCTGATGGGAAGGCTAGTATTGCAGAGGTTCTTAACGTTATTCGTGAGTGGAGCCCGATCAATAAGGACAAGGGGGTAACTCTGTACGATCAGTCTGAAGGTAAGGCTGTTGTTTTGCAATTTAAACGTTTTTTGCCGTTCCGAGGTGCGCCGCTTATAAGTCATTGGACTGCCGTAAAAGAATATGCGGGGGCTGAGGTTCAGTTCTTAGATTCAAGCTTGGAGAAATCAGCGACATATGCACTACCGGAAAACGGGTTTTGCACCTGTGAAAAAGAAGTAAAGCAAGGCCGACTTTTTTTAATTAACCCCGCAACAATTTATCTGTTGGATTCTAATCCATAGACGAAAAAGGCAAAGGTTTGCAATGTCCTGAAAAGACAGTC
Organism: Halodesulfovibrio marinisediminis DSM 17456; assembly: GCF_900129975.1. NCBI lineage: Bacteria > Pseudomonadati > Thermodesulfobacteriota > Desulfovibrionia > Desulfovibrionales > Desulfovibrionaceae > Halodesulfovibrio > Halodesulfovibrio marinisediminis. The sequence continues at coordinate 210,904 of NZ_FSRG01000003.1, forward strand.
TATTTGTTTTTTGTGCTGTATTTTTCAGTTATATTTTCATTTGGGTCGTTAGTAAGTAAAATATTTTATTTTCAAATGTTTGGTAGTTGTGCTACGAGTATTACTCTTGGGATGACGCAAGCAATGAGTTGTCACCTCGATTTTTAGACAGATGTCAAGCGTAGTTACGTTGGTAGCATTACGCTAAGCATAGGTAGAGTACAGGTTTCTGTATTTTGTACCATTGGTTTGGAGAAGGTTGAATCTGTGTGGGATTCAAACCTCTTGTAGGTGCGTACGCGCATTCCTGTTTTATTTTTGGAGTTTTTTCGTGTCTAAGAACATTTATGTTGGCAACCTTGCCTGGTCTGTTGGTAATGATGATTTGCGTGATCTTTTTGAAGAGTACGGTGAAGTTTTATCTGCTCGCGTGATTGAAGATCGCGAAACTGGACGCTCACGTGGCTTCGGTTTTGTAGAAATGGAAGATAATGGTGCTCTTGAAGCTATTGATGCTCTCAATGGCAGCGTACATGGAGGACGTAACCTCAAAGTTAATGAAGCACGTCCTCGTGAACGTCGTCCTCGTTACTAACGAACAGTAAAAATGAAAGCCCACCTTATAGGTGGGCTTTTTTTATGTGCTACTGAGTGGGATTATAATAGTATCTTGCTTTGTCATAAATAGTTTTTGTTTCATCTGTATATGTAAATTGATCCATTGCTTTTTGAAAGTTATCGATAAAACTTTGGGGCACAGCGTCATTAAATAAAAAACCGTTCGGTACCGTTTTTATTACGGAAACAATGTGTAAATCTGAAGTGTTGCCACCAATTTGACGATAATTATGTACGACGCTTGGGATACTTCCTACAAGAAGAGGGGCCCGCTCTTTATGGAATTTTATAACTGTGTTGGCAAAGCTTGTTCCGTATTCAAAATTATCGTCAGAATAGCCACCTTCGCGGAGTAAGTGCAAGATGCTTGAAGTTTTTGTTACACAGATTCGTGCATTTTTTAGTTGGAATGATGATGTGAACTGATTTGCGTTCTTTTTCAGTGTGAAAAGTACAATCTTAAAAGAAAATGGTGTAGCAACAGAGCGGTAGGTTGCTCTTCTTTGTTTTGTTAAAACTACAGGGAAAAGACAGGTTGGTGTTTTTGTGTTGAAGTATTTAATAGACCGTGCCCAAGGTTGAACCTTTACTTTGTGTTCTGGAATATGCATTTGTTTCCAGATGTATCTTACAAGATCTATATTGTACCCTGTCAATATTCCGTTGTGAGTATAAGCAATCGGAGGAACTTCTTCTGTAATAAATTGCACTTGGTTACTATAGGCTGGCAACGGGCGAAGTGAAAGGTGAGTAATGTATATTGCGATTACTGCGAGAAAAACACGAAATCGTAGCTGCATGTGTGCCCCGTATATATGCTGAACAATGTTTTTTTTATGTTAAAAGTAACTTTTTTTTACTATAGGCTCCTGATACCTTTTGCAATATGTTATCACGATGTACTAGTTGGAGGAATACATGCGTCGAATTTTTACTGCACAACATTTTCCATTCATCCTTGCTGCCGTGTTTATTGTTTTCTTTGGGCTGATGGGAATCTCGCCAGTTTCCCGAGAGGTCTGGATTGCTGAGGTTATTCCTGTTGTCGCTATTTTTCTTTTGCTCTGCATTACATTTCCATTTTTTAGGTTCTCTAATGTATCCTATGGCCTGATGGCTGTTTGGTTATTTTGGCATACAATAGGCGGGCATTATACCTTTGCAGGAGTGCCATTTGAATGGGTATCAGATCTTTTTGGATTCGAACGGAACCATTTTGACAGGATTGGACATTTTTCTGTCGGATTTTATGCATACCCAATTGCAGAGTTGTTTGTTCGTAGGAAGCTTGCCGGACCAATTGTTACAACACTTTTCGCATTGTTTAGTATAATGTCAGTCGCGGCGGCATACGAGATTATTGAGTGGCAATATGCTGTTATTGAAGGTGGTAAAGCTGGTATTGAGTTCCTTGGCAGTCAGGGGGATGTATGGGATGCTCAGAAAGATATGTTTGCGGACACGCTTGGTGCGCTTGTGATATTGGTTTTATTCTGGGTGTTCGGTAAACGTTGGGGCAGCCGTGGATAGTCGGAAATGACATTACTGGATTAAGTGAGTCTGGCTTGATGCGTTGAAGTGGCAGGCATAGGCAGCTTAACTATATAGTACTAAAAAAGCGGCATGGAACAAACCATGCCGCTTTTTCATTTTTAGAGGGGTTGTGAGCCGGTTAAATGACAACGTTAAACAGGAAGCCAACAAGTAGAATGCCGGATGCTACGATAGAGACATAAATGGTGATGAGTTTAGTGCTGAGCACTTTTCTGAGAATAACCATTTCAGGAAGGCTGAGTGCTACAACAGACATCATGAAAGCCAGTGCTGTGCCGAGAGCTGCACCTTTGCCGAGTAAAGCAGATACGATAGGGATAATACCTGCTGCACTTGCATACATCGGCACGCCGATAACTACAGCAGCAGGAACACTCCACCAGGCCTCTTTACCCATGATTGACGCCATAGCTCCTTCTGGAACATAGCCGTGGATACCGGCACCTACAGCGATACCGATGACAATGTACATCCATGTCTTGCCCAAAATATCTACTACAGAATCCCACGCATAGTCTAAGCGGTGCGCAAAAGTTGGGTAGACTGGGGCCTTGTTGTTGCCGTCATCACGAATTTGACGAACCCATGGTTCCAGCATGTGCTCCAGCTTCATCTTACCGAGAATCCAGCCTGCAATAACCGCAACGGTTACGCCAGTTACAAGATACAGCGCAGCAACTTTGAATCCAAACAGGCCGTAAAGTAAAACAAGCGCAATTTCGTTTACCATTGGTGCTGCAATAAGGAACGAGAACGTAACGCCGAGCGGAACGCCTGCAGCCACAAAACCAAGAAAGAGCGGTACGGCAGAACAGGAGCAGAATGGGGTAACAATACCCACACATGCTGCAATGACGTTGCCGATAGATTCTTTTCCGCTAAGGTGTTTGCGGCTACGCTCCGGGGTAATCCAAGTGCGCAATACGCCTACAGCAAATACAACCAGACTCAGTAACAGCAGGATCTTTGGAGTGTCATATAAGAAGAATTTTATTGATTCATAAAGATGACTTCCTGCTTCAATACCTGGGATCATTCCCGTGAGGGTTTCAGCAATGTATGTCAGCTGTGAGTAAAGAATTCCCCAGCCGATTAGCGTGATTGTTCCGACAATGGCATAGAACGAAAGTGAAAAACGAGCTTCTTTGTTTTGCACCGATGCAGAACCGCATGCACACGGAGATTCAAAGGGGTTTTCTGGTGCAGCAGTGCCTGTCTTTGGAGCGCCAAAAGCCTGGGCAGCGAACTCGCCGCCTATATTTGGGCTTCAGCAGGGGGCTTTTTTTTCTTTGTTCTGGAGTGGTGTGATTTCAAGTGGTTTCATGATCATACCCTTGTTAAAGAATGTTTTTTGTCTTTTTCAAGGCAAGTAAGTTTGTTTGTAATATAGCAAATTCGCCGTCTGTTCTTACAGCCTGCAGTAGCAGTTCTAAAAACGTTATAATATGTTTGTCAGTGCTGTCAGTTGCGAGGCGGTAATGCGTCCAACCGCCTGCCTTGCGTCCGATTGTGAGGCCGGCATCTGTACACTGTTTTAAATGACGGGAAATTGTAGGCTGCGCGAGCCCCATAATTTCCACTATGTTGCACACACAGAGTTCTCCACCTTGTAGTAAGCCAAGGATGCGGACTCGTGTGGGGTCAGATAGTGTTTTGGTAATTTTGATGAAGTTGTTCATAAATTCTCCCGAATGCACATTTAGCAATATGGCTATATGTGCATGTTGTCAATATGCTGCAATGAGAAAAGTGCGGCTGTACAGCATAGCGCAAAGAGCGTATGTGTTGCGGCGAGTACTTTTATTGCGAATGTATTGATGATAAAGGTAAAGAATTTAGAGCTAAGAGAGTTTAATCCTTGATTAGCACAGGAGATAGATGATGACAGCCTGCGATCCTCAGGTAAATTTACAAGGACGCGAGAAGCTTACCCGTCTCGCAGACTTTTTGTTTGAAGCAGGTATGCTGCGCAAAACTCCGCGCAGTGGATACCAGTTTTTGGGTTCCGGCAGCGAGAATGTTGCAGAGCATTCTTTTAGAACAGCGATCGTGGGTTTTGTGCTTGCCAACGAAGCAGGGGCAGATCCTGTACATACCGCAATGATGTGCCTTTTTCATGACTTCCATGAGGCTCGAGTTGGTGATTTTAACTATGTAAACCGCATTTACAACACCTGTGACCCGAAAGCTGCTTTTACTCATGCGTTGGAAGGTACTGGTCTTGAACCCTTAGTTATGCCGTATTGGGATGAGCTTGAAGAAGCAGAATCTCTGGAGGCAAAACTTGCTCAGGATGCAGATCAAATCGACCTTATTTTAAATCTTAAAGAGGAGTCTGATCTGGGAAACAAGTATGCCGGAAAATGGTTGGAGGGGGCATTGCCACGTCTGCGTACAGAGGTAGGCAAGGCTCTTGCTGAACGTATCTGTGAAACAGACCACACTGACTGGTGGTATAAAGGTCCGGAAAAAAGCTGGTGGATGCGTAAAAACGGTAAGAAGAAAGCTAAGTAACAGAATGTATTCTTAGTATATTGAAAAAGTAAAAAGGAGCGGTAGATTTCTACCGCTCCTTTTTTATTTATTTGTGTTTTTATTTCCCTTTTGGGAGATAGGTTACGGTGGAGCGTGCACCCAGTTCTGCATCGGCAGTTATTTCGACGTCACTCCAGTAGATTGCACCGGAGTTGATGTCATTCTGTTCGATAAAGGTTGCCAGAGTGCTGGCGGATTCCACATTGGCAAGCAGCATCGGGGAGAATACGAACATAAACAGCCAGATTATGAAGACTCCGGATGCGAATGATAGATAGCGTTTTACGCTGCTTTTTTGCATAGGAATTGTCCTTTTATATTTATGTGCTAGATGTTTGCAGTGATTTCCGGGAATACCACGTAGAACATCAGGTATGCCATAGTCAGTGTTAGGATGAGGTTGAAGGACTGACCGCATACATAAAGAATAAGCGGCTTGCCGCCTTTGAAGTAGTGACCGAGTTCGCGGAAGTTAGTTGCAAGGCCGATGGAAACAAAGGCAAGGCAGAAGAACCAACCGCGGAAAGCTTTGGAGAAACCACGGATTACACCATGGTCAATCATTGCAAAGCCTACATCTGCTCCCATTGAGCCGTAAATCCATGAGAACAGGACAGAAGCGGCGAGGAAGCCGAGTACGAATTTAGGGAAACGGTACCAGATTTCCCATGCGTTTACAGTGCGGCCGGGAGTGCAATCAACTCGGGTGCACCAGTAAATAGCAACACCGAATGCTGTAACACCGATGAGCACGTTCTGGATCATTTTAATGGTTGCTGCAACATACAATGCTTTTTGTGAAAGGAAGGCACCTGCAGCGGCTACCGCACCTGTAGCGTCAATTGTTCCTCCCATCCATGCGCCGCCGAGAATGTATGGCATTTCTACAGCCTTAATGAACGCAGGCATAACGATCATCATGATGGATGTGAAAACAAGAGAAAGACCTACAGACAGGGTGAGTTCTTCTTTTTTAGCGCGACATGCTGCTGCGGTGGCGATAGCTGCGGAAACACCACAAACTGACATGTCCGCAGAAATCACAATGTTCAGCGTCTTGGATGGCATTTTTACTATTTTCTGACCGAAGATGAAGGTTGAGATGAGTACAACAGGAGTAACTACCCATGCTACAAAAATGCCCGGAATACCAATCGCAACGATCTTACTGAAAAGAACTTCTGCACCCAGGAGTACCAGACCTGTTTTGATGAAATATTCAGTCTGGACGGCAGGCATGACCCATTTAGGGGTACCGATGGTGTTTGAAATGAGAAGGCCGAATAGAATAGCCCATGCTGCGTAGCCGATACCAAGTCCTTTCATAGTGCTTTGCTGCGCTGCGACATAAGCAAGAGTTGCAATAGCGAAAACAAAGATGAAACCTATGAAGAACTTAGCAGGGCTATACCCCATTGCGGCACGCCCTATGGCAAAGAAAGCACCAACTGCAATGCATAACATAATTAGCCATGTCAGTTGGTTGTATGCTTTAACTTTAGTTTTTTTCTTGGCTTTACTGGCTGCAAATTTTTTATTGCGCCAGTCGCTGATAGCGTCTGAAGCTTTTTGGTTCAGTTCAGCATTGCTGTAGTTGGCTTCGCCAGCAGCAGTCTGTGCAATTGTTGCAGCGGCTAGTGATTCATCTGCTGCTTTTTTTGCTTTTTCATACTTGGCAGTAGCTTTTACTTTTTTAGCATTAGCTCGTGCGTTGTCCATAAAAAATGCATCAAGCACGTTCGTGGACCAGCCATGCGGTTTGCTTTGGAATTTTTTAATAGTCTTTGCAAAAGGTGAGGAGGTTGCCTTTATGCCCTTAGCATCAGCAGCCTTGTAGTACTCAATTGTTTTAAACGGAGCGATGTTCGACTCTGCTTGCATGATTGCGTTAGACGCAGCAATGGTTGCTCGTAGGTTCTTAGGCTCATTAGGAAGATAAATAATGAGACCGATAATTAGAATTGCAAAACCGAGCCATATTGCCCAATAGTCTTCAAGTTTAATCAAGTCAGACCAACTGGCTTGTCCTTTATCAACAACAACGTCTTGTTGCACGTTTTGCTCTGCCATTACCATTCCTCCTTAGTAAAAGTAGCAAGGTCATGTAGGCCACAATAAAAATAGGCATGGGGGAGTTACCCGATCATCAAGATGGAACTGATAACCATACCCGTTATTACACGCCGGATACCTCAAAGCATGTAGGCAGGTGAGCAGAGGGAGAGGTTGTTCTGTGGAAAGCAGAGGAGGTGCTGATGGTAGAAATAAGCGAGCTGGAGTAAGTCAGAACAGGCGATGCGTATACTCAGTATAGTGAGGCTCATACTGCTAACTTGCTCAGTAGTATAAGAGGTAAAAGGCGTAAAATGTCAACAATTACCTGTAAATAAAACATAAAATATCTATAAAGAATAATGCGTGGAAAAGAGCTTTAGCCAAAGGGTAGGTGAGCTGCACTCACGATGAAGGCAACAACAACGCCGGTGAAGTCTACAATGGGCTGTACATTCACATTATTGGCTAGCCACTTTTACGGTTGCACAGGTGCTTTATAGGTTGTGTCAATTACAGGCAATAGTGCTCTATCTATATTATGCAAAGGTAAAAAACGGTGTATTCTTATGCAAAATGAAAAACAACGGGCACTGCCCAGAATAATTTGGAGAATACATTATGTCTAAGCCACTTATAGTCATTACCGGAGCAAGTTCAGGGTTCGGTGAAGCAACTGCTCGTACTTTAAGCGAAAAGGGTTTTCCACTTCTCCTTATAGCTCGTCGTCTTGATCGACTTAAAGCATTACATTTACCAAATACCATTTGTGCAAAGGTAGATGTGACAGACCGTAAAGCAATGGTAAGAGCTATAGCTGATGCAGAAGCTACCTTTGGTCCTGTTGATTGTATGATAAACAATGCTGGTGTGATGTTGCTTGGGCAAGCATGTGAGCAAGATCCGGCAGAATGGCAGAAAATGATTGATGTAAATGTGGTTGGTCTTCTTAACGGTATTCACGCTGTTCTCCCAAGTATGCGTGAACGTAAGCAGGGAACTATCATTAATGTTAGTTCTGTTGCAGGACGTAAAACTTTCCCGAATCATGCTGTCTACTGCGGAACCAAGTTTGCGGTGCATGCTATGAGTGAAAATATTCGTGAAGAAGTTGCAGCCGATAATGTTCGTGTGATCGTAATTGCTCCGGGTGCCGCTGAAACAGAACTTCTTAGTCATACCACTTCTGATGAAATTAAAGCTAACTACAACCAGTGGAAGGAACAGATGGGGGGTGTGATGAGTGCGCAGGATGTCGCCAATTCAATTGTGTTTGCTTACGAGCAACCCCAATCTGTCTGTGTCCGTGAAATTGTTCTCGCTCCTACGCTTCAGGAACCGTAAGCTGTTATAGCGCTTGTGGGACTTTTTTTGCCTCCGGCGGCTTAAGAACCCTGTTTACACTGTCGCTGTCTGTAATCTCTCGTACCTCAAGAACAGCTACCGCTTTGGAAAAGGGCTTCTTAAGAATCTCCTAAAGCTTTTACTTGCGAGGTCAGCACGTTTCTTATGTAGCCTCGTGGCTTATGCCCCACTGACTTAACTAATATAAAAAGGCTATTCCAAACATGTTGGAACAGCCTTTTTTATTTCACGAAAGGTAGTGAGGTATAAACCGCGAAGTTGAGTAAAAAACAGGAAAGCCTCGCAGATAAAAGTCTTTGGAGAGTCCAGAGAAGCCTTTCTACAGAGCCTTAGCCGTTCTCGAAGAATGAGAGATTACGGATAAGGGCAGTGAAACAAGGCTCTTTTTGGCCGCCGGAGGCAGAAAACCCACCGTCGAAGACGTCATGCTGGCAAGCGCCACCGAAAGCATTGCCAGATCAGGTCTGGCTAGTCTTCCATACGCAGGTAGTTAGTAAATAACCTGCGGCTAACGCGGGTAAACGAGTCGAAGTCGGCTGTAAGTTCCATGTTTGGAATAAGCGCTTTGACTACAGGGAACTGTAAGTCCTTGCGTGCAAGCTCAACATAGACTGGTCGTCTGTTGTTGGCGATGAGCATTTTTTCCAGCATCTGCACGTTGCGGATAGGATCTTCCATGGAAACGTTAGGAAGATCTTCCTGCTTACGTGTTTCTAGTCCACGAAGCGCTGGTGCAGATGGAGGGCTTTGTGGATAAGGGTATGGTGTTTCTGTTAATGCAGATACGATGGCTCTTCTGCCATCCAGACCGGCACCAGTTCCGCGGTAAACTTCACCGCGTTTGCCCATGACGAATGCGTAGTAGCATGGGATGCCGAATTCCGTAGTGATGTCCTGAAACATCACATGCACGCCTCGTGCTGCGTAGTCGTTGAGCAGCATGTTGAGTTTAGGATCTTCTGTAGTAAGCGTGAAGCATTCTTTTTTATCGAAAGGCTTCGTTGCTTCAGCATCGCGTTCAAAAATTTCCATGAGTGCTGCAACCTTTGCCTCTTCGAGAATGTTGCCGGAAGCAAGGCCTGTTGAGCCTGGTGAAGAGAAGAGAGAGACTTCGTCTAAGTTGCAGAACATGTACACCATCTGAACAGGAACAAGGATTGACTCGTAACCTTCGCCTTCCAGTTTCGGGGTGTGTCCTTCCATCCAGTAAAGCTTTTCATCTTCGTACGGAACTTCAAGCGAGAGTAAATTTGGATCGAACGCCGCAATGCCTTGTTCTACCAGTTCAGAGTAGCGAGCGTGTGTCAGCGGATGATCTTTGAGAGTGTTAAGTACGCCTGCTTCGTCAAAGGAGACGAAGGATGATGAACGCTCAACTATTTCCATAGTCAGACCAACTCGTGCGTCTGCTAATGCGAGTCCGCGTCCATAAGAGGTAGCGAGTCCTTGCAGCGTATAGTCTAGAGAACCGTTTTTTATGGATAGATCAATGTTCCAACGGCGTAACAGAGCGATAGGGGACAGAGAGGCAATATGTCGCATCTCAACATCAGCAAACAAAGGTGTTTCATTAAGTCTGCTGAGTGCAAGGTCTGTTGTTTCCTGTGCTGGTGGACGTGACCACGGATTGCCGTATGAAGTTTGTAGAAGTTCTTCACGAATTGTTGCAGCGGTTACGAACTCTTCTGTGCTAGGCCCGTAGAGCATTGGCAGGTCAAAATCTTCTGCAACCTCTGGCAGAGGCAGCATGCGGTGTTCGTGAATGTTTTCTTTGAACTTGGTAATCCATGCAAGATGATTATACCTATCTTCGCGCTTGAACCAGCGGATGTAGATAAGGGGAGTATGTTCCTGCAATTGCTCGGTAGCATCATCAGGAAACAGAGGAAGCATTTTGGAAAACTTACCGTACAGGAGGCATGTTTCATACAGCAGCGCTGCAAGAACAGGTTTGATAATGGTGTAGTCTTGCACGGCAGTTTTGAGCAGCGCTTTGAATTTCTTTTGATCAAAGTTCTGAATGCTGGTCAGCAGGTATTTATGCATAAAATCGTCGAGCGGATGCTCTTCAAGGTATGCGAGGGCTTCTTCAAATGTAATATCTGCTGGCGGTTCGCAGGAAACATATCCAACGGTGCCAACTGTATCAGAAAGATTGAATTTATATTTCATTGATGACGACATCATATACTCCCATATTCTATGAATGAGGCGTTATAGCGTATGTTTTTACGGTGGACAATGGATGCCGTGAACAATAAATGAATACTAACACGCTGTGCCGGTTCGGTTGAATGAGCTGTTATTGGACTGAGTGATATTCTGAACGAGTATTTCAGCATGCATATGCTGATGTTATAAGAGGGAAAGATATGCGATATTTTGGTGCCCATATGTCCATTGCGGGTGGATTGGATAAAGCTATTGAACGCATTATGCGTGTAAATGGAACCGCCTTGCAGATATTTTCGAAGAATCAGCGCCAGTGGAAATCTAAGCCGTTGGAGCAAAAACAGATTGATGCGTTTATCGGAGCTTGTAAGGATTGGGGTGATTACCCCATTGCCGCACATGATTCGTATTTGATCAACCTTGGCTCGCCAAAAGAAGAGGGCGTAGAAAAATCTGTTGCGGCATTTTCGCATGAGCTTGAACGTGCAGAACAGTTGAATATTCCTTACGTGGTGATGCATCCGGGGGCGCATCTGGGGAGCAATGTCGATGAGGCCTTGGAGCGCGTAGCTAAGAATCTGGACAGGGCGTTTTATGACTCTCGCACAGAGCGAGTGATGGTTTTGTTGGAAAATACAGCAGGACAGGGAACAACGCTTGGGCGATCTTTTGATGAGCTTGCAGTCGTTATTCAGCACTCTAGGAATGCTGACAGACTTGGGGTGTGTGTTGATACATGTCATGCTTATGCTGCCGGTTATGATCTTACTACTGATGAAGGATATGCTGCGACGTTTGCTGAGTTTGAGTCAACAGTTGGGCTGAGTCGTCTTAAATTTATGCATGTTAATGATTCAAAAGGAGCATTGGGAAGCCATCTTGATAGGCATGACCATATTGGGCATGGTTTGTTGGGAGAAGAAACCTTTGCCCGTATAGTTAACGATCCAAGATTTATTGATTTACCTATGGTGCTTGAAACACCAAAAGGTGAAGACCTTGCTGAAGATGTAGAAAACCTGAACAAGCTATATGGTTTGATTATTGCGCAGGTTTAACGTAGCTTTAAATAGATGCGTCAAGAGGGAATGAAGTAGAGGTTAGTCGTTTTGCAAGGTTGTTATATTGCAAAAATCTATACTTTTTACGAAATAATGTTTTTTTTACTTGTCTTGGCGATATTCTCATTTTAGTAACTAATTGCTGACATTATTTCGTGATGTTGAAGCATTAAGTATTCTGGTTTGTAGGGATGCATGCAGAAGGCATTTTTCGGGGGCTACTCGTATGTCACTGTAGACACCAGTTGTACTTTGAAGAGAGCACAGGTTGTTGGGTTCTGTCTCTCTTTAGCTTTCAATGCGATATAGTGTCAGCTTTTTTTATTGCTTTAAAATAAAACTTATAGTGTTTCTTTGTATCTAATATTGAATTTATGAAAGATAGATAAAAATTGTTTTGTACTGTATTGGTGATTACTATCTAGTATATTAGATGTAATTTTATCTTCAATTGTAGGCTAAATTTTTTAGACTATGTATTTTACTATTTACTCATAATTTTTTTGTTCAAGGTTTAACATGTCTGTATTTGCAATATCACAAATGCTTGTAGGTGTAGCACTGATTTTTGATATTCTTTCTTTCCAGTTTAAGAATAGAAAATATATTTTACTTTCAATTGCTGCTGCATGCTTTTTTATGGCAGTGCATTTTTTGCTGCTGGAACAATGGACAGCAACAGTTCTTATGGCAGTATCTGCTGTGCGATATGCAGTTAGTGGGTATACAACAGAGCGCAGATGGATGTATTTTTTCTGTGCCATAGCTGTGCTGGGTACAATTTGGACATATACAGGCTTGGTTAGTATCTTGAGCTTTGGGGCAACCTTTGTACTCACAATAGCAGCCTTTTCTAAGACAGATAAGCGGTTGCGTGAGATTACATTTTTTGGTGTCGCACTGTGGATTGTGCATAATATAGTTGTCTGGTCGCCGTCTGCTATTGGGCTTGAGAGCTTCTTCTTTATGAGTAATGTTGTTGGTTACTACAGATATTATATGCGTCCTGCCAAGACTGAGTTGGTCTTGGAGCAGGAATAACAGGTTCTAGTTTGTTGAAAGATACGCCCCGCATTTGTGCGGGGCTTTTTTTTGTCCTGTGACCTCCGAGATAAAAAAGTAATGGTGCGCATCTGACCATGTTCAGGGAGGTTGCGGCTGCGCGTATGTTTTTTGGGGGAAATTACTAAAGATATAATGCGGATACGTTCTTTACGTGGTAGTATTGATCAATTGTTTTGGGATCACCCTTTAATTATTGGCAAAGGGGAGGTTTATGCCTCAGAGCAGCGATAGGAAATATAGAAAAAAACTATTGTTGGTAGGGGGTGTATCCGGTGTTGTATTAAGTGTTCTTCTCGTCTTGGCCTCAGGTCATATGATTACGCTGACGAACACTGATACCTTTTGCATAACATGCCATTCTATGAAGCCATTCAGGAAGGCATGGCTTGCCTCGGCACATGGGGGGAATAACCCTCAAGGGGTTGTTGCTCAATGCGTGGATTGTCATCTGCCACATGGCACTCTCGTAGAGTACGTTTCAGCAAAAGCGTATACCGGTGCACGCGATATTATCATGAATATGATCATCGACCCCTATACGTATGACTGGTCTGAGCGGCGAAAGTTCCGTGAGGAGTACACGTACGAATCTTCTTGTAAGAAATGTCATGCCAATTTGTTGTCCCCTAAAATGGGCTTAAAAGCCATTTTAGCGCATCGAGAATATTTACGTGAAGAAAATAAATTGAAGTGCGTTAAGTGCCACGAACATGTGGGACATAAGGACATGATGTTTTACGTGAACCAGTATTTCAACAGGGATTCATAATCGTAACAACGGATGAAAACCTGAAAGTGTGTGGAGGAAATGGAATGAACATACGGAGGACTTTGGTAATCCTACTTGGAATGGTGATCTGTTGCATGCTGGGCGCGGGATCTGTCGCGGCTGAGGAGAAGGTGCAGCAAAAAACACCAAAAGCCACATCGCAAGGGGATGCAACCCTTGGAGGATTGCATAAGCAGATTCTCGTTGAGCGTGGTTTTTCTGAAGCAGCTAAAAAATGTATCGAATGTCACTCAAAAGAAACTCCCGGGATTGTAGATAACTGGAGAAACGGGCGCATGGCGCATGCGCAGGTCTCTTGTTATGACTGTCACGTAGTGGAAAAAACATCACCTATGGCTAGCCAGTGTGAAGGTGTGCGTGGAACAAACATTTATACCAGTCCAATGGTATCTTCAAAGACCTGTTCTCGTTGCCACCCTGTGGAAGTTTCACAGTTCTTAGAAAGCTCCCATTCTACACCGGCATCCGAGCCTGTTATGAATAACCCTACCTTCGATAAGTTGATGTACTACTACGAAGGCCTCGAATTTACTGGTGTCGATCGTAATACCCCTGAAGGTAGAGCTCCGCGTGCATCCGGTTGTCAGATGTGTCACGGCACCATCATTGAGCTAGGTGCAGACAATAAGCCAATCAATATGACATGGCCTGCGGGGCCAGGTCAGCGTTATCCAGACGGCTCAGTTGGTAACTGTTCTGTTTGTCATACCCGTCATATGTTCTCCATTGCGGAAGCTCGTAAGCCTGAATCATGTGGTACATGCCACCTTGGGCCTGACCATCCGAATATTGAAATTTACGAACAGTCTAAACATGGTCAAGTTTATGGTGCCCACGGTGAAAAATGGAACTTTAATGCAGCTCCGGATACATGGGAACCGGGTGATTATGATGCTCCAACCTGTGCAGTATGTCACTTGAGCGGGATAGGAGAATTGAGCACTACCCATAACCCAGAGACTCGCTTGAAGTGGAAGCTCTATAGTAAACGTTCTGAAATTCGTAAAGGCGATCGCGGTAACGGTGAAGAAGGTGGAAAACGCATGCGTAAGGTATGTAAAAACTGTCACTCCACCTTGCATACTAATGCAACAATGGAAACGCTTGATGCTTCTGTGAAACTCTACAATATCTACTGGGATAAAGCGGTAGCTATGAAGAAAGAACTCGCAGACAAAAAACTCCTCGGCGATGATCCTTGGAGAGATGGCTTCCAGCGTATGATGTACTACCTGTGGCATCATGAAGGCCGCCGTGCCCGTCAGGGTGCAGCTATGAATGGTCCTGACTATGCACACTGGCATGGTTTCTTCCAGATGTTCCAGATGTTCATGGACATGCAGGCCATTCGTGACTGGCGTATTAAAAATGGTAAAATCGAAGACCTGAGCAACGTAGCTTGCCCTGGTCCTGATTAGTAGGTCATGGTCGTAATCTAATAAAAGAAAGCCCGCTGGTTCCAGCGGGCTTTCTTCTTGTTGTCTGTATGATTCGACGAACCGTTCCGTGAACTTGCTACGGAGTTTGGCATGTCAAACTAGGGGGAGGCTATTCGGAAGGAACGCCTTTGAAAGAAGGCAGCAGTGCTTTTTTCGCAAGTTTAGCGTCAACTGTGAGAAGAGGGCCTTGCTCAGTTTCGTGCACTTTATAGTCAGTAATAACGCGCAGGTCGTTTGGATACATTACTTCTTTCTGACGAACCATTTCTTCTACAATATCAACAAGAGTAGTTTTTGTTTCGTCTGTGAGATCAAACTGTTCTAGAGAGCGGTGCAGGCCGTCTTCCCAGCGGTCGCGTGGAAGGAATGATGCGTTCCATGCAAAGACGCCAAGACCGATGGCATTGTCATCACCGCTTAAGCTTTCAGATTCTGCCAGAAGCGGCTTACAAAACTTCATTACGGTGTCGGAAAAGTCGTCAGCAGTAGATGCTTTTCGGCGTTTGATAGCTGCAATGCGTTTTTTCAGCTTCTGTTGCTCTTTTTTGGATTTAGCCATGCGAGGCTCCTTTTTCATAAGATGTCTGCCGCGTCATAGTGTTTTTATGAAAGAAGAGCAATACACCACAGTACAGCAGAGAGTAGTCAGTTTGCAAAGCTGTTTTAGCGGTTGAGACAACCTCGTGTAGTGCTAGACCCGAGAAAAAGTTTTGGAAGAAGTCCCGGTAAGTCCATGTTAGAAATAGACTCGTTCCAAGTAACACAAGCCAACAGTAGGTGTTTTTTTGATCTGTATGGAAACAAGTACCCGAGGCGTGCGCTGCAGAGCTCGGGTTTGTCATTAAGTTGAGTTACGCTTTCTTACGATAATGCATGAATGCTGCCAGTCCGAGGAGACCTAGAATGTAGCCGATGCCGCCGAAAATATCCTTAATGGTTGTTTTCGGTTGAAGGATCTGTGCATTTAGTTTGGAAACTTGTGCTTTCAGTGGAGCAATTTCTTGTCGCACAGCATCACGAATAAGTTTGTCCAGTTCTGTCTTAGTCAGTGTAACGGTTGTGCTGGAGGAAGCGTTTGTTTGTGTAGACAGCTGCACGGGCGTTTGAGGCTGTACTGACGTTTCTGGCTTTGAAGAAGTAGGAGTAGTTTTGGTCGAAGTTGCAGGCAGGGGGGGCGCATCAGCAAAATCTTCTGTTTCCAGCGTCCATGAACCTGCGTGGCCTTGACCAGCGTCAAGTGCAATAACAATAGGATCTTTACTTTGTATTGCATCAGCAGGGAGTGTGAAAGACCATTCCCCGTTATTGTTGGTGGTGCCTTTTGCGATTACTTTTCCTGTCTTTTTATCCGTAGCAGTTATAGCACTCTTTTGTGCCCTGTTTCCACTTGAAAAGAACGATTCAGAATGTACCATATTTCCTTCTACCCAGGCAAAAACATTTACCCTGTGGGCAAGGGCAGAGGTAGTAAGAATGCAGGTGAGGATAAAGACAAAAAGGATAGTTGATAAGCGCATGGCTGACTCCTCTGTGCTGTTTGTTTTTTGAGACCAAGGCAGGTTGAAGGTGTGCGTCCGTATTCGAACAATTTGCTCGTGTGACGATATAGAAAAAAGTAACACGCATCAAGTGGTGTGTTTTCTATAGGATACAGGTGAAGGATCTAACAAACTTAGTGATTTCTTTTATAAAAATAAAATTGGTTAAATAAACAGCTTTACAGGATTGTTAATTCTGACTATACATGTTGAAACAGCTAGGGGAGCCTTGAGAGGCTGAGAGTGAGCGTAAGAGTTCTGACCCTTGAACCTGATGTGGTTTGTACCACCGTAGGGAAGCACTAAGCTAAAAGAACAATAAGCTTATCCTACGGGGTAAGCTTTTTTTTATGCCTGTAGCATAAAACGCACAATGTTTTATGAGATACAGGGTGTGTCTACATACAGCTGGGGGAGCCTTCGGGCTGAGAGTGAACATAGCGTTCAGACCCTTTGAACCTGACGCGGTTTATACCGCCGGAGGAAGGCTGAGTTCTTAACTCGTATTCTAAGCTTGCCTTCGTGCAAGCTTTTTTTATGCGATTAAAGCAGCAAAGGAACCCTACAATGCAGCTAACTGTAAATGGTCAGATGCAAGAATGCAATGACGACACAACCCTGCTTGAATATCTGCAGGGCAACGGCGTGGATGTAAAAGCGGTTGTCGTGGAACTGAATCGAACCGTTGTGATGGCTGATGATTTTGGAACTACCGTACTTAATGACGGGGATGTATTGGAAATCCTGCAATTCGTAGGAGGGGGCTAATGGAAGCGAACAACAACGACGCATTGGTTATCGGCGGAGTCAGCCTGACCAGCAGACTTTTTACCGGAACCGGTAAATATGGCTCAGATACTATCATTCCCGATGTATGTGCATCGTCCGGGTCTCAGGTTATCACTGTTGCGTTACGACGAGTCGACACAAACGCTGCTACTGGTAATGTAATGCAGCACATTCCCAAGCACATGCAGTTGTTGCCAAATACGTCCGGTGCGCGCAATGCCGACGAAGCAGTGCGAATTGCTCGTTTGGCGCGCGCGGCCGGATGTGGTGACTGGATTAAAATCGAAGTCATTTCTGACAACAAGTACTTGTTGCCGGACGGTTATGAAACCGCAAAGGCTACAGAGATTCTTGCAAAAGAAGGGTTTGTTGTTCTGCCGTATGTGAATGCGGATTTGTATGTAGCGCGCGATCTGGTGAATGCCGGAGCGGCGGCGGTGATGCCGCTTGGTGCTCCTATCGGCAGTAACCGCGGGCTTAAGACAAAAGAAATGGTTCGTATTCTGATTGATGAAATTTCTTTACCGATTATTGTTGATGCAGGAATCGGCGCTCCGTCACAGGCGTGTGAAGCTATGGAAATGGGTGCAGCAGCGTGTCTGGTGAACACAGCCATTGCAGCTTCCGGTGATCCTGTGGCAATGGGACGGGCGTTTGGTGAAGCTGTCCGTGCTGGTCGAGCTGCGTACTTGGCGCAGACCGCAGTAGTATCAACCGGCGTAGCCGATGCCTCATCTCCATTGACCGGCTTTTTAGGCGGTATGTAATATGGGATTTTCTGATCTTCTTTCACAGTACGATTCGCTGGATATGGCAGCGTATCTCGCAGCAGTTACACCTGCTGATGTGGAGCGGGTGCTGGCGAAGCACTCTATAACTCCGCTAGACTATCTGGCTCTCCTCTCGCCGGCAGCAGAGGAAATGCTTGAAGCAATGGCGCAGAAAGCGCATGGAATTACCATGCGTCATTTCGGAAAGACGATTCAGCTTTTTACCCCATTGTACCTTGCGAACTACTGTACTAACCAGTGTGTGTACTGTGGTTTTAATACTGCGAACCGCATTTCTCGTACGCAGCTTACCGAAGAGGAATTACGCAGGGAAGCCGAAGCCATTGCGGCAACAGGATTAAAGCACCTTCTTATTCTTACTGGTGATGCTCCAGCCAAATCTACTGTTGAGTATATTGGTAACTGTTCGAAGATATTGAGTGAATACTTCTCCTCTGTCAGCATTGAAGTATATGCAATGACACAGGAAGAGTATGCTTACCTTATTGAACGGGGCGTAGACGGCCTGACTATTTATCAGGAAACATATAATGAACCGTTGTACATGGATTTGCATCCAAGAGGTCCTAAACGCGATTATCATTTTAGACTGGATGCCCCTGAGCGTGGTTGTAAGGCTGGAATGCGCACTGTGAACGTAGGGGCACTGCTCGGGCTTGAGTCCGTATGGCAGCGCGATGCCTTCTTTACCGGATTGCATGCAGATTATTTGCAGCGCAAATATCCTGCAACGAACATTGCTATTTCGCCGCCACGGATGCGTCCGCATGTGGGGGCATATGAGCCGGCATCTATCGTGACAGATAAAAACTTGGTTCAGCTTGTTCTCGCTCAGCGTATTTTCTTACATAACGTAGGGATCACGGTGTCTACTCGAGAGTCTGCTGAACTGCGTGATAATATGATTCCGCTGGGTGTAACTAAGATGTCTGCCGGAGTGACCACCGCTGTGGGTGGACATACTGCAGAAGATGACAGTACTGCGCAGTTTGATATTTCAGACCCTCGTAGTGTTGAGGAAATGTGCAAGGCAATTGAAGCAAAAGGATTCCAGCCGGTATTTAAAGACTGGGAACCTTTTTAATCCATGCAGGATACCGTTATGACCACTTTTTCATCGCTACAGGAAGGTTTGTCCCGCTATCTTACTCCAGATCAGTTGGAGAAGCTTGCGTCTGTCACTGTAGGCATTGCCGGTTGCGGCGGACTTGGGTCTAACTGTGCATTTATGCTGGCTCGGAGTGGTGTCCGTAACTTTGTTATTGTGGATTATGATGTTGTGGACACTTCTAACTTGAACCGGCAGTTCTTTTTTGCAGATCAGGTCGGCATGACAAAGGTAGAGGTGGGCAGAACGAACCTGCTTCGCATAGACAGCACCTTGAACATTACGGTACACAACTGTCAGATAACACCAACCACTGCGCCGCAATACTTTGCAGGCTGCGATATAATTGTCGAAGCATTAGACAGCATTGACGGTAAGAAGATGATGGCTGCATTGTACTTGTCCGATCCACGCTTGTTTGTTTCCGCTTCCGGAATGGCAGGGTGGGGTGAACCGTACATGCAGAAACGAAAAATCCGTGACGATGCCGTTCTGGTTGGTGATTTTACAACTGATATTGCCGATCATCCGCCTATGGCACCTAAAGTGCTTATGGCTGCCGCTATGCAGGCAGATGTGGTGCTAACGCATATTCTGGGGAAGTAGTATGAACTTTCAAGAAATCTTAGATACCGATATCTACGCGCTCACAGACGAAGGTCTGTCGAAAGGCCGTTCTAATGTTGAAGTAGTTGACGCCATGCTTAAGGCAGGTATTAAAGTGCTTCAGTATAGAGAAAAAGATAAAAAGTCCGGTGAAATGCTGGAAGAATGTTTGCAGATTCGCGCTATGACAAAACAGGCTGGCTGTAAATTCATTGTGAACGATCACGTGGACATTGCCATGCTTTGTGATGCAGATGGCGTGCATGTAGGGCAGCAGGATATTCCTGTACCGCAGGTGCGTCAGCTTGTCGGTGCTGATAAGATCATTGGCCTTTCCACTCACTCTCCTGAAGAGTGTAAGCGAGCAATCGAGCTTGGTGCGGATTACATCGGTGTCGGGCCTATCTTTGCGACTCAGACTAAAAAAGATGTCTGTGCTCCTGTTGGCTACGAATATCTTGAGTACGTTACTCAGAACCATAACATCCCGCATGTAGCCATCGGTGGAATTAAGCTGCATAATATTCAGGATGTTGCAAATCATGGTGCCCGTTGTTGCGCAATTGTTTCCGAAATTGTTGGTGCAGACAATATTACTGAAACTGTACTTGCATTACGTAAGGCAATGGTCAAATAGCAGTTATCTGTTTAAGCCAATAGAATGCAATAGAGCTGTCCTTCGAAAGAAGGACAGCTTTTTTTGTACGCAACGATAACTTGGTGAATAGAAGGAAGTTCCCTACAGGCGGAGTTTAAATAAAAAATAACAGTATAATAGTAAGTTAATCCTGTTATTGCAGCTTTTTTTTAGGTAATTACTGAGTATTCTCTTGTACTGTTCGTCAGATTTGAAGGAGCACATATGTGGCGTAAGGTTTTCTTCCTGATTCTGATCCTCATCCTTATTGGTGTTGATGTTGCGCACAGTGAAAAGGTCTTTGTTGCCAAGGCGGCAAAACGGTATGTGCATATGACAGGATTTACCCGTCCGCGCACTGTTATAACCATTTCAAGTGAAGAGAATGCACGGTGTATTGCTGTGTACGCCGATGTTGGGGATGCTATTAAACCTGATGGTCTATTCGCGCGTCTTGATCCCACCTTTATTGATCTCGATATTCGCCGCAATCTTGATAAGCAGCAGGCAATTGATAGTGACGTTACCTTTTACTCAAAAGAGGCTGAAAGGTATCGGACGCTTATTGAAAAAAAACATGCTGCACAGACTACTCTTGATGCTCTTGTGCGTGATCTTCAGACGGCACGTGAAGATTCTGATGCATTGAAAGTTGAGGAGTTGATTTTACGCGAGCATAAAAATCGTCATTCCATTCTGGCTCCTGCCGGATGGAAGGTTATCGAACGATATATTGAACCGGGTGAGCTCGTCCGCAACGGTGATGAACTAGCAAAAATCGGCAATTTTAATGTGTTGATTGTTCCAATGGCTCTTACTCCTTCAGAGCTGATTACATTACAGAAAATGGAAAAAATAGAGTTAGAGTTACCAGAACTTAATAAGAAGGTTGCAGCGCGTATTGAGAATGTTTCTCCTGACTTTGATCCGGCTATGCGAAAAATTCAGGTGGATCTTGCTATTGACAAGTTTCCTATAGAGAAACGTGGGGGAATTCGTGCGAATTTGTATCTTCCAATGGAAGAGACAAAGGGTGCGGTGATTGTTCCGGATAGTGCTTTAGTGCGCGGATATGAGGAGGCATTTCTCATTCGTGATACAGGTGAAGAAGTTCCTGTCATAGTAATGGGGGATGGCGATAGACATGGCACAAAGCGCGTGCGTTCCAAAGAAATTTCAGCTGGTGATCGTTTCTTATCCGATCCACCACAGACTGTGTTCTAGGTAGATGCCATGCGCCCTGTAATTGCTTTTACTCTTAAGCATAAGGTTCTTGTTAATCTTGCCTTTTTGGTGCTTATGATTCTCGGAGTCATAAGTATTCTTACTATTCCTGTAGACAGGATGCCGTATGTAAGGATGGGCAAGGTGCACATAAGCGCTTTTCTTCCGGGAGCATCGCCGTCTGATGTAGAATCTTTGGTGACCAAAGAGATTGAAGAGGCTTTGGAGAGTCTGGAACAGGTTGAGTATATCCGGTCACGCTCGTATCGGGAACGAAGTTCTATTCTGGTGAAATTCGTTGACGATTCTGATTATCAAAAATTGTATGACGAGTTGCGGTTCAAAGTGCTTTCTATTCAAAATGACCTGCCCGAAGACATGGACCCGCCCAAATTTACCGAAATTGCCATTGATGAGTGGCTGCCTGCCTTGAACGTGATTCTTGTTGGCGACAGATCAAACAGAGCTTTGAGCCTTATTGCGGAAGAGCTTAAAAACGAGTTTGTCCGTATTCCCGGTGTTAAAGAAGTTCGCCTGAACGGGGAGTATTCCCGAGAGTATCATGTTGATCTTTCACCAGAAAAAATGAACCGGTATATGATTACGCTGGAAGAAGTGCGCAAAGCATTGCTTGATGCAAACGTATCTATTCCAGCGGGTGATTTTGATACGGGAAAATCTGAGTACATAGTGGTGGTTGATGAGCGTTTCCGTACGCAGAAAGACATTGAACACGTCATCTTGCGTCGCGACAACGAAGGGTCTTTTGTCCGTGTGGGTGATATTATGACAAAGGCTGAATACAGCTATCGCGACCCACATGTTATTACCTCCGTAAATGGTAAAGACTGCCTCACCGTTGCTATTATGAAACAGAGCACAGGGAATGCTATTGCCATCTGCGATGCTGTAGAAGAGATCGTTGAAAAACATAAAGAACGTCTGGCAGTAAATAAAGTTCAGCCTGTCATTACACAGGATCAGCGCATATATATTGATGAATCCATGAATGTTATGGGGTCGAACCTGCTTGTGGGTATCACTCTTGTGATGATTATCATCTGGGTTGTGATGGGGCTGCGTAATGCCCTTATTACAACTGTGGGTATCCCATTTTCATTCCTAGTTACGATGATCTTCATGAAGGTTTCGGGTAACTCGTTGAATGAGATTACGCTTTTTGCGTTTGTACTTGTGGCAGGTATTATTGTTGATGACGCTATTGTGGTGATTGAAAATATTTACAGGCGCATCCAGATTGGCGAACCGCTTAAGGAGGCGGTTGTTGATGGGGCAGCTGAAGTGGCTGTACCGGTTATTTCAGCAACATCGACCACGGTTGCGGCATTTTTGCCTATGCTTATTATGTCCGGTTCTACAGGCGAATTTTTTGCGCAGATTCCTATAGCTGTGAGCTTTGCCATTGCCGCATCACTTATTGAGTGCCTGCTTATTTTGCCGTCGCACTTTTATGATTGGCCTGGTGCAAAGCAGTTTGCTCATGGGTATACCCCACCACCTGATCAAGCTTTTATGGTCAAGTTTAAGGATTGGGCTGTTTTTATTCTGCGTATTTTTATGAGAAACCGTGCGAAGAGCCTCGGCGTTGTTTTGGTGGCTTTTCTTGGGGCGCTGTTCATTCTCGGAGTGTCTATTTCTGGTACGCTTCCGCTTCTTCGTATTAAGTTTTTTCCAGATAACTACAATATATTCTATGTGAATGTAGAAGCTCCTGCAGGGACATCTCTTCAGGAAGTTTCACGTAAGTTAAAAGAGATGACGGTAGCGATTGATTCCAAGGGGAAAAATGTTGTTCGGGCTGCCACAGCATTTGCTGGTTTTTATGTGAATGAAGACTACGAGCAGGTTTACGGTTCAAATTACGGAACAATTAACGTTGAATTGCCTGAGATTAACTCTCGTATATTTGCCGACTATCCGACTAATGATCCGATTGCGCACTTGGATACCATGCGCAAAGAGTTAACTGCGTATGCGAAGAAACGCTGGGGTGAACGCTGGGTAGTTCGGGTTCGTGCAGAATCTGATGGGCCTCCTACAGGGAAAGATTTGACGATCCGCATCATGGGGGTAGATACAGCGAAGGTTGAGTCGTTGAGCCGTGATATTTGGAACTATCTGAAAACGAGTAAAGAATTTTCAGAGTACTTGGTGGATTTGCGGCCGGATACAGGCTACGCGAATAGAATTGTCCGCTTTGTTCCAGATGAAATGCGCGTTTCACAATATGAACTTACACCACGCCATGTAGCAAGAATGGCTGGTTCTATTCTGGATGGTTCCCTTGTGGGTGAGTTCAGAGCAGATGATGAAGATATTGATTTGAGAATGCGTGTAGATGAGCGTTTCTTGCAAGCCCCTGAGGATGCATTGAATATACCGGTTATTGAAGAGGGAATGGGGCCCATACGCCTTGGAGATATCGTAAAAATACAAACGTATACAGAGCCGGGACAGTTCAATAGATTTCAGGGAGAACGGGCGATTACACTTTCTGCTAACTTGAGATCAGATTCACCATATTCACCGCCGTATATAGTGAAGAAGGTCGTAAAATATTACTCAACGATTCGTGCCAAGTACCCCGGTGCGACACTTAACTTTGCGGGTGAGTATGAATCAACGCAGAAGTCATATTCATCACTTATGTTTGCGTTTTTGATTGCGCTGCTGATTATCTACATGATTCTGGCAACACAGTTTAATTCGTATGTGCAGCCGTTCATTATTCTTTCTGCTGTGGTCTTTGCGCTTATTGGTGTTGTGTACGGCGTATTTTTTACCCGGACGCTTTTTACGATTAACAGTTTCATTGCAACAATCGGTGTGACTGGTGTTGTTGTTAACGACTCTCTTGTTCTTATCGCCTTCCTTAATAATTTGCACAAGAAAGGAATGCATAGGGATGAGGCCGTGTATGAGGGCGTACGGATACGTTTGCGTCCTATTCTGCTCACAACGCTTACAACAACTCTGGGGTTGTTACCTATGGCTATAGGTATTCCGTATTACTCCATCAACTGGGGAACAATGGCTGCAACCTTTGTAACTGGTTTGTGCACTGCTACATTGCTTACGCTCTTTATCGTCCCTGTTCTGTGGCATATTTTTATGGGTTTACAGGAGCGTATGGCAAGACCATAAGGTTATGGGGAAACGATTATTGCCTGTTTTCCTACCATGGTTCCAGATTCCTGCCGAATATGCGCTTTCTGAATATTTTTTACAGTCAGACCATAGAGTGTTGCTGTCAGAGGTGATCGAATTTTCATAGAGTCGATTAGCTGTGAGATTTTGGTTAGGGTAAATCCCTGCATATCAAGATCGGCTGTATCGTACATGGTACGCACCATGGCAAATTCCCAGCAGATGCGGACGGACTTTGTTTTAAACAGGCGGATGTCCAACGGGGCGATAGGATCATCAATGAGTACAACAGCACATTGAGGCTCAATCAATTCAGCCATTGCATCCCAGTGCTTGCTAAGATGGGTAGTGCATAAAATAGAATGTACCCAGGAATCCAAGGGTACGGACTTGCTTAATAATATCTTCATGATGGTTGATTACGTGGTCTGCGCCCATATCTTTACACCAATCTACAGTCTCTTCACGTGAGGCTGTCGCGATGACAGTCAACCCAGCCCATTTTGCAAGTTGTATAGCCATTGATCCAACCCCACCGGCACCGCCGATTATGAGAATGGTTTTACCAACGTTTGCATCTCCTGCGGCAATATATCCCAGGCGGGTGAATAGAGCGTCGTACGCTGTAAATGTGACAACAGGGAGTGCGGCAGCTTCTGCATCTGAACAGCGCAGCGGTGTAAGTGCTACTGTGCGTACATCTGCAAGTTGATACTGGGCAAAGGAACCGGGGTATTTTGTCTGTCCCATAAAGTAGACGTTGTCTCCTTTTTGAACCTTTGTCACTTCATTACCAACATCAACGACTATGCCGCTTGTGTCGTGCCCCAGAACAACCTGTTCAGAGCTTGGGGTGCGCATCCGAATCTTGGTGTCAACAGGGTTGATGGAGGTGGCTAATACCTTTACCAGGATTTCTTGTCCCTTCGGGGTGGGAATTGTTCCCAGTTTTTCTGTAAAAGTGGATGCATCGTGGGCATTTCCGCCGCCGCGTGCTAAAATTTGAAGCATGAGTACACCGCCTGTTGCAAGGTTTGGTGTATATTCTAGCAATAAAATATTAAGCTATTCCAGTGTGAACTTGAAAGAATACAACATCTAGTCATACTCAGATTTATGGGCAGTATGGTGAATGGGTTTGCACCTAGCTGGAATGTTGTGGCGGTGTCGCATTGATTAAAGAGCAGGTAGGGCGATACGTTGATAATAAAAAAGGGATGCACACGAAATGTGCATCCCTTTTTTTGTGTATCTGATCGGAGCAGAGTTATTCTGCTGGGAACTGAGTTCCGAGCTGAGTTGCAAGTATTGCTTTTGCAGATTCGCATACAACGCTGCAAGCGTAGCCGCGTTTATCTTTGGAGCCGACGCCCGGAATGAGGTACGCTGCGTAGCGGATGGAGAACACGATCATGTCCATGCCACCGAAGAAGAGTGCGGTGAGTGGGCAGTAGTGTTTCCAGAAGTACATCTGTTCGCTACGGGTGCGTGCTTTAACTACTTTAGAACCGTTAAGTGCGTAGTCTGTACATTCGTCCTGCAGTGAGAATTTGTCGAGAACACGTGCAGTAGCTTGTGGTACCAAGTAGATTTTGTATGAAGGGTTTAAGGACTTAACAATACGACGACAGAAATCAGCATCTGCAAGACCAGCGTAAAAACGTTCATCAAGCTGGCCGAGTTTTGCGATAACGTCTCTGCGAACAGCCGTAAAGGTGAAAGGAACAAAGTTCACCGGCATTGGCTGATCTGCATTACGGGTTTTAGAGCATGTGCAACCGAACATGCGCTTAAAGTTAGCAACAAGACCTGGAAGACGATCTGCAGTCTTAAGGCCGAGATTATCTGAACCAATAATTTTACCACCTGCTACAGCGCAGGAAGCGTTAGTGGCAAACTGATCCATCAGGCGGCGTACAGAACCGGCAAGAACTTCAACACGAGGATCTACAAATACAATAAGGTCGCCGGTTGCGCGTTTGATACCCTGGTTAGCCGCAGCGGCATAGCCTTTGTCGTCAGAGTTTTGGATAAGCTCAATCTCTGGAAGAGCGGTTTTTGCAATAGTTCCGCAATCGTCAGAAGAAGCGTTGTCTACAACGATAACTTCTGCTTCAAATTTAGATGCGGTTTGGTTTTCGATAGTCTGTTTGATTGAATCGAGACAACGCCCGATGAATTTGCTTGTGTTATTTGTTACAATAACAAAAGAAAGTTTCATGATTATGAATCCTTATGCTATGTACGTTTAACTAACCCTACGGAGTCAGCTATGGGAGTTATGGATTCAATGGCCAGTTGGAAAAACTGTCCTAAATCCAAGTCCAGTTTCTCGCACTCTCGAATTCGGTCACGACTTACAGACGCAGCAAATGCTTTGTCTTTCATTTTCTTTTTTAAGCTTTTAGGTGTCATGCCTTCCATGCCGTTAGGTCGAACAAGCGCATTCGTGGCAATAAGGCCGGTAACAGTTTCTGCACAACGGAGTGCAATATCGAGTTTTGTGGTGGGGTCGTGATTCGTGTATTCCGAATTGTGAGCGAGTATAGCATTCAGTGCTATTTCTGGAAGCTTTCCTTTGAGTAGTTCAACAGATTGTTTTCCATGTTCTTCAGGAGCTTCCTTTGTTGTCGGAAAATCAAGATCGTGCAACAAACCGGTTATGGACCAGAGCGTTTCGTCTTCACCAAAGTGCTTTGCAAGACCAGTCATAACTGCTTCAGTTTGCATGGCATGGTGGATGAGATGTGGCTCAGGTTTTTGTGAATCCAGCAGTTGAAAAGCGCTTTCACGATCAATCATTTTTATTCTCCTGAAATACATTTACAAAATCATGCGAATGATTTTTTCATAAACATGAATGCGCCAGAACACAACCATATATTCGATTTGTTGACACGAGCGTCAATAAAGCCGAAAAGAAAATGTTCTTTCAATAAATAAATGCTGATCATCTATTGAGTCAGCATATAACATATACGTGCTGCCACGGCAGCATCTTGAAGAGTGGATCGCCATGTCATTAATAGCTGGTGTTAAGTTCCGTGAATATGGGAACATATATTACTTTGAAACAAAAGAGCTGGATGTCTCCATGGGGGACTGGGTCGTTGTCGATCAAGGGCAGGGACTGGGTGAAGTCGTTGTTCTGCGTGACGATGTGCCAGCAGATGCAGAAAGTGAAGAGCTGAAACAAGTCAACAGACTTGCTGAAAATGAAGATTTAGTGCGTCATCAGGAAAATGAGGGGCTTTCTCGTGAAGCGTTTCAGTACTGTCTCGATTGCGTGCGTCAGCGTAAGCTTGATATGAAGCTTGTGGATGTTGAAGTATTTTTTGATCGCAGTAAGATCATTTTCTACTTCACTGCTCCTAACCGCATAGATTTCAGGGAACTTGTAAAGGACCTTGTTAAAAATTATCGCACCCGTATCGAATTGCGTCAGATTGGTGTACGTCATGAAACCCAGATGGTCGGTGCTGTAGGTAACTGCGGTATGGTTTGCTGTTGTCGTAGATTTTTACGCAAATTTGCTCCTGTAACCATCAAAATGGCAAAAGAGCAGAACCTGTTCCTTAATCCTGCTAAAATTTCTGGCATCTGCGGAAGATTGCTTTGTTGTCTTTCCTATGAGCAGGAAAACTACGAAGAATTCCATCGTGCATGTCCTAAGCTTGGTAAAAAGTACTTTACCGAGGATGGCTCCGTGAAGGTGCTTCGCGCGAACATGTTCCGCAACAGTGTCTCCTTGCTTAGCGAGTTTAACGAGGAGATGGAAGTTACTCTGGAAGAGTGGGCAGAAATGAAAGCAACACGTCCGGATCAGGCACTGCAGGATGCCGCTCGTGCTGCTGCTAAGAAAGCTGCTGAAGAGGCTGCCCGCAAGGAGCAGGAAGCCAAAGAAGCAGAGGAAGAAGAAGCACGCCGCGCTGAAGTTGAAAAAGAACTTGAAGAGCGCGCAAAAGCTGAAGGCGTTGATGTGGAAAGCCTGCGTGAGCAGATGATTCGCAAGCCTGGTGTTAAGAGTGCAGAGCCTGTTAAACGCACCAGTCGTGGTAAACGCAAGCGCAAGCGTAAAACTAAGTCTGACGAATAGTCTCTGCGACTAACGAATGAATATATCGTTGAGAAAGACTTCATTACATACCGTGATGAAGTCTTTCTCAACGAAAATTATAGAATGAGTGTTTGCTGTCTACAGCTGTAGACAGCCATACAATACAACAAAGAATCCAGCGTCCGTTTCCAGCGGGCGAAGCCGTCGGGAGATTCTCTTGGAACGCTTTTATATTACGACTCCAATTTACTATGTGAATGCTAAGCCACATCTTGGACACGCCTATACTACAATCATTGCTGATACGATGAAACGTTTCCAGCAGATGATGGGTAAAGAAACATTTTTCCTTACTGGTACAGACGAACACGGCGATAAAATTGTCCAGGCTGCTGAGAAAAACAGCTGTTCCCCTCAGGAGTACGTTGATCAGATCAGCCAGCTTTTTAAAGATCTCTGGCCTGAACTTGGCATTTGCAACGACCATTTTGTTCGCACAACTGATGCTTCTCATAAGAAGGTAGTGCAGGACGTACTCCAGAAAGTATACGATTCCGGTGACATCTACTTTGGTGAATACGGCGGACATTACTGTTACGGCTGTGAGCGTTTCTACACAGAAAAAGAATTGGAAGACGGACTGTGCCCGCAGCATCAGACTAAGCCTGAATACATTGCAGAGAAGAACTACTTCTTTAAGATGTCCAAATATCAGGACTGGCTTAAGCAGCACATTCTGGACAATCCTGACTTCATCCGTCCTGAACGTTACCGTAAGGAAGTACTTTCCCTGCTCGACAGTGGTGAACTGGAAGACTTGTGTATTTCCCGTCCTAAATCCCGTCTTGAATGGGGTGTAGAACTTCCGTTCGATAACAACTTTGTTACCTACGTATGGTTTGATGCGCTTCTTAACTATGTTTCAGCGCTTGATTACCCTGCCGGTGAGAATTTTAAAAAATTCTGGCCGAGCGTGCAGCACATTGTTGCTAAAGATATTCTTAAACCGCACGCAATCTTCTGGCCTACAATGCTTAAAGCAGCAGGTTTTGAGCCTTATAACAACCTCAACGTTCACGGTTACTGGCTTGTGAACGATACCAAGATGTCCAAATCTCTTGGTAACGTTGTTGCTCCGCTCGAGATGGCAAAGAAATACGGTAACGACACCTTCCGTTTCTTCCTGCTTCGCGACATGCACTTTGGTAACGATGCAAGCTTCTCTGAAGAAGCTCTTGCAATGCGCCAGAATGCAGAGCTTGCTAACGACCTTGGCAACCTCTTCAGCCGTGTACTGTCTATGGTGAAAAAATACTTCGGCGGTGTTGTTCCACAGCCTGCTGAGTACACTGAAGCTGATATGGAATTACGTGCACTTGCATCCAACTCTTGTAAAAATTTCCAGCAGCTGTTTGATAACGTACGTTTCTCTTACGGCATCGAATCCCTTTGGGAACTCGTTCGTGCACTGAACAAGTATGTTGATTCCAGCCAGCCTTGGACACTTGCTAAAGAAGGTGACACCGCGCGTCTTGGCACCGTAATGTACACCCTTCTTGAGTGCATGCGTAAAATTGCTCTGCACCTGTGGCCTGTAATGCCTGAATCTGCAGAAAAGCTCATTGCACAGCTGGGTCTGGATTTTGATCCTCTGACTGCAAATCTTCCTGCTGAAGTTGAAGCATGGGGCGTTCTTCCTGTGGGTATTGAAATTGCTCCGGGTTCCAACCTGTTCCCGCGTGTAGATATTGACAAGCTTCGTAAGGAAATTGAAGAAGCTGCTAAAGCAGCAGAGCAGGCAGCGAAAAAAGAAGCTGCACCAGCTCAGGAAATGGCAGCTCCTATCGAGTTTGATGACTTCACCAAAGTTGATCTGCGTGTAGGTAAGGTTCTCGTTGTAGAAGACCATCCTAAAGCAGACCGTCTTTTCCGTTGTGAAGTTGATCTTGGTGAAGAAAAACCGCGTCAGATTCTTGCAGGTCTGAAAGAGCACTTCAAAGCTGAAGACCTCCTGGGGCGTCAGGTTGTTGTAGTAGCGAACTTGAAGCCTCGCAAAATTCGTGGTCTTGAATCGCACGGCATGATGCTGGCTCTTAAAACTGCTGACGGCATGGAAATGCTCACCGCTTCAGGTGAAGTTCCAGCTGGTACTAAGGCATCTTAGTGTCGCATAGCCGATTGTCTTTGGCTTATTAAAAGTTTTTCCCCGCATCAAGAATGGTGCGGGGGATTTTTTTTGCCTTCTGGCATGTGATAGGCAAAGAAAATTGCCGAGTTGTGGGGGAGATGAGTCTAATAGATATGTCAGAGCTGTGACCTGCAGATGCAACTAGTTTTACGCATTGAATAAAAAAAGGGCACACCATGTGGTGCGCCCTTAGTGTTCTGCAGCGAATTATTTACTCATTTCAATGCCACGATCGTGAGCTTTAAAAATAGAGTCGATAATATTTCCGCGGATAGCAGTTCGGTCCATGTGGTTTACAGCAGCAATGGTGACACCACCAGGTGAACACACCATTTCTCGAAGAACAGAAATATGGTGATCAGACTCATCCGCAAGCTTTGTAGTGCCCTTGAAGAGATTGATTGCCATTTCAGTAGCTTCTTTTCTGTGGAAACCGACGCTGACAGCAGCCTCTGCTACAGCTTCAATAAAGTAAAGCACATATGCAGGACCGCAACCGGCGATAGCGGTGAATGCGTTGAATTTAGATTCAGGCAGCACCATAACTTGGCCGAGTTGCTCAAACATGGTGTGAACGGCTGTCTGTTGCTCCTCTGTAAGAGACGGGTCTTCAAAACAGAAAGCAAAAATGCCTTCGCCTACCATTGCAGGTGTATTCGGCATGCAGCGAACTACAGGGCATTTGCCACTGCTGTATTTTGTGAGTGTTTCCATGGAAACACCTGCTGCAATAGAAATGATGACCTTATCCTTTGTGAGTGCGGGCTGGATATCTTTGAGCACGGATTCGACATAGTCGGGCTTAACCGCAAGCAGAATGAAGTCTGCCTGCTTGGCAAGTTCGATATTAGAGTCGCACGCTGTGCACGGGACATTGCCACTCGGGTCGTACCCGATAAGCGTGATGTCCTCTTGGGAGTTAAGACCGCCTAAGATGGCGGAACCCATGTTACCGCAGCCGATACAGCCGAACGTTTTCATGTTAGCCAGTAATCTCCAGATTATTAAAGAAGTAATTAATCTCGTACTGGGCGGTTTCAGGAGCATCGGAGCCATGAACGGAGTTGGCTTCAATGTTTTCTGCAAACTCTTTACGGATAGTACCTTCTGCAGCGTCTGCAGGGTTGGTAGCACCCATAATAGCACGATAGTTTTCAATTGCATTTTCGCCTTCAAGAACAGAGCAGACAACAGGGCCTGATGTCATGAATTCGATAAGGCTCTGGAAGAAAGGACGCTCCTTATGGACGTAGTAGAACCCTTCTGCCTGTTCTTTTGTCATGCGAATTTTTTTCATAGCAACTACATTAAGCCCCGCATCCTGAATGCGTGCAAGGATTTTGCCTTCAAGATTACGTGCAGTTGCATCTGGTTTAATAATGGAAAAAGTTTTCTGAATCATTGCCACTGATCCTCCAAATAGAAAGGTAATTGAAGGATACAACCGTCGAGATCTATGTGGTATCCGACGTCTTGTTGTATCTAGCCCTTTAGAAGTTCAAAAGCTCCGACAACTTAACAACCGCAACCCTTCCGTTGCGCTGTTTTTCCCACTCTTGTAGCGCCAGCAAGGTGGTGGGGTACGGATGCCCGATTGCAATGGCAGTGCCTTTGGCCAGTGCAATCCGTTCAGCTTTTTTGAGCTGGTGCAGGGTGCTTTGAACCTCTTTTACATTATCGATGAAAACATTTCTCCTGAAGGCAATTAGCCCTTGCCTTTTCGCCTCATTGAAAAACACTGATTTTGCATGAGTCATACTATCCAGAACAAAGAACCCACATTCCTTTGCTTCTAGTGTAACCTCTCGTACTGCCTTACGCTCTCGCGTAAACTTGGAACCCATGTGGTTGTTTAGCCCAACAGCCCCGGGAACCAGTTTGTAGTTAGCACGAATGGTAGCTCGAATGTCCTCAGATGTCATATCAACGTATACGGCGCCAGGTCCCGGCTTCGCATCAGCAGACATAGCCTCCATAGGCTGATGAATGATGATTTCGCGGGAGACAGCACTGGCTATTCCTGCAATTTCTTTTGCATATGACGACCGTGGCCATATAGCAAAAGTGACAGGATAGCCTAAGCCTGCAAGCGAATGTGCTGCCGAAATACTTTCACCAAGGTCGTCTATCACAATAGTTAGATGACCGCCAATATCCAATGTGCCAGGATTCTTGTCAGAATCTACTGTTCCACTGGTTTGGTTAAATTTAAGTAGATGTGTTTCAACATCATTTAATGTTACGCGGTAGATAGTTGTAGAAAGTTTAGCCAGAGTCGCTTTGTTCGACCATTGAAGTAGCTCTTTTGCAATTGGTGCAATAAGATCTTCCGGTCGGTACTGTGAGTTGATGCGTAACTGTTGGAAATGGAAAGATTCGTCACCGAACTTTTGTTGTTCAATGGCAATAAGTTCGATGTTGGAGGTGGGGACGTGTGCGTCCTGCAATGCACGTAAGATGGCATAGTCAATACGTTTGACGCCTTCTTCCATTGGTGCATCCAGTCGTTCTTCATACGGCAATGATGCAACATTCACAGGGGCACGCATTTCTGCCACAAGTTCAGAGTGCTTTTTTTCAGGAGCGCTGGAGAGCACATAAATCAGAGCGACCAGCGTAATACAGCAGAGAGCCGCAAGGGCATAGTAAGGCCAGCGTGCAGGCTGGCTCTGTCGCGAATCAGACATCAAAGCTCCTAAACAAAAATTCAAATACCCAAGACTCATACATCAGAGTCGGTTGATTTGAAAGACGCAAAAAAGGGAGAGTACGTTTTGTACTCTCCCTTTTATCGGTCGACTTATTTTAGGGACTTGATTCGCGGAAGCGATTTTACGAGGTTCATTGCGAGGCGGAGTTGGTTGTCTTTAGCAAGGCGTTCCTTAACCGCTTTGTCTCGCTTAAACTTGGATTCCTTTTTGCCTGTACCAGATTTTTCAAGGTGACCTTCCAGATCCTTTTCGCGAGGAGCATGGAGGAATTTGGCAGTAGGGTTTTCTTCTTTTGCAGGCGGTTCGAATGGAACCACTAAGTCTGGCTCGATACCTTTTGCCTGAATAGAAGTGCCGTTAGGGGTGAAGTAGCGGGCAATGGTAAGTTTGATAGCGCTACCGTCGTTCAGTGGAATAATATTCTGAACAGACCCTTTACCAAAGCTTTGCTCACCGATAATCAGTGCGCGTTTATGGTCACGCAGTGCTCCAGCCACAATTTCTGAGGCAGAAGCAGATCCAGCGTTGATAATCACTACCATAGGCGCTGTGATGTCTGACGCTTGCTTTGCAGCATCAAAGTTGCGGGAGTCGCTTCCTCTACCTTTAATGGAAACAACGGTGCCTCCCTGGAGGAACATATCTGCAACCTTAATGGACTGGTCGAGCAGACCGCCAGGGTTGTTTCGTAAGTCGAGAACAATGCCGTTAATTTTATGTTTCTTTTTGTAGGCAGTAAGCTTTTCTTTTAGCTCGTCTGTTGTGTGTTCAGAGAAACGGCTGAGGCGAATCCACACAATACCGTCATCAAGTTCACGCAGTTTTACGCTGATGAGCGGGATTGCGTCGCGGACGATTTCAACTTCACGCGGAGCTTTTGCTTTTTTGGAAAGAATAGTCAGCTTAACCTTGGTGCCTTTTTCGCCTTTAATACGTGAGACAGATTCACGAAGCCCAAGATCCTGAGTGAGTTTTCCATCTACCTCAAGGATCAAGTCACCGGCTTGTAAGCCAGCCTTATCTGCTGGAGTATCTTCAATTGGTGTCACTACTCGGAGTGCACCGGATTCGTCTTGTGTAATTTCCACGCCGATGCCGTAGAATTCGCCACTAGTGGACTCCTGCATGCTTTTGTATTCTTCCTGATCCATAAACGTGGAGTGTGGATCAAGAGACTGAAGCATGCCATCGATGGCACCATTGATAAGATCTGTTCTTGGAACGTCTTGTACGTAGTAGCGTTCAACAAGGTCTAAAATCTGGCTAAATCGCTTGAGAGACTCAAACTTGCTTTGTGCATCTGTTGCCATGCCCGGAATAGAAGATAAAGCAAGCAGGGCAGTAGTCATGATGGCGACTAACCACATAGTTAAGCGCATTATCAAAGATCCTCCAAGTTCAAATTGATAACAAGACAGCACGTTGTTGTATTGCTGCAAAGAAAACAGATTGTTCCATGCTTGTAACTATACGTGTTCTTGGTTTTTGTTTTGTTTCATTTGCATCATCCGCAGCGAAAACGGGAGAACTGCGTCTGAAGGGTGCCAACACGATTTTGTCTCAATTTGAACGCGTGCTGTGTCAGGAACTGTAACGTTTAACTCGCGATCAAAGGGCGTGCTGTCTGTCGTTTTAGGGCAGAGCCTGTCGTCCGGAGGCAAAATATGTATACGAAATTAATTCAGAGCGGAAAGCCACGTCTCTGGATTAATTGCTTTTTGGTGAAAGCGCAATTCGAAATACATTCCTGGTCCGTCTACAGCGGGGTAGAAGCCGGCATTGCCAATCACCTGTTTTTGTTTAACGGTATCACCGACATTCAGTGTGCTGTCGGCAAGAAAAGCATAGAGTGAATAATATTCTTCACCATGCATGACAATCACAACGCGACCAAATCCTCGTAGCACATCGTTATGGACAACTTTTCCACTGGAAACAGCTTGGATTTTGCTATCTTTCTGCAGGGCAAGTCCGATGCCCCGAACCGGTGGTTTTGCTTTGGGTTTAAATCGCTTGGCAATTACGCCATGCGCAGGCCAGGGCAATACTCCTTTGAGCAGTGAAAAGTTTGCACCTGTTTTACTCTTTTCTTCAAGTTTGTAGTTCAGTGTTCCAATAATTGAGAGAATATCCCGCAGGGATGCCTCAGCAGAGGCCCGTTGCTCACTGATTTTTTTTAATTGCTTGCTGTGACGGAGCTTTTGTTGCAACAGTTTGTCTTTTTTTCCGTTTACATTTGCAAGTTGCTCTTTAGCTTTGGTTGAAAGAGCTGTTTGCTTAGTGGCAAGGAGCTTTAACTTTGCTTCTTGTTCCAGCAGGGCTCGCTGTTTTTCTTCTACTGTGGCGTACAATTTTGACGCCCAAGTGTAGCGTCTATCCAGTTCATCCCAGTTTTCCGCTGCGTTACTGGCAAGTACTCGGCTATTAATGTACAACGGCCATAGCTTTTTAACCAATGATATCAATTCCTTTTGTGTCAATTTGTTTTTGGAATTCAGCTCGTTGTATTCAGTTGCAAGTTTTTTGTTCTTGGCTTCAAGCTCAGTATATTTCTTTTCCTGAACCTCAATGGTGCGGGAAAGATTTGTAATGATTGCTTCTTCTTCGGTGAGTGTACGTTGCAGGCGTGTGGCTTTGCGTTTGAGGGTGGTAAGTGTTTTCTTTTTCTTTTCGGCTTGTTGCTTTTCTTGTTTGAGTTTTTTCGCAATGGTCGCTGCGTTTTCAGCATAAGCGCGAGAATATGTTGTGGCGAGTGACAACACAGAGAAGACGAGAAGTATGTATAGGAAGCTTTTTTTCATTTGAAGCCCTTAGCGAGGGAGACTGCTTTCATCTAGCGGGACGTCAATTAATCTGTCAGGACGTTATGCATAGAGATACTATAAAGTCTTTTGTTCATTTAGCAATAAAATAAGCCGCAGGGAGTTATTTAGCCAGCAATTAAAGCAAGATGAGGTTTGAGCTCTGTTAGTTGCTTTAAGGGAATGACGTTTGGTCTGAATATGAAGCAGCGAATAGAAATATAGTCCAGTGCAATAGCCTGTTAGTATTAAGAAAATTTTTATAGAAGTACAGTTTGTTGTAATGTTAAAAAATACTGTATTGGCTATGTGACATAGTGTTTTAGCCACGTTGCTTTGTTTTTGTATCTTGTTTTGTGTTGGAATGCAAAAAAAGTTGAGGTTACATTAGCAATGGTTAGCAAGGTGGTGACACGTTTTTACTCAAGAAAGCTACGTAACGGGCAGGTTTCACATAGGGCTTTACTCTTTGTGCACCATTTCTTAGCAGTACGGACAATATGGGCATGAAATTCATTAAAAAGATGAACATCATGTGGCAACACATCCATGAAGAAGTCCCGCAAGTCTTCATACATTATATCTTCTTCAATTAAACTGTGTCGATTGAATATGCGTCTTGTGTATGCATCAACAACAAAGGATGGGCGTTTAAACGCATAGAGTAGTATAGAGTCAGCCGTTTCTTGTCCAATTCCGTTAACCGTAAGTAATTGTGCACGCAGTTCATCAAGGGACATGTGATCAAGGGCGGAAAACGAACAGGATGCAATATCGTCAAACCAAAGAAGCAGGTTGCGTAGGCGCTTGGCTTTAACATTGTAATATCCTGCTGGACGGATAAGTGCAGCGAGTTCGTCCTGTGGAAGATCCAGCAATGTCTGTGGGGCAAGAAGGTTTCGTTGTTTCAGGTTTTGAATGGCTTTCTCAACGTTTTTCCAGTTTGTATTTTGTGTAAGAACAGCGCCAACCATTATCTCAAACGCACTGTCAGCAGGCCACCAATTACTGCTACCAAGTTCGCCATGCAGAGCAGAAAACATATCTAGAAGTAGTTTTTCACGATTCATAATGTTTTTAACTTTACGCTTACCTGCAGCTGCTGACAAGAATGCGCAGTTGCATTTAGTTGTTTGTACAAGAAATATTGACGGTGCTTGTCTGCAATGCTGCCGTATATTGTTTGAGGTGTTGGCTAGGGATGAGAAGTAAGAACTGAATTTTTGGGACTTTTTTCAATTTTTTGAATATGTGAGCGCTTGAAAAGAAAATTATATTTGGGCTAATATCAAGTTATATTCTATAAAGTTAGTTTTTATGAACATATCTTAGCATGTTATGGTGTAGTAATTTTATGAAAGTATAATGTTGTGAACTATTAATTTATAAAAATAGATTTTTGAGTTGTTCATTTAGCTATTCAACGTACGGTTCGACTATGCAGCTTTTTTAAACAGACATTAAATGTCTGTTTATTAAAAGTGTTACATGTTGACATTGCTATGTTATAAGATTATTTTTTGCAGAAGTTGAATTCTTTTGTTGAGGCATGTCATAACGCCTATTGATGTTTCAATAGATAATTCTTCCCTACACGTTATATGTACGCCATATAGTTTAAGAACGCTCTGTTTATTACAGGGCGTTCTTTTTTTTAATATGCTCATTGAAGGTGTGAGAAGAAAAGAAAAGCGTCAAATCTGTATTGATATAACGGTGTAACAGATTTGACGCTTTGATGTGTTAAATTATGATTAAGATGAGGTAAGGTTAATATGTGATTATTGCGTTTTGTTGTAGTCTGGTTACTTTAGCGCAACACGGATTTCAGTACGTAATTCATCAGGTGGAGTGTCATCGATGTTGTTTAAATACACCTGAATGCTGGGCGTTTCAAGCAACTCTTCACCCGATTGAGGTAGCCATTCACCAAATAAGGCGGCATAGGTTATGTATAGAGTTTCGTAGGAACCTTTATGAATAATTGTTGCATAACGTCCCCCTGCAATTTCTCTTTTTTCAGGCCCGTTAGTAATATCTAAAGATTCCGGTATAACTATACAGGCGTCGTACCGACATTTTTCAGCTGGAGTAGCCTTAGGGTCATCGTAGCAAAGCCCTAAAAGTTGTGATGGGGTATTGAACAGGTTGTGTTTGTCAGCCCATACGCACAATTCTTCATGTGCTTGTCCGCAACCGTTGTAGTCTCCAGTATATCTAACGCTTGCGACATGCATAGTAGGCAAGGTGCGTACTTCTACCGTTAAGTTGTGTTTTTCTAGTAAGCTGTGCTTGGTGTTCATAAGCATTTCTCCTGATAATAATTCATGTTTCGGCGCCCACTTCCTGTAATACTTGGGAGTGTAGCCACACCAACGTTTGAATGCACGGGTAAACGCTTCCTGCGAGTTGTATCCTGCCTGTAGAGCAATATTGATAATTTGCCTGTTGCTGTACAATAGCGCACTGGCGGCTCGTTGTAGTTTTAAGCGACGCTGGTACTCTGCAACTCCTTCACCTATGATGCCTCGAAATACGTGATGAAAGTGATGCGGTGCGTACATGCTTTGCTCTGCAAGCATGGCTAAGGATATTGACTCGTCCAAATGCTGTTCGATGTAATCTAATGCGCGACGGATGCGATCATGTGCGTTCATGTCAGTGTCTCCATGAAAAATATCCTGCCTTAATCCCAAGTCTTTTTCTTGATCGTTTTTGCTAAAATGAGTCGCAATGAGGCTTTTGATGTTGTTACCTATGTATGGATTAAAAAAGAGGACGTTAAAACGTTATTGCACTTAAATTTTTGTTCCATATCAATACCTTATTGACAATATGTTAGGCTATGGAGCACTGTGGCAATCTAGTGTCCGTTAAAACGCATCGTTTGATTGTTAAATATTCAAGAGGGTTTTATGGCTATAGATTTGCCGGCTTTTTTGTCATTTATGGTAATTACGACATTTACCCCAGGGCCTAATAATATTTCTAGTGCATCAATGGGAATGCAGTATGGCTACAAAAAATCTGTGACTTATTTGTTTGGCATCATGTCAGGTTTTTTCCTTATAATGCTGTTATGTGCCTTTTTGACGCGTTCTCTTTTAGTTGTATTGCCCCATGCAGAGCAATACCTGAGGTGGATTGGTTCCGCCTATATTCTGTGGCTGGCCTATTCGATTGCAAAGTCCAATTCGTCGCTTTCTCAAAATGAAGTTCCTCCTCAGGCATTCATTAAGGGCTTTGCTTTACAGCTGGTTAATCCAAAGGTGGCCGTGTATGGTGTGACGATTTTTTCGACGTTCTTAGTCTCTATTGTCGGACGTATGGATTATCTTATATTTTTTGCCATGATCTTGGCCTTGAATTGTTTTGCTGCAATTTCAACGTGGGCATTGTTTGGGGCGACTATTAGGAATAAGTTAAAGCATGATTCTTTCAGGAAGGGCGTTAACTACACATTAGCTGCGCTGCTTGTATACACGGCAATTTCATTGTCAGGTTTCTGGGCATAATAAGGTTTATTAATACAGCAAAGTGGTGGAAGTGGTTGTTTTCTAACTAACTAGTTTTACGATAGATACTTCTGTCTTTTATTCGAATATACTAAATGAGAAAGAGCATGCATCATTCGGTGCATGCTCTTTTAATTTGGGGAACGAGTAATAATCTCAAATGAAAACACTGACTATTCAGTCTCCTGAATAGTTGTCTTACTGGTTCTGTAAGGCTCTTTTGGTCTTGCGAGTAGGCTCTGCTGTGAGCGGATTATCAGGCCACGGATGTTTGGGATATCTGCCGCGCATTTCAGACCGTACAGAAGGGTACCCGTTTTCCCAGAAAGAAATGAGGTCGCGTGTTACCTGTAACGGTCTTCCGGCTGGTGAGAGCAAATGGACAGTTAGCGAAACCTTCCCGTTAGCAATGGACGGTGTTTGTGTTGCACCGAACATTTCTTGAAGTTTCACTGGCAGCACCGGTGATGTAGGGTCACTATAGTCTATGCGGATGTTAGAACCGGATGGCACCGTGAAATGAGACGGAGCCAGTTTTTGTAGTGCTGTTTGTTGTGCCCATTCTAATGAAGAAAGCAGAATTGTTTCGAGATCTAGCTTGCGAAGATCGGCTTTTTTACGCATCCCAGCGAGGTATGGAGCCAACCAAGTTTCAAGGGAGTTGAGCAGTGCTTTGTTTGATACATCAGGCCACTCGTAACAGTCGGCAGTAGAAGTAAGCTGCTGCGAGTGGATATGCATGAACGCAAGACGTTCGCGTAGACGTGTGGCTTCTTTTGTCCAAGGCAGGGCGTCAATGCCAAGCGTGCGGATGCCATCAAGCAGGGCAGAAAGAATTTGTTCTTCTGACGCCTCCGTTGATGACTGCTGCGAGAGAATTAGGTCGCCAAGTT
Source organism: Halodesulfovibrio marinisediminis DSM 17456 (assembly GCF_900129975.1). Classification (NCBI taxonomy): domain Bacteria; kingdom Pseudomonadati; phylum Thermodesulfobacteriota; class Desulfovibrionia; order Desulfovibrionales; family Desulfovibrionaceae; genus Halodesulfovibrio; species Halodesulfovibrio marinisediminis. The sequence continues at coordinate 251,560 of NZ_FSRG01000003.1, forward strand.
GTTCTGTTTGTAATGTTGAAACAGATGCGTTTCTCTCATCCCATTCAACTCGGCTCCGTTCTTGAATCTCATTGTGGAACAAAGTGTGGATATCATCAAAATCGATTGGGGCGCACTGCCAGATACGGCTGGTCGCGTGTGCATCGTTTAGTTCTGCAACAACAATAAAAGGTGTGCCTGCAAGTGGGCTTTCTTCTGTAAGCTGTGCGCGGCGTCCGTTTGTAAGTTTGTATTCAGTGCGACTGTTGTCGCGCAATTTGCCTATGCGATCTGGGTAGGCGAGTGCGAGACTGGCACCTGTCTTGTCAGAATCAAGCTTTTCTGTTGAGGGAATATTCAATAGCTTGCAAAGGTGTTGTGCTGTCTTGGAAATACCTTGATTAGAATTGGCTTGTTCAATGAGATGCCTCAAATCAGTTCCCTTGGCTCTTTCAGAAAGGACAGCGGCAAGGGTACAGGCAGTGCGTCCGTATCCATTGAGATGTGCTGAGATGATCATATGCGCAAGCCGTGGATGCAACGGAAGAGCAGCAACAGCTTTGCCGTGATCTGTGATTGAAAAATCTGTGTTGAGTGTTCCAAGCTGCTGAAGAAGTGTGAGGGCTTGGCGGTAACTGCTGGTAGGGGGCGTGTCCAGCCACGCAAGTGCATGCACGCCATTTTCACCGCATGCTCCCCATTGGGCAAGTTCAAGTGATAGTGGGGCAAGATCGGCTTCTTTAATCTCAGGTGAGGCAAATGCACGGAATGAATTTTCTTGAACTTCTGACCAGAGACGGTAGCAGATTCCGCTTTCTAAACGTCCGGCTCGTCCTGTGCGCTGCGTAGCGGCTGCAATGGAAACAGTTTCTGTAACGAGTCTGTTCATGCCAGTGGCTGGAGAGAAACGTGAAGATCGTGATAATCCGCTGTCGATAACAATGCGGATACCTTCAATGGTGAGAGAGGTTTCTGCAATGGATGTGGCGAGTACCACTTTCCTGCGCCCTGTCTTGGCTGGAAGAATAGCTTCGTCTTGTTGACGCTGTGGCAGATTGCCGTAAAGCGGGGCAATATCTACATCAGGCGGCAGGGTGGACTGAAGCATATCGGCTACGCGTTTGATTTCCCCTGCACCGGGTAGAAAAACTAGAATACTACCTTCATCGTTTGCAATAGCGTATTGAATGGTCTTCGCTATGTGAGTAAGCAGTGCAGGTATATTTTGATCTATGCGGGATGCAACCATTTGCGGCAATGGTACATGCTTGATTGTTACAGGATAACTTTTTCCTTTACTGCTGATAATCGGACAATCGCCTAGCAGAGTTGCTACTTCCTGTGTGTCGAGTGTTGCGGACATGACAAGAATACGCAGGTCGTCGCGAAGTGCTTCTTGAATTTCTATCGCAAGGGCTAAGCCTAAATCAGCATGGATACTTCGTTCGTGGAATTCATCAAAAATGATACAAGAATATGCGGAAAGTTCTGGGTCATTTTGAATAATCCGTGTGAGAACGCCTTCTGTGACGACTTCAATTTTTGTTTCAGAAGATATTTTTGTATCGTTTTTAATACGATATCCAATAGTTTTGCCTACTTGCTCTCCAAGTGTGTTTGCAAGACGTGCGGCTGCAGTTCGTGCTGCAAGGCGTCTTGGTTCGAGCATGATGATTTTTTTTTCGTCTAGATGAAATTTTTTTAACAACGCAAGTGGAACTCGTGTTGTTTTACCTGCACCGGGAGGTGCGTGGAGTACGCAATTCGGGGACTTAGCAAGAGTCGAAACAATCTCGGACAAGCTTGAATCGATAGGAAGAGGCGAAAGATTGTCAAAAAAGTTTGTTTGCATAAACAGTGTGTTAGTGTGGTTTATGTGAATAAAGTAACAATAAGCTTATACCCAAGAAAGCCTCGCAACGTAAGAGAATATGCGAGAGAAGAAAATGAAAAACTCAATTTGAAAAATCCATTTTGCAGGCTTGCGTCATTTTAGCACTCAATTTGAAAGTTTTCTGCAAAAAAAATTACGCATATTGACGTAAATGCAATAGTGTGTGTATGGCTCTGAGAAATACAAAGCTGAATGCAAAATTATTGCGGGATAAAAGGACGAAGGTGTTGTTATCACATGAAGCTTTCATCTTAAGACTAGTTGGCAAACTGGGAATGCTGCCTGGTCTTCCCCATCGAATGGCATACTGTTTTGTTGGCAGGCTGTACGACGCTGCAAGCTTTGGTTGTTCAGTCTGAAAGATTGATTTGATGTACTACCATGCTCACACGGAATGCTTTTTTCTTCGGTTTGTAAAATGAGCACTTATGGGATCCTTATGTTGAGACGCGAAAATGTGGTAACATTCTCTGTGTAGAGCAATACCTGTTCTTTTACCTTATAAGGGAGGGTGAAAAGATGGCCTCTGTAGAAACAGAACATAAGACCTTGGATCCTAAAAATCATGCTGACTGGGAAGTTGCCCAGGATGCTGAAAAACGGATGAAGACCATCTACGCCATTGCTGACGAGATGGGACTCACAGAAAAAGAGCTTCTTCCGTATGGGCACTACATGGGTAAAATTGATTACCGTGCAGTACTCAAACGCCTTGAGAACAAGCCTAACGGCAAGTACATTAACGTAACCGCAATTACTCCTACCCCGCTTGGTGAAGGTAAGTCCACAACGACTATCGGTCTTGTGCAGGGGCTTGGTAAGCGCGGTAAAAAATCTTCTGCTGCTATCCGTCAGCCATCTGGCGGCCCTACCATGGGTGTAAAAGGTTCAGCAGCTGGTGGCGGACGCTCTCAGTGTATTCCGCTCACACCTTTCTCTTTAGGTTTTACCGGCGACATTAACTCCATCATGAATGCGCATAACCTTGCGATGGTAGCCCTTACCTCCCGCATGCAGCATGAGCGCAACTATGATGACGAGAAGCTGGAAAAACTCTCCGGCATGAAACGTCTTGATATTGATTCTACCCGTGTTGAAATGGGCTGGGTAATCGACTTCTGCTGTCAGGCATTGCGCAATGTTATTATCGGCATTGACGGTGTGAACGGACAGCGTGACGGCTACATGATGCGCTCAAAATTTGATATTGCTGTTTCCTCTGAAGTAATGGCTATTCTTGCTGTTGCTAAGGACTTGCGTGATCTTCGTGAGCGCATGTCTAAAATCATTCTTGCCTACGATAAAAAAGGAAACCCGCTTACCACAAAAGACTTCGAAGTTGACGGTGCTATGACCGCATGGATTGTAGAAGCTGTTAACCCTAACCTTATCCAGACTCTGGAAGGACAGCCTGTTATTGTTCATGCGGGTCCGTTTGCAAACATCGCAATTGGTCAGTCCTCCATTATTGCGGATCAGGTTGGTCTGAAACTTTCTGAATATCACGTAACTGAGTCCGGCTTCGGTGCGGACATCGGTTATGAAAAGTTCTGGAACTTAAAGTGTCACTATTCTGGTCTTAAGCCGGATGCAGCAGTTGTTGTTGCAACTATCCGTGCTCTTAAGTGTCACGGTGGTGCTCCGGTTCCGGCTCCAGGTAAGCCGCTTCCTGAAGAATATAACACTGAGAATGTAGAATGGGTGGCAAAAGGTTGTGATAACCTGCTGCACCACGTTAATATCGTTAAAAAATCCGGTGTATCCCCTGTGGTGTGTATTAACGCATTTGTGACTGATACTGATGCGGAAATTGCGAAAGTGCGCGAGCTTTGTGAGGCTGCCGGTGCACGCGTTGCAGTTTCCAGACATTGGGAACTCGGTGGCGAGGGGGCATTGGAGCTGGCAGATGCAGTAATTGCAGCCTGTGAAGATGAAACTGAGTTTACACCACTCTATACTTGGGATATGCCTGCACGCGAACGTATTGAGCGGGTAGCTACCGAAGTATATGGGGCTGATGGTGTAGATTATTCTGTTGAAGCACTTCGGAAGCTGAAGGCTATTGAAGCTGATCCTAAAGCAAGTGAGCTTGGCATGTGTATGGTTAAGAGTCACTTGTCGCTTTCCGATATTCCTACAAAGAAAGGTGTTCCAACTGGCTGGCGTCTTACCATTCGTGATGTTCTTGTCTTCGGTGGCGCAGGATTCTTTGTTCCGGTAGCAGGTGCTATTTCACTTATGCCGGGCACAGGTTCTAACCCGTCATTTAGAAGAATCGATGTTGATCCTGACACCGGACAGGTTAAAGGGTTGTTCTAGCAAGAAAAAGCGCGTGTGCGCGATTTGGTCGGGCTCCGCATTTTGCGGAGCTCGCCTATATGCGCATTGCAGAAAGGAGCAGACGATGAGTGCTGAAATTATCAGTGGAACCCAGATGCGCGCAGCAATTCTTGAAGAACTGCGCGGAGAAGTAGCGGCTATTAAAGAAAAATACGGTACCGTTCCAGGTCTCGTAACTATTCTTGTCGGGGAAAATCCGGCTTCCGTAAGCTATGTGACCCTTAAAGTGAAGACTGCACTCGACCTCGGTTTTCACGAAATTCAGGATAACCAGCCTGAAGACATTACTGAAGATGAGCTGCTTGCGCTTATCGAAAAGTACAACAACGACCCTTCCATTCACGGCATCTTAGTTCAGTTGCCGCTTCCAAAGCACATTGATGAAGAAAAAGTCATCACTGCGATTGATCCAGACAAAGACGTTGACGGATTCCACCCTGTAAACCTTGGCCGTATGGTTATTGGTGATACAAAAGGCTTCCTTCCATGTACTCCTGCGGGTATTCAGGAAATGATCGTGCGTTCCGGTACGGAAACAAGCGGTGCGGAAGTTGTGGTGGTTGGTCGCTCCAATATTGTTGGTAAGCCTATTTCCATTATGATGGGACAGAAAGGCGTGGGTGCCAACAGTACTGTGACTATGGTACATACACGCACTAAGGACTTGGAAGCACACTGCAAGCGTGCAGATATCCTTATCGTTGCGGCGGGTGTTCCAAATCTCGTTAAACCGGAATGGATTAAACCGGGTGCAACCGTAATCGATGTTGGTGTTAATCGCATCGGTACTGCACCATCCGGCAAGGCGCTGTTAAGCGGCGATGTCGAGTTCGACAAAGCAAAAGAAATTGCTGGGAAAATTACTCCGGTTCCCGGGGGCGTAGGACCAATGACAATCGCTATGCTTATGAAAAATACTGTCGCCTCAGCATGGCGCCACCTTGGGGCCGCGTAAGCCCTTGGTGTTGAAAGCATAAGATAGAGGTGTCGATTGTTACGATAGTTTAAAAAGGCCGTTAACTTGAGTATGTACAAGTTAGCGGCCTTTTGTCTTACTAATAATATCAGATCATATTAGTAGGAAAAGCTAAGCGGCATTTACCCAGTACTACAGACTTTGTACGTTCAGTCTGTATGGAGGAACAATGAGTTGCTGCAGTGAAGAAATTTCTCAGGAGATGTGGAAAGAGGTAGACGGCGTTATTCAACGGCACAAAGAAACTCCCGGAGCACTTATTACTGTACTTCGTGAGGCGCAGGATATTGTGGGTTGGTTTCCACAGGTGCTTATTGAATATATCGCGAAGGGAATGAATATTCCTTCAAGTGATGTGTTCGGCGTTGTTTCTTTTTATTCTCTTTTCTCTCTCAAGCCGAAAGGGCGCCATTCCATTAAAGTGTGTACCGGTACCGCTTGTTATGTAAAAGGTGCTCGTGAAGTTATTGGTCGAATTTCCGGTGAGTTCGGCGTTGCTGAAGGGGAAACAACAGAGGATAGGCGCTTTGACCTAGAAGGTGTCCGCTGTGTCGGCGCTTGCGGTTTGGCTCCTGCAATGGTTGTTGATGGTGAAGTGCACGGTGATGTGACTGCCGATTCCGTTTTGAAAATCTTAAAAAAGTATTCTTAACGGAGCGCCTATGACAATTACTCCCCAAAATCTTAAAGAGTTGCAGCAGGAATATGCTGCGCGTTTATCAGAACCTAGTGTCCGTCATTTGTTCATATGCGGCGGTACGGGCTGCCATGCCACCGGCAGTCTGAAAGTAAAAGCTGCTCTGCATGAAGAAATTGAAAAGCACGGTCTGGAAGATACTGTCCGTATTGTTGAAACTGGCTGTAACGGATTTTGTGCTCTTGGCCCATTAATGGTCGTACATCCTGATAATGTGTTTTATCAGAAAATGACCAGAGATGATGTTGCAGAAATTGTTAGCGAGCACCTCGTTAACAATAATCCGATTGAACGCCTCATGTATAAAGATCCGCAATCCAAAAAGCGGGTTCCCCTGTTTTCTGATATTCCTTTCTTTGCGTTGCAGAAGCCTTGGACGCTACGCAACAAAGGCATAATCAACCCTGAGTCTATTGAAGACTATATCGGTCGCGAAGGCTACATTGGCCTTACTAAGGCGCTCCTTGAAATGCAGCCGTCTGAGATTATCGATGAAATGAAAGCTTCCGGTATCCGTGGGCGTGGTGGCGCCGGTTTTCCAACCGGTATGAAGTGGTCGTTTGCGGCGCAGAATGACAGTGACATGAAGTATGTCCTTTGTAATGCGGACGAAGGTGACCCAGGTGCGTTTATGGACCGAAGTATTCTGGAAGCTGACCCACATGCAGTTCTTGAAGGAATGACCATTGCGGCTCGCGCGATAAATGCAACTGAAGGCTATATCTACTGTCGTTCTGAATATCCGCTTGCCATTAAGCGCGTGCAGATCGCTATTGATCAGGCTCGCGAGATGGGGCTGCTTGGTGAGAATATTTTAGGTACAGACTTTTCGTTTGATATCTTTATTTATCAGGGCGCAGGAGCGTTCGTGTGTGGCGAGGAAACTGCGCTTATGCGTTCTATTGAAGGAAAGCGTGGTATGCCTATCCCTCGTCCACCTTTCCCAGCCGCACAAGGGCTTTGGAAAAAGCCAACTATCCTTAACAACGTAGAAACGCTCGCCAATGTTGCCCAGATAATGGTTAACGGCGGTAAATGGTACTCCTCTGTGGGAACAGAAAACAGTAAGGGGACCAAAGTGTTTGCGCTATCGGGCGATGTAAACAACATCGGGCTTGTTGAAGTGCCTATGGGGACTTCATTACGTTCGATTGTATATGATATCGGTGGCGGCATTCCTAAGAAACGTAAACTCAAAGCAGTGCAGCTTGGCGGTCCTTCAGGTGGGTGTATTCCTGAAAAATATATGGATGTCGTTGTAGACTATGAAGAGATCGCCAAAGTCGGTGCCATCATGGGTTCCGGCGGCGTTATCGTAATGGACGACAAAACCTGCATGGTTGATATGGCGCGCTTCTTTCTTGAATTTATTCAGGAAGAATCCTGCGGCAAATGTACTCCATGTCGTGAGGGCACCCGTAGACAGTTGGAAATTCTGGAGCGTATTTGTGAAGGGCATGGCAAACCAGAGGATATTGCTCTTATTGAAGAATTATCCGGAATGATCACCAGTTCTGCTTTATGTGGACTGGGACAGACTGCATCCAATCCTGTTCTTTCTGTACTTCGTCATTTCCGTGATGAATTTGAAGCGCATATCTATGAGAAGAAATGTCCTGCCAAACGCTGTCCTGCCTTGGTGGACTTCAAGGTTAGTGAAGAGCGTTGTAAAAAGTGCGGTAAATGTGCGTCCGTTTGTCCTGTCGGGGCAGTGGAATGGAAAAAGAAAGAAGTTGCAAAAATTAATACGGAATTATGTGTGCAGTGTATGAGCTGCTACACTGCGTGTCCGTTTGATGCCATAGATTAGGTGGTGACCCATGAGTACCTTAGAACTGACCATTAATGGCAAGGGATATGCGTTCACCCAAGGGGAAACTATTCTAGATGTGGCGCAAAGAAACGACATCTTTATTCCTACGTTGTGTCATTTGAAAAATGCCACTCCTACAGGTGCGTGCCGAATGTGCGTGGTGGAAGTGAAAGGCGCACGATCGCTGGTTGCAGCTTGTACAGTACCCGCTGGTGCTGGCATGGAAATTCAAACGGAATCTCAGGCAGTAGTAAGTTCGCGTAGAATGAATTTGGAATTGCTGTTGTCCTCCGGTTCGCATGACTGTTTGCTATGTCCTTCTTCCGGTGACTGCCGGTTGCAGGATTTGGCATTTCGTTACAATGCAACAGGCAAACGCTTCGAATGGACAAAGCCGAAGTATCAGCCGGATATCTCCAATCCGTTTTTAATCCGTGATTTTTCAAAGTGCATCCTTTGCGGACGTTGTGTGCAGGCATGTAAAGAAGTGCAGGTAAACAATGCTATTGATTACGGATATCGTGGCAGTGATACAAAAATTATTGCCAAATGTGATCTACCGTTAGGTGATTCAGACTGTGTTTTTTGTGGAGAGTGTTTGCAGGTTTGCCCTGTTGGTGCGATCACTTTGAAGAAAGCACGCCAGAAGCCACGTGTCTGTGAAACAGAAGTTGTCCGTACAACATGTGCTTATTGCGGGGTAGGCTGCCAGATGAATCTGCATGTAAAAGACAATGTTGTGCAGATGGTTAGCGGTGTGGATGTCACGCCGAACTACGGCAGTTTGTGTGTAAAAGGACGCTTCGGGATGCAGTTTATTAATTCTGAAGAGCGTCTTATAACACCACTTATTCGCAAAGATGGGGAACTTGTTCCGGCAGATTGGGATGAGGCTCTTGATCTGATTGCGGAAAAATTATGCGGGTACAAGGCAGAATATGGCGCCGATTCTATAGGCGTTCTAGCCTCCGCCCGTTGTACAAACGAAGAGAATTATCTCTTTCAAAAATTCGCACGCGCAGTTCTTGGGACAAATAATGTCGACCACTGCGCAAGATACTGACACTCTCCTACGGTAGCCGGTCTGGCTGCTGCATTTGGAAGTGGTGCTGCAACAAACCCGATTGATGACCTGAAAAACGCCGATACGGTGCTTATAACAGGTTCGAATATAACAGAGAACCATCCTGTGATGGGGGCTGCGCTCAAGCGTGCAGTTACACAGCATGGGACCAAACTGATTGTGTCAGACCCGCGTAATATTGATGTCGTGCGTTTTGCAGACGTCTGGCTGCGGGCCCAGCCGGGGACAGATGTCATCTGGATTAATGCCCTTGCACATATAATCTTGCGCGATGGTCTGCACGATCAGGAGTATATTGATGAACGCACAGAAGACTTCACAGCCTATTCGCAATCCCTTGCGAAGTTCACACCGGAGTACGCAGAGAAGATGTGCGGTATTCCGGTTGCTGAGCTTGAAAAGGCAGCGCAACTGTACGCAAAAGGGCGAAGCGCAATCCTCTACTGTATGGGAATTACCCAGCACATAAGTGGTACAGATAACGTAAAAGCGCTCGCTAACCTTGCAATGTTGTGCGGTAATATTGGCAAAAAAGGTGGTGGATTAAACCCGTTACGTGGGCAAAATAATGTGCAGGGTGCGTGCGACATGGGGGCACTTCCTGTGACATATCCTGCGTATGGAAAGGTAATAGACGCAGACATTCGTGCACGTTTTGAAGCGGCTTGGAATGTAAAATTGTCATCTTCTAACGGTATGACATCACGGCAAATGTTCGATGCTGTGGATGAAGGTTCACTTAAGGCGATGTATTTGATCGGGGAAAATCCCGTTGTTTCCCATGCGGATGCAGCTCATGCTGTGCACTGTTTAAAGAAAATTCCTTTCCTTGTTGTACAGGATATTTTCTTAACTGAGACAGCTGAATATGCAGATGTTGTGCTTCCTGCGGCTTGTTTTGCGGAAAAAAATGGTACCTTCAGTAATACAGAACGTCGTGTTCAACGTGTGAGAAAAGCAGTAAATCCACCACAAAGTGCACGTGATGATGCGCAAATAGTGTGCAGTGTTGCTGCTAAAATGGGTGCAACGTTGGCACCGGAAGATGGAAAAAATGTTGCAGCTATCTTTGAAGAAATGACATCTGTAGCACCTTCATATGCAGGTATAACTTACCAGCGTATTGAAGAAAAAGGCATTCAGTGGCCATGTCCGGATGCGGAAACTAGTGGAACAGATATTCTGCATGTGGGCAAATTTGTTCGCGGAAAGGGAAAGTTTCATTCTGTAGAATATGTGGCTCCTGCTGAAGTTGTGGACGACAACTATCCGCTTATCCTTACAACAGGTCGCGTATTATACCAGTATCATACAGGAACAATGACAAGAAAAGCTGAAGGGCTTGCTGCAAAAGAGCCTACAGCTTACATAGAAATAAGCAGTAATGATGCAGCTAAGTTTGATGTGAAGGACGGAGATATGGTTAAAGTTTCTTCACGCAGGGGCTCCATCAACGTAGCAGTCCGGCTTTCAGAAAAGGCTGTGGACGGAACCGTGTTTATACCGTTCCACTTTGCAGAAGCTGCTGCTAATATACTTACAAATAATGCAGAATGCCCTGAATCTGGTATTGCCGAGGTGAAGGTCTGCGCTGTTACTCTTGAACCAGTCGGTGACTAGACGAACGTCTTGTAGCCACAACAACCACATATGACAGGAGCGGGTCGGCAGGAATACTGCTGACCCGCTCCTACTTTTTAATAACAAAAATACGGGAGGGACTTCTTTTGTGCAACCAATGCGAAGGGGTAACTTGTTATTGGTTGCGCCTATTGCATTTCGTTATTCAGGCAGGGTGTTTGGATCAAGAATGTATGGAGTCATCAGTTTAGAGCCTTTGTATACAACAAAGCTTTCAACAGACCGAATCCCTTCAATTTTGGACATTTCTTCAGAATAGAATTCAAGCAATCCGAATCCATCACGAAGCAGCAGGGTGAGGATAATATCAAAGCGGCCTGTTACAACTGCAGCAGAAACAACACCGCGAAGCTGGCTTAGTTCCTGACATTTTGCAAAAAGATCTCGCTCATCAAGCAGTACACCTGTAAAAACCATTGTATGGCCGGGAAGCTGTTCGACATCAAGACGCGCAACAATATCCATTACGCCTTCTTTTTGCATTTTGTTGATTCTGGAACGCACGGTGTTTTCCGCAACCGCAAGTTCCTGCGCAATTTCTCTGAAGGATTTACGCCCTTCAAGAAGTTGTCCGGCTATCTGAAAACTTAATTTATCAATTTTCATTACATTCCCTCCTGTTACAGCTTTGCCTGTTGGCAGGCAAAAAGAAGTCTTTGACTGACAAAGCGATAATGATGTTATTGATACTAATTTTTACTAAAAAATTCAATAAGACCGGATAAAAAGAGCTTATTTCGTCATTTGAATGTAGGCATGACGTTTAGAAATGCAGAAACGCCGTAGTAAATACGACGTTTCTATAGTTGGTATGTGATTAATTTCAGCCAGCTGGAGTATATTTGAGAAAAAGACTGCTAGTTTCTGGCTGCGTGGCGTGATGAGTTCATCTTCTTGCGGTGTTCGTGTTCCTCTATGTTGGATGTAACCCATGTGTTCATCTCGGCGAGAGCAGCCTCAACAGAGTTGTTGAATGCATCAACAATTGCTTCCAGCCCTTTGTTTTTTGCTGTTTGTTGTCCTGTAAAGACAGATGACGCAACTGGTGTTGATGCCCTGCTGGTATCAAGAAGCCAGCAGTCTAGCGTTACCTGTATGTTCGGTGGCGTGTTTTTGGTATCGTATCGCGCATAGAAGTCTTCAATACTCCACACAAGATGATAGTCGGCGGATATGCCGGGCTGTGTGTTGTTGTATGAGCGTACCTGTTGAGTGGAGTTGAGGGAATGTATTACTGCACTTTGCATCATCTCCGGTAACGCTGTCGCCCATTTTCCTTTCGCATAATAGAGCGCTTTTTGGTTCGGTTGAATAATGGCAATGCCGGTTGAATTTAAAAACGTGTTCGTTTGCGGTCTCCTGACGGCAACTGTAGGCACAGAACGCGAAGCCGTTTGTGTCGGTGAGGCTGTAGATACAGCAAGTATGTAGTTTGTTGATGCTTCGGGTGGTGTTAATCCAACATCAATTGCGCACCCTGAGCATACTGCAAGTATCAACGGTATAATGAGTAGTCTAACGATAAGCTTGCGCATATATGCTCCTATGGCGTCTGATATTCAGGTACTGTTTTGCCAAGCAGGTATTGCTTAGGATTGCTGTCTAATTTTTGCGCTATGTTTTCCAGTGCTTCTACAAGAGTTCTGCTTTCGTTTACCAACGAGGTAAGATCGTCCAGTCCACCGTTGCTGAAACGGGTCAGCCCCGGTTCCATGTTTTTTACTAGGTTATCGATTCGTTTCACAAGGAGACCAATTTTGTCGGTTGCCGGTGATAGTTCTTTCGCTACATAGTCGTTAACAGTAGTGGCGGCGTTTTCTGTTTTAGTCATCGCCTGTCGCGTTTGTTCTGCGGCATTTTTAATATTATCCAGCGCTAATCGGATGTCGGCTTCGCTTTTTACCAACATGTTGGAGAAGGAAGAGATGTTGGCAAGAAATTCTTTTATATTTTTCCGGTTATCTTCATTGACTACTTTGCGGAGGTCTTCCAGTAGGTTTTTGCCAGTGTTTAACATTTCTGGCAGAGCGCTCATGATTTCACTAAGTGGGGAAGGAACAGTTTTAATGACAGGAACATTGCCTTTGAACAGAGGCCTCAACAGTGGGCTTGATGCTGTTCCGCCGGATATGAAAACTGAAGATTGGCCGGTAATGCCAATAGGGATAAGTTTGGCCCTTGAATCATCCCTGATGGGGGTACCACGTTTCACAAGAATTCGAACACGAATTTCTTCTGGTTTATCTGGATTGAGCACAATGTTGGTTACCTTACCAACCCGTACTCCGTTAAGTAGTACAGGGTTGGATATCGACAGCCCGTTGACGTTTTTCTGAAACATGATGTCGTAAGGAACATCGTCAGTTTCTGAAGTGGTACCCACTCCCCACAAAATGAATGCGAATCCTAAGACAAATGCCGCGATGATAAAGGCGCCGACTATAATAAAGTGTGCTCGTGTTTCCATATTATTTCTCCCCGCAAGGCATCGTTTTCGCACTGCGTCCGCGTGGCCCGTTGAAATAATCTTGAATCCATGGATATGGGTTTTCAGACAGCTCTTTTACTGTTCCTATAGCGTATATGTGCTTTTCGGCTAGAACAGCTACTCTGTCACAGATGGCGTTAAGTGTGTCCAAGTCATGTGTGACGAGAAAAACTGTAAACCCTAGTGCATGTTGAAGTTTTTTTAGTAAGTTGTCGAAAGCTCCTGCTGTAATAGGGTCTAACCCCGCAGTCGGTTCATCCAAAAAAAGTATTTCAGGATCCATAGCCAGCGCCCTAGCTAAACTTGCACGCTTACGCATGCCCCCAGAAAGTTCTGAAGGCATAAGATTAGCCGAATCAATAGGTAAGCCTGCCATAAAAATTTTTAGCAGTGCAATTTCTTTCCGCGTTTTTTTGCTTATCTTGGTATATTCTTTAAGGGCAGCTTCAACATTTTCCAGTACGGTTAATGAGGAGTATAGCGCCCCATCTTGAAACAGAACTCCCCAGCGCTGTTCGATCTTGTGTTTTTCTTCTGTATTCAGTTTGTGATATTGTTGCCCAAAAATTTTAATGGATCCTTGCGAATGATGTTTTAATCCCAGAATAGTTCTGAGTAAAACAGACTTGCCTGAGCCGGAACCACCAATGACACCGATGATTTCTCCACGATAAACATCAAGGTCGAGACCTTCATGTATGACCTTGGTGCCATACTGTGTTTTTACGTTCCGCAGGGAAAGAATGACATCGCTCATACTTAGAGTCCCATTTCTGCAAAAAAGATTGCGAAACCTGCATCAATAACAATTACAGCAAAGATAGATTCAATTACGGATGTTGTTGTTAGGCGGCCGACAGACTCTGCGCTACCTGTAACTTGTAATCCCTGAAAACAACCAATCGTTGCAATGACAACCGCAAAAAATGGTGCTTTGATTATTCCTACGTAAAAATCCCATATGTTCAATGTGTTATGAAAGCGAACGACGAAGCCATGAAGATTAATATCAAGTGTCTGCCAGACCATGAGTGCACCGCCGAGCAGTCCCATGATATCTGCAATGAAGCCAAGGATTGGGAGCATGATGAGAAGTGCAAGAACTCTTGGAATAACAAGTGTATCTACAGGGTTGAGGCCAGACGTTTTCATTGCGTAAATTTCTTCATTGGTAATCATAGCTCCAATTTGTGCTGTGAATGCAGATCCAGAGCGGCCGGCAATAACAATTGCGGTAAGCAGGATGCCGAGTTCGCGGAGTACTGCAATCTGTACAAGTTGGATGACAAATACCTGTGCACCGAATTTTTGAAGCTGTTGTGCTCCCATGTAGGCCAGAACCATACCTATAAGAAAAGATAGAAGGGCGATAATAGGAATGCCGCGTATGCCAACATGTTCAAGATGGTAAAAAAGTGCTGTTGTTCTAAAATTCTTAGGCTTAAATAGAGATCGAACTAGTGTTGTGACAACTTCACCTAGGAACCCAATAATATTGAGTGTAATTTTTAGTTGCTCAATGAAACATCGTCCCATGTCGTTCAGAATGGAAATTAATAAGGGAACCTGTCTAGTTACGATCTCTTCTTCTGAACGTTTTTCAACTGTTTCAAGCAGGATTTTATCCTTTTCATCTGCTCCTGAAATGGAGCATGTCTTTCCTTCCGCGAGAACTTTTCTGCGGAATTGTTCAATGATCCAAGCGCCGTTAGTATCAAGTTTTGAGATGTTAGCAACATCAAGCACAATAGAGGGCGCAGCATTCAGTTCAGAGGCCATAAAGGGACGCTCAACTGAATCAAGATGCAAGGTTGTCCACGTGCCTGAAAGAGAAATGCTGATTTCTTCAGGGGCAGTCTGGACTTCAAAAGATGGTGCTGGTTGTGTTGTCATAGTTCTCGTTAGGTAAGAAAGTAAAAAACATTGTGAGTACGATAGCATACTCTCTGCACTATCTAGAACGGTATACATTGAAAAATACCTAATAGTTTGAAAAGACAATGACTAATGAGAAGCAGAAGACAAAAAAAGGCCCTGCAACATATGTTGCAGGGCCTTAGTGGTTGTATGGAACTACGCCACGGCAGGATTTGACACTGGAGAGGCCGTTTGTTCTTCAGCCAGCTCATGTGCTTTTTTCCATGCTGTTCCAAAAGAATGGCTGATATCGTCATTGCTGATAAATGACAGCAGCCCGAAGCGAATCATCTGTTTTTGGATGGACGGATCAACACCGGAGAACATTACATGGACATTGAGTTGCTGCATCTGGAGCAGTACAAGTTCAATTGCATGTAGTGCCGTTGCATCAATGGTGTGAACATGTCGCATTCTAAAAATGATGACACGCGGTGGTTTGCGCATCAACGAAAAGGTCTGTGAGAAGCGATCCGCACAACCGAAGAAGAAAGGACCATTAATTTCATAGACTTCAATCTCACTATTCAGTGATGGAGTATGTGTCACCGGTGCAGCCTTTGTACGTTCCCAGTTTTGGAATTGTGTTGCATCGCTGATGCGACCAACCAGAAGCAGGGCGGCCAGCACAACACCAAATTGTACTCCAACAGTGAGATCGATAAGAACTGTCAGCAGGAAGGTGGAAACCATAACTGCTGCATCAGATTTAGGGGCACGAAGAATATGAATGAATTTAGGAAGTTCGCTCATATCCCAAGCAACATAGGTAAGAACACCGGCAAGGCTGGCGAGCGGGATTGCAGACGCAATCGGTGCAAAGAATTTAACAAATAAGGCAAGAACAATTGCGTGCACCATGCCGGATACAGGTGAGAAGGCGCCTGCACGAATGTTAGTTGCGGTGCGGGCAATTGCGCCGGTGGCAGGAATGCCGCCGAATAGGGATGACGCGATATTTGCTACACCTTGTCCGATGAGTTCTGTGGAAGAATGATGGCGTTCACCAGTCATACCATCCGCAACAACAGCACTCAGCAGAGATTCAATTGCTGCGAGCAGTGCAATAGTAATCGCATCTGGAAACATAGTTACAGCGAGATCCGGAAGATTGGACGGAAGAGCAAATGATGGAAGTTCTGCCGGAATGCCACCAAAGCGGGTGCCGATAGTCGCTACATTCAGACCGAAGATCATTGTAACAGCAGATGCTGCTAAGATTCCTGCAATATGTGACGGGAATCTTGGGAAGAACTTACGAGTGAGGAAAATGGTCGCAAGGGTTGCTCCCGCTACTGCAATGGAATCTAAATGTGCGGTTGGCGATGCTTGTGCCAGGGTAGCTACTTTAGGAATAAAAGAAGCTGGAATCTCGGATAATTCAAGTCCGAGTAGATCTTTTACCTGTGTAGTAAAAATGAGTAGGGCAATACCCGTAGTGAAGCCGGTTGTTACCGGATACGGAATAAATTTTAGTAGTCTGCCTAATCCGCAAAAGCCCATAACAAGCAAAATAACACCTGCCATGCAGGTAGCAACAACAAGCCCTTCATAGCCGTGTCTTGCAATGATACCAGCTACAATAACAACAAACGCCCCTGTCGGGCCGCCAATTTGGAAACGGGAACCGCCGATAGCGGAAATGATGAAGCCGGCTACGATTGCAGTAAAGAGGCCTTTTTCCGGTGAACAGCCGCTGGCAATTGCAAAAGCCATCGCTAGTGGCAGCGCGACGATGCCTACTGTTGAGCCGGAAACAACATCTTTGGCAAATTGTGTGAAATTATAGCCGGAAGTGAGAGTATTAAGCAAAGCGGGACGGAATGGTCGTCTGCTAAAAATAGCGTATGAACGCACAGTGTATCCTCCATGAGATAATAAAAACACATTGGGTGGACACAGGCGCGGTCCGGTTGGATTTTCGGATCGGTCTGGAGGTCTTCGCCGTACATTGAAAATAGAATAGCTTGAAAAGCCAAGAGTTCTGCTTCAATAAGTATCTGTAAATAAAGAAAAAATAAAAACAAGATGTACGTGTACACTCATTTTTTTAAAGTAAGACGAGGGCTTAATAGTGAGTTTTTATGAAAGAGGCAAGGATGTTTTTTTAGCAAAAATGACAACGTCGAATTGAACATTAATGTTAAACTGGAAAACAAAAATGTATATCTGCTGTACATTTTTGTGAAAATGACTATTGTAGCGCTGCCGTACACGGATTTTTGTAACAGGTTGAAAGTGCAGATTTTTGTCAGAAACGTAAAAAATATGCATTACAGTGCTTGACCTTGTCTCGCAACAACGTGTACTTGGTGCTGACTATAAATATTAATCGCGCAACTACATAAGCTGCTATCGTTACTATATCGCTGCACACAACTTAGTAGGTTTTACATTGAAAAATAATAGCATACCTACAAAGGGCGAATAGTACTGTCACGCTTTTTTATCCTTACAAGTATCACTAGTGAAAGTGGTTACCTACCTGCCCCGAAAACGGTTTCGGCAGGTTACGGGCACTATTTTGTTTTTTATCAGGTGTGGGCGCGGGCACAAATGACCTATGGGGGTTTAACATTATGAAGTCGCAATCTCTGGATGCAGTATGTGTTGTAGCTGGTACCACTATCGGTGCCGGAATGCTTGGTCTGCCAATGGCAATTGGCTTTCTAGGCTTTAAAGTCAGCATGGTACTGCTTCTGGTCATGTGGGCTTTGGCATTCTACACTTCCCTTCTCCTGCTTGAAGTTAATCTTCAGGTTGGAGCTGGCCTAAACGTAAACATGATGGTTAAGAAAGTTCTTGGCAGATGGGGGCAGATAATTGCCGTTGTGTGTCTTGCTTTCCTTCTGTATGCGGTGCTTGTTGCGTACGTTACTGCAATGGGTGGTATTATTGCCCGCGCGATCGGAGTTAACGGTGACCCGTTCAGCACAGGTGTCTGTGCGGTTGTATTTGCAGCTGTCATGGCTGTAATTATGTTCTTGGGCACTAACACTATTGTTCGCTGTAACAGTTTGCTGTTCTTAAGTATGCTTGGTGCAATGGCTATAGCATTTGCTACCCTGAGCACCACCGTTGATGTTGGCGTACTGGTTAGTTCAACACCAGACTATAAGTATCTAGTTGGTGCAATCCCTGTACTGTTTGCCTCTTTCTCATTCCACTTCTGTATTCCAAGTGTAACTACTGTCGTAGGAACAAACACAAGACAGCTTGTTAAAATTATGTTCTGGGGCACATTGCTTCCACTTCTCTGCTACATGCTGTGGTTGTTCCTCTCCCTTGGCAGTGTGCCAATCGATCAGATTGTACACATGAGTGGTAGCGTGGATTCACTTATTAAATCTATGTGTAACGGCTCCGTTGTTATTCAGACTATTCTGTCTATTTTCGCAGCGTTTGCCCTTATTACTTCTTTCTTTGGTGTTGCGTTGTCTCTGTTTGACTTGATGGCAGAAACACTGAACCGTGGTAACACCGGTAAGGAACGTTTAGGAACAACCTTTATTGTTTTTGTTCCAGTTCTTATTGCATCCTTGCTTGCACCGGGTGGCTTTATTGCAGCGCTTGCTCATGCTGGTGCAGCTCTCGCAGTTATCTGCATCCTCTTGCCATGTGCAATGAGCTACAAACTTCGTCGCGAAGCTAAAGCGGCTGCAAAACAGATTGCTTACATGACTCCGGGTGGTAGCATGGGTATTGCGACCGCAGCTGTATGTGGTGTTGTAATCCTCGTAGCTAACTACATCTAAACAAACTCGTTTTTGAAAAAATAAAGCCCCGCTTTCGAAAGAAGGCGGGGCTTTTTGTTGGATTAATAATGGGCTATTCAACCGTACGACGTGCTTGATCAAGCCAATTGTTCCATGTGTCCTGATTGTTTTCAATCCATTCATCCGCATGGCGGTTGATGTCCCGCATTGATTTTTCGCCTCGCATGAGCTTTGCGTATTGCTCGTTTAAGTCACTTAGGTCGATAGTAAAAAGTTCTAAAAACTTCTTGGCTGGCGGGTTTTGTTCAAGAAATTTATTGTTTGCGACAACACGAATATTTGCAACGCTGAAGCCCATATCAATTGGGTTTGTTGCTGCACCTTCAACATCTTTCAAGTGCATAAGCTCAAGTTCTTCTTTGGAGTCGGTGTTTGGAATATTAAACGGAACATTAATCCAGACAACGTCTTTTCCCGGCACCAGTCTGTAGACAGTCCAGCTTGGTGTCCATGTATAGTAGAATATAGGCTCACCGCTTTTGTATGAGGCGATATTAGCTGCCATTGCTGCTTGATATGATGCACTTACCTGCTCAACATGGTCCTTAAGTCCATACTTCTCAATATGCATCTGGATGACTTTTACAGTATTCCATCCATGTGGGGCGCCGGTTAAGTCGGCCTTACCATCTCCATCCTTATCAAATGCTTTACGAACTTCAGGACGTTTGAAGTCCTCAAGAGATTTGATGTTCAGGCTTTCTGCATGCTTTTTATCTACAAGGTAACCTTGTAGAGCTTGCTTTTTAAGTACGTATCCGATTGCAGAAATAGAATCTTTGTATTTATTAAGGTGGTTTTCATAAAGTGGGAACCAACCGTTTGGCCAGTAATCTACATCCCCTAGTGTTAGACTCTTAAAGAACAGTGCAACAGGAAGTTCTTTAGTTTTCTCTACGGTATACCCTAGTTCACGCAGTCCCTTTTCAATAATAACTGCATGGAAGTAGCCTGTTGTCCATGTAGCACGTGCAGGGCGGATGGTGATTCCTTTACCAGGATGAGGGTTAACTGCAAAAGCGGGAATAGACATGGATAGAATGAGTAGGGTCAGTAAAAACTTTTTAATCATCGTGGTAATATCCTACAATGTTAAAGGGTTTTCAGTGTGTCGCAGGGGATTTTCGGCTTAGCTTCGTTTTTTACAAGCCTGCAAGGAGCTTGTTCAGAGCAGGTTCGTTACACCGTTGGATCAGAAAGGCATTTTTTGCACCATGAGGATATGCACTATGCAAAGTCGGTCTTACGTAGTTGAGCCGACATAATGCTGAGTAATAGCCGAGAATGCGTAAAGTACGCCGCAGAGCACGATAATGCGCGGTGAAGGGAAGATAAACTAAGGGGAAGTGCGACGAATGTATTGCATAATAAGACGAGGTCTTATTTTTCGGTTGCTTATAAACATAGCAGCCTAATCAAAAAAAAAGGGGTTGTGTAGTGAAAATCAAATAAAAATATATAACTAGATGTAGAAGTGATGAATACTTGAGTTTGGTAGGCGCTTAGTAATTTTAAGAAGAGAAAATTGAATTGAGAACGGAGTGTAGCGTAGTTCGATTTTGCTTTTTTTGCAGACGGGATGGTGACATGGCATCAATGTTCCGTTGTGCGATAGATTCAATTAGTTCATCAACAAGAACAGGCTGTTTTTTCGTTATATAAGAATTTTGTGTAGGACATTGTGGTAACAATGTAGTGTGGGGGGAAGAAGTGTTTTTATCAGGAGAACAGTTTTCTTGAAGTAGGGGGTGTGGAGTGCGTTTTTTCATAATGAAAGAGTGACGGAAGAGGGAAAGAAAATCAAGCTTAGGTAGTGAGGGAATAAAAAAGGGTCTACCCAATGGGCAGACCCTAATTTTTTCAGAAGAACAGGGACTACAGAGTACCAGCTTCTTTTTTCACATCGATAGCGATCTTCCAGAGGATAGACACTACGAATGCGCCCACTGCAAAGATGCCGAGAGAGATCAGCAGCTCAGGTACAGTTGGTGCGTAGGTAGCCCAGGTTTCAAATGGAGATGGTGCGAAACCACCGATGATGAGACCAAGACCTTTGTCAATCCAGGTAGCGAGAACGAGCATGCCGAGAGCCCATGGAAGGATCTTCATGTTTTCACGCAGGGAGGTAGGAATGAGCAGAACGAGGCTAGCGATAGCCAGGATTGCACCAATCCACATCCAGTAAGTTACCCAAGGGAGACCCTGCTCGGTACCTGCAAAGAGGTAGTGGAGCGGATGCATGTGGCCAGGAATGTTACTGTAGAAGGCTGTAAATACTTCACAGAGGAACAGGAACACGTTGAGGCACATTGCGTAGGTGATAATGAGGGTAAGAGTCTTGATAGCTTCTTTACCAATCTCAAATTTAGCAATTTTCTTCACGATCATAAGAAGGAGAAGAAGAAGAGCTGGACCTGCGCAGAATGCAGAAGCAAGGAATCGAGCTGCAAGAACAGCGGTGAGCCAGTAATGACGACCCGGGAGACCCTGAGACAAGAACGCAGTTACGGTGTGGATAGAGAACGCCCAAATTACGGAAGTGTAAATGAGGTATTTTACCCAGTTAGGGTAAGCTACCTGGAAGCGTTCACACTCAAGAGTTTTCCAACCGATGATTGCGTTAAGACAGAGGTAACCGATAAGTACCATCATGTCGTAGAACATAACGGAGTTAAGGGTTGGGTGCAGCATTACGTTCAGCATACGCTGCGGCATACCCATATCAACAACGATAAAGAGCATACACATGATAACTGCGCCGATTGCCATGAATTCACCAAAGATGATGATCTTCTTGAACTGCTTGTAGCCGTGGAAGTATGCTGGAAGTACCAGCATAACAGCGGATGCAGCGATACCTACGAGGTAGGTAAACTGAGCAATGTAGAAGCCCCAGGTTACGTCACGGTTCATGCCTGTAAGGCCGAGACCGTATTGAAGCTGGAACAGGTAGGTGATTGCACCGATACCGATGATGCCGCCAAGGAAAGCCAGCCACATGTAGTACTTTGGAGATCCTTTCAAAACTTTTTCGAGCATGATGGGCCTCCTAAATTATGTAGAATACACCAGGCTCAGTGCCTAATGATGGTTTACGACGAAGTGTGAAGTTCTCTTCGAGCAACTTACGAACTTCAGATTCAGGATCTGAAAGGTCGCCGAAGTGAATTTTGCCCTGAGCTGCTTCAACACAAGCTGGGAGCTTGCCTTCATCAAGACGTTCAACACAGAAGTTACATTTTTCAACTACACCGATCATACGGGTAGGGAACTTAGGGTTGATGTCTTTGATGTAAGGGCGGGGGTCAGTGAAGTTGAATGAACGTGCGCCAAATGGGCAGCCTGCCATGCAGAAACGACAACCGATGCAGCGATGGTAGTCCATAGCAACGATGCCGCTTTCAAGCTTGTAAGTAGCCTGAGTTGGACATACGCGAACACAAGGAGGGTTTTCGCAATGGTTGCAGAGCATGAAGTATTCACGTTCTTCAATTTCTTTTGACTGATACTTGTTGGTTGGTTCAGTGAAGGTGTGCTCGTATGCGTCTTTCCAGATCCATTTGATCTCAGTTTTACCTGGAATCTCAGGAACGTTGTGAGCAACGTTACAAGCGTTGATGCAAGCATCAAAGTCTTCTTTAGAAGTAAACTCGCGAGTATCAATTACCATAGCCCAGCGCTTAGCATTAAGCGCAAGAGCGTCTTCTTTGTAACTAGGTTTAACAGCAGCAGCTGCTTTGGTCACGCCGCCAGCGGCAAGCTGAGCACCAAGACCTGCAACAGAAAGGCTGGCAACCTTAAGGAATTGTCTTCTGCTACGTTTCATTATTCATTCCCCTTAGGCGGAACGTGGCAAGTCCAACAGTATGGTTCCACGGCGTTCTCAAGGTGACAAGTGTCACAGAACTCAGCCTTATTGGTATGACAGCTCATACAGGTTTTCTGCAGGCTTGCTTCCCAAGTTGCACCGTTAGATGCAACGTAAACACGCTTGCCGTCACGAAGTGCGGAGTCGCGCCACTGGTTCAGCAGAGTCATGTGCTCAGCGCGCATAAACTCAACAGGCTCGATGCACTGCTTCTGATCAGCAGGCAAGCTCAGTTTAGGACCGGTGTAGTCTTTGGAAGCCAGATTGCCCCAGAAAGGGTAAGAAAAAACGGCTAAAAAGATTACCAGTCCGGAGATAACATACTTGCTGTTATACATGATTATTCATCCTCCATACCTGGCAGTTCTTCCTGCCTGAGGTCCATAGTACGCTTTTTCTCGCCTTTCATAACGAGAGCGTTAGCTACAAGCTCGTGCATACCAGAAACGTCTACGCCCGGTGCCCAGTAGTCAGCAAGCGGAGGCAGGGTTGCACGGTCAATAGCACAAACACAAGACATCATGTTAACACCGTGTTTTTCCTGTACGTGACGCAGAGCGTTACCACGAGGAAGAGCACCACGCATGCGGATTTCCATGATCTCATCAGTGTTGAGACCGGAACCAGCACCACAGCAGAAAGTCTGCTCGCGAATGGTGTTCTCAGGCATTTCATAGTAGTTGTTACATACAGCCTTGAGGACTTCACGTGGTTCTTCAAGGAGACCCATACCACGAGCTGGGTTACAGCTATCGTGGAAGGTAACGTTGAGGTGATCGTTACGTGAAGGATCAAGGCGGATTTTGTTGTGCTTAATGAGGTCAGCGGTAAACTCTGCAATGTGAACCATTTTGGTTTCACGAGCGTTTTCAAACACGGTACCAGTAATTGGGCTTACTGGAGTTTCCATGCAAGAAGGTGCTGGACCGTTCATTGTGGACATGTACTGGTTGATAACACGCCACATGTGACCACATTCACCACCGAGAATCCACTTGGAGCCTAAGCGTTCAGCTTCAGCGTACATCTTAGCGTTCAGTTTCTTCATCATGCTGGATGATGTGAAGAGACCGAAGTTACCGCCTTCAGATGCGTATGTGGATAAGGTGTAATCAAGCCCAATTTCTTCAAACAGCATCAGGTAACCCATGAAGGTGTAGATGCCTGGCTCAGCAAAAGCGTCACCAGAAGGGGTAATGAAGAGAACTTCATGACCAGGTTCGTTGAAGGTAGGGTTGATGGAGATACCGGTCACTTCTTCAATGTCTTCGCAGAGGAATTCTACGATTTCTTTGAAGGCGTGTGGAGTAATACCAAGGTGGTTACCGGTACGGTTACAGTTGCTTACTGGGTCCATGATCCAGTGGAGACCAAGACCGAGTTCATGCAGCAACTCACGAGCCATCATGGTAATTTCAGCGGTATCAATACCGTATGGGCAGTACAGGGAGCAGCGGCGACATTCAGTACACTGGTAGAAGTAGTAGAACCATTCTTTAATTACGTCTTTGTCGAGCTTGCGTGCACCGGCAAGTTTACCAAGGATTTTACCGGCAGTGGTAAAGTCTTTACGGTAAACAGAACGGAGCAACTCTGCACGTAGAACAGGCATGTTTTTAGGGTCGCCGGAACCGATGAAGTAGTGACACTTATCAGCACAGGCACCACAGCGAACACAGATGTCCATGAAAAGTTTAAGAGAACGGTACTTTTCAAGACGTTCTTTTAAACCGTTGTAGATGATTTCTTCCCAGTTTTCAGGGAGGTGCCAATCTTCCTCAAATGGGTTCCAATCGTGTGGATTAGGCATCCCAAGAGGTTCCATGGTCGCTTTCTTAGCTGGATATGCCACCGCACCCTCAGTGATTTCAGGCTTGGTGTCCATCCAGTTTTCACTTGGCATATCGTAGCTGACTTTGATCAGCTCTTCAGCGGATGGTATGTTAGACATAACTACTCCTTATCCTCCGGTTTCTTCACTACCGGGAGACCTGCCTCAAACATAGGCACCCTGAACTCGTTTTCGTATTCTTCGTATGTGCGGTATACTTTTTCCGGGTTCCATGGGTTTACGTGCAGCTTCATGCGGCTGTCGTTTGCCATGTTACGGGTCGGACTAAGGAATACACCGCCAGCATGCATAAGCTTACTGAACGGGAAGTACATAAGGAGTACTGCAAGGAAGAACATATGTACGTAGAAAATGCTGCCGATTTTTGCGAGAGCTGCTGTATCCGGTGCGAAGTGGAGCAGGCTCATTACAAAAACTTTAACAGTTGCGATGTCTACTTTGAGGAAGTAGCGCATTGCAATGCCGGTAGCACAGAGACCGAAAATCAAGAAAAGTGGGAAGTAATCGCTCAAAAGAGAGATGTAACGCACTTTCTGATTAAAGAGACGGCGGCCAATCAGGTATGCAAGCGCTACAAGAATCAGTGGACCAGTCATAAACAGACGTGGAGCACCAATCTGCAGGATGCCGTCGAGCATTTCGACACCATTCACGAAGAAAGGTACCGGCTCAGCGAAGAACCTGAAGTGACGTACAAAAATAATAAGGAAAGAGTAGTGGAAGATGAGTGCGAAGAGCCACAGGAACTTAGAGGACCAGTAGACTACGCGGTCGCCTTCGATTGAAACGTTAGTGTTGCGGAACAGGGAGCGGAACAAAAGTACTTCAAGGATCATGCGTCCCCAAACACCCGCTTTATTGGACGGGTTATCGAGGGTGGCAGGCTTAATCCAAGGAAGGGACTTCTGTTGGCCACCTGTAGTAGGAATACAGAACGGAACAGGGCGCTTTGCCCAGTCTAAAATCCGCCATGCGAAACCTACAAGGAATACGGTTACTGCTGTGTAAGGTAAACAAACTGCCAAAACATACTGGAATCCCATCATTGATCCCATCCAGGCAAGTATACCTAAGGCAATAACCGCGAGAAGTGAAATAATCATTCCGTTACCTCGCTGCTAGGCTATTGGTTGTTATGATTCCGGTTCCCCAACCGGTTTCTCCAATATACGTTCTGCTCTCTTCAAGAGCTGAAAGTGCTTCCTTTTGAATTCATCAACGCGCATTCTCTGTACTTTATCTCGGCATTCCGAATAAATACGGAATCCCACAAGTGCCAGAGAATCTATTTTAGATTCTAGTTCCAGAAGATCAGCAAATTCTTCGGACTTAGAAAGTTTGGGGACTATGTGTTTACGGATGATACTTTTTAAAACAAAGAGAACAGACATAGCCTGATCTGCTTCGAATTTCTGGATAGCGCGAACCTGAATCAGTTCGTTAACCGCCGGAGTAACGACGTCGCTGTCTAAATTATCATCCACGAGAGCACCGATAAGAATTGTAGCTGCATTTTTAGTCTTGTTCCCTACAGGGTTTAAAAAAGCATTATCCTGACTGCGCAGGAAACCTACAGTATCGATGTCGTAGGTACCGAAAATGGCAGAAACCCATTCTTCGGTAATCTCTTGTTTATGTTCAGAAAAAATAGCTTGTAACTGGTGTCGCATAGACTTACTTCGCTTGGTCTAAAAGGAATCCAGCGGGAGACCCTATAAAGCGTTTTTCACTATTTGTCCAAGTAATTTGCCAAAAAAAAGTATGACATCAAGGAGTGATAGTGCTTACCCGCTGCCCCTCGGTTTCAAATGATTTTTTTCACATAATGTGATTACATGGTTGCGTCAACACATTCGATTGGATTGGTTGGACAACCAGCCTGCCTGAAAAGAAAATAACTAGGGAATGTTAGTTACTCACAAGGTTCTTCATTGCCTTCTGAACAACCGGAAAAGTCATCAGTGAAATCCAGCACATCCCCTTTGGTTTCTTGCTTTTCTTTATTGGAAAGTAAGGAACGAGGAACGCCGTTTGTAATGAGCACAGGAATGCGACTAACCCCTATGGATGCAAGTTTGGATTTATTTCTAAAAAGATTCCAATGAAGCTCCAGACGGGTCAAAAGTGGCAATCTCACTGAGTCATCAGTGCTGCGAATAGCCCTATTGAAGGCTATGTACATAGAGGTGCCTTCGCTGACTGCTTTTTGCATCAGGAAGATTTTTTCTAAGTCCCCATCGTTTTCAGCAATTGGATAGTACGTGATGTTTGCTGAAGCATTCTGGGAGAGGGTTGGTACTAGCTTTACGCAAGTAGAGCAACTAGGTGAAAAGAAAACCTGAACATCAGACTGCTGCTTGCCATAGATGGCCCATGTGCCGATTTCTTCGTTAACTGTTGAAAATACATTTGGTGTAAAGAGTAGTGCCCACACTACCAGAAGTGGAATAACCAGTGCGGATCGACGCTTTAGAATGGAGCACTGCATAAAGAACAGCAGGAAAAGAATGGCGGCAAAGCCAAGGCATGGGACGCAGGGAGCTGTAAAGATCATCAGCAAAAGAAAACCGAGATCGATAATTACTGCTGTTAAGGCAAGTAATAGGGCTGTGGTTGCAAAGTTGAAAATATTTAGTAGAGCGAGAGTGGTAAATAGTGCCGTACCAATCCACCATAACGAAATTCCGAATACTGAAACGTCCTTAAAAATTTCGCAGCCAGTTGTGATGCAGATAGAGTCTAGATTTTGTGTTGCATTTAATGCACAAAAAATTGCTCCGGCAATGGCAACAAGTGCAGGACCGAATGCAGATCGCTTAGAAAGGGACATGCAAAAATCTCCAGAAGGTTACAGTAGATCGTTGTGTTGTTTTGCCAGAATTCGTAAGAAAGTCTGGCTTGGCTGTGAACTTGATTAGCCGCACGATTTTGGTGACTGTACTGTGATTGCAAATGCGGGTAAAGGGATTAGCTCGATTTTTATGTTTGGGAGGAATTGGTTTGATCTTTAACGATGATGGAACCCTTGAATACACGTTGACTCGCAGTAAGCGTGCGAAACATGTTCGGTTGAAGGTTACACGGTCAAAAGGACTTGAAATTGTGGTTCCAGAGACCTTTAAAACTAAATGGCTTCCATCTATTCTCGAAAAACGTACTGACTGGATTCGTAATGCCGCAAGAAGGCTTGATCTGCCAGAGCGTATAGAAGAACTACCTCCCTTGGTTCCAGAACAAATAGTTCTTCCGTCGATGGGCTATGAGTATAGTATTCAGTCTGTGCCTGCCGTAACAATTTCTGAGAAACTTGTTGATGCAGAAAAGATTATTCGTACGACCACCGGATTGTTGTCAATTGAAACACAACGGGCAGTTTTGCTTCCTGATGTCGTTGCGGAGAGTGAAAAGGTCGAGTTACTTCGCTGTTGGCTTGTACGATGTGGAAAAGAGTACTTGCCGGAATTGTTGGAAGACGTTTCTATAGAGGTTGGAATTCCCTATAAAAAGGTTCAAATACGGCTTCAAAAAGGGCGATGGGGAAGTTGTTCCAGTCGTGGAACAATCTCGTTGAATGCTCGTTTGATGCTTCTGCCGACAGAGCTGTTACGGTATATTTTATTGCATGAATTGGCGCACGTACGTCATCCAAATCATTCAAATGCTTATTGGCGGTATTTGGAGAGTTTGGATTCCAAGGCGTTAGAATATGATGTTTCTATGCGCGATGCATGGAAGTATATTCCTAGGTGTTTTTCGATGTAGCGCTAGAGTTTTTTTATATTGTTCGGTTGTTAGCTGATTAACTTTTAACATAGCTATATATAATGATACAGAATTGGCTGACTTGGAAATAAAAAAGGGGGATCGGATAACCGATCCCCCTTTTATAATCAGCATAGTTAAAGCTACATTGCTTCGCCGGAAGCTGCGCCCTGCATTTTAACTTCAACTTTCTCGGTAAGACCTTCGTAGTATTCGCGAAGGATAACGAGAACTTCGTCACGACCGAAGTGATCTGGGATTTCAGCGCCTTCGGAGAGTGCTTTACGAAGTTTAGTACCGGAAAGGATAACACGATCTTCTTTAGTGTGTGGACAGGTACGGAGAGAAGCCATGCCGTCACACTTGTAGCAGTAGAAGGTCCAGTCAATTTTCATTGGCTTACAAAGAAGTGCTTTGCCTTCATCAGCTGGGGTAGGGATACGATCAAAGATTTCCTGAGCTTCGAAGAGACCGTAGAAGTCACCAACGCCAGCGTGGTCACGACCGATGAGCATGTTGTTAACGCCGTAGTTCTGACGGAAAGTAGCGTGGAGCAGACCTTCACGTGGACCAGCGTAACGCATGTCGAGTGGGTAGCCAGCCTGAATTACGTTGTCTTTTACGAAGTAGTGCTCAACGAGAGTGTCAATAGCCTTTACACGAACGTCTGCAGGGATGTCGCCTGGCTTGAGGTTACCAATGAGGGAGTGGATGAGCACGCCGTCACAAACTTCGATAGCGATTTTTGCGAGGAATTCGTGAGAACGGTGCATTGGGTTACGGAGCTGGAGAGCAGCAACTTCAGACCAACCACGTTCTTCGAACATAGCACGAACTTCTGCAGGACGGAGGTAAACACCTTTGTACTCTTCTGGGTATTCGCCTTCAGAAAGAACTTTAACTGGACCAGCAAGGTTCACTTCTTTCTGAGCCATAACCATTTTTACGCCAGGGTGATCTTCAAGAGCGATTTTCCAGAAAACGTCTTCAGCAGACTCTTCGCCTTCACCTTTGAAAACTTTTTCGCATTCCCATTTTTTGTCTGCTTCGGTCATTTCGAATTTTTCTTCTACTTTCATAGTAGCGAATACGATACCGTCGCGAACGAGAGCGATTTCTTCACCAACTGCGATTGCGTCAGCTTCTTCTTTGGAAGCGTCGAGGGTAACTGGTACAGGCCAGAAAGTGCCGTCTGCGAGAGTGAAGTTTTCACAAACGTTCTTCCAGTCTTCTTTACCCATGAAACCGTTCAGTGGGGAGAAGCCACCGATACCCATCATGATAAGGTCGCCTTTTGCACGAGCGGAGATGTCGAGCTTTTTGAGGCCTTCAGCTTTTTTTACTTCAGCTTCGAGTTCTGCGCCTTCGAGCAGGCAACAAACGAGACCTTTACCACCATGTGGGGCTACCAGTTTAGACATAACTTCCTTCCTCCGGAATATAAAAGTTTGTAACTTGTGAATAACCGATTTGGTTTTTCATAAAGCCAATCTTGTAATCACACTGAGCAGATAGACGATTGCGCTTGTGTCTGTAAAAATTCTGCTTAGTGCTTGAGAATGGTTTGTGAAAAAATAGACAAAAAGTCAAGAGTAAAAAGTCAACTTTTTTAACCCTTGAAAATCAAGTGCTTGAGAGGTTCAGTTGCTGTCAAGAAAAAATAAAATAATAGGGGAAATGTCGTTGCTTGAGAATAATTGTACAAATGAAGGTAAAAAATTTGGTATATTAAGACGTTCGAGAGGGTGTAATTCTTGTGAAAAATAGAACAAGAGGGGTTAATAAAATGATTAGGGCGTTGTTTTGGTTAGCAACATTATTATATGAAAAAAAATAGAAAAAATTACTTGAACCCCATAAGAAAAAGACGTAAGTACCTGATTCGAAATTTCACGGGTCTGACTATCGATGCCGAGCGGGCTGCTGGGCTGCATCGAGTCCCCGTTTGGAATAGATGAGCGGCTAACTAACTTTTAGTTCTCCACTAAAGGTTAGGTAGTGCTTTTGTTGTGATTTGAGTTGCACCACACAACGGGGCTGCTCATCCTGTACTAAGCGAACGACTTTGATTAATTCCTTTGGAGGAAAAATGCCCACTATCAACCAACTTATCCGTAAGGAACGTAAGAAGGTTGTAAAACGTAAGAAAACCCCAGCGTTGCAGGCTTGTCCACAGCGCCGCGGTGTTTGTACTCGTGTTTACACCACTACACCTAAGAAACCTAACTCCGCGCTGCGTAAAGTAGCTCGTGTACGCCTCACCAACGGCATCGAAGTAACTGCCTACATCCCTGGTGAAGGTCATAACCTGCAGGAACACTCTGTTGTTATGATCCGTGGTGGTCGTGTAAAAGACTTACCAGGTGTACGTTACCATATCGTACGTGGTACTCTTGATACCGCGGGTGTTGCAGATCGTCGCCAGGGCCGTTCTAAGTACGGCGCGAAGCGTCCTAAGTAAGTAGTTAATGGAGTAATATAGATATGCCTCGTAAAGGACCCGTACCTAAGCGTGAGATTTTGCCAGATCCAGTATACGGAAGCCGTCTGGCAGCTCGTTTTGTTAACCGTCTGATGCTTGACGGTAAAAAGAGCACCGCAGAAAAAATCTTCTACAAAGCACTCGACGTTCTCGCTGAAAAAACCGGCGAAGATGCAATTCGTGCTTTTGAGAAAGCTATTGAAAATGTAAAACCTCATCTGGAAGTTAAGTCCCGCCGTGTTGGTGGTGCAACTTACCAGGTTCCAGTTGAAGTTCGTCCTGACCGTCAGGTTTCTCTTTCTATTCGTTGGATCATCACCTATGCACGCGGTCGTGGCGAGCAGGGCATGGTTGCACGTCTGTCTGGCGAACTGCTTGACGCGTTCAACAGCCGTGGTGGTGCTGTGAAGAAGAAAGAAGACACCCATCGTATGGCTGAAGCTAACAAAGCTTTTGCTCATTTCCGCTGGTAATCTGAGGAGCTGACTGTGTCTAGTAAAATAGCTGTATCAAAACAGAGAAACATTGGTATCATGGCCCACATTGATGCGGGTAAGACTACCACTACAGAACGTATTCTCTACTACACCGGTGTATCTCATAAAATTGGTGAAACACACGAAGGTGAGTCCACTATGGACTGGATGGAACAGGAAAAAGAGCGTGGTATTACCATTACCTCTGCTGCAACTACCTGTTTCTGGAATGACCATCGCGTAAACATCATTGACACCCCTGGTCACGTTGACTTCACCATGGAAGTAGAACGTTCCCTCCGTGTTCTTGACGGTACCGTTTGTGTATTTGACGCTGTTGCAGGTGTTGAGCCTCAGTCTGAGACCGTATGGCGTCAGGCTGACCGTTACGGTGTACCTCGTATCTGCTTCATCAACAAAATGGACCGTATCGGTTCCGACTACTGGCGTGCAGTAGGCATGATCTCCGAGCGTCTCGGTGCTAAGCCTATTTCTCTCCAGATTCCAATCGGTGCTGAAGACCACTTTGAAGGCATTATTGACCTCGTAACCGGCGATGCTGTTTACTACGATAAAGCTACCAAAGGTGCTGAGTTTGAAGTTAAAGAAGTTCCAGCAGACCTGCAGGACCTCTTTGACGAAAAACGCATGGAAATGATGGAAGCAATTGCAGAAGAAGACGAAGCTCTTCTCGAAAAATACCTCGGCGGTGAAGAACTCACTGTTGAAGAAATTAAATCTGCAGTACGTAAGTCTACTATTTCCCGTTCCATCGTTCCTGTATTCTGCGGTTCTGCATTCCGTAACATGGGCGTACAGCCACTGCTCGACGCAGTAGTTGATTACCTCCCAAGTCCGGTTGATATTCCAGCAATGGAAGGCGCAAACCCAGATAACGAAGAAGAGAAAATCCCTTGTCCATGTGACGACAAAGAGCCTTTCTCCGCTCTCGTGTTCAAGCTTGCTTCTGACCCATACATTGGTCACCTTTCCTTCACCCGTATCTACTCCGGTAAAATTGAGTCTGGTATGACCATTCTTAACTCTAACACCGGTAAAAAAGAACGTGTTGGTCGTCTTCTCAAGATGCACGCTAACAAACGTGAAGAGATCAAAGAAGCATACGCTGGTGACATCGTAGCTGTTGTAGGTCTGAAAAACATCTCTACTGGTGACACCATCTGTGCGATGGATCGTCCAGTAGTGCTCGAGTCTCTCGATATTCCAGATCCAGTTATCGAAGTTGCTATTGAGCCTAAAACAAAAGCTGACCGTGACGCTCTGTCCGCAGCTCTTGCTAAGCTCGCTAAAGAAGACCCATCCTTCCGCGTTAAAGGTGATGACGAAACTGGTCAGACCCTTATCTCCGGTATGGGTGAGCTTCACCTCGACATCATCGTTGACCGTCTTACCCGCGAATTTAGCGTTAACGCTAACGTAGGTAAGCCGCAGGTAGCATACCGTGAAACTATCACTAAGGTTGCTAAAGAAGATCACAAGTACGCTAAGCAGTCTGGTGGTCGCGGTCAGTACGGTCATGTTGTTATTGAAATCGAGCCTAACCCAGAAAAAGGTTACGAGTTCACTAACTCCATTACTGGTGGTGTTATTCCTAAAGAATACATCCCTGCAGTAGACAAAGGTATTCAGGAAGCACTGAAGTCCGGCGTATACGCAGGCTTCCCAACTGTTGACGTTAAAGTAAACCTCGTATTCGGTTCTTACCACGACGTTGACTCCTCCGAGCAGGCTTTCTACATTGCTGGTTCCATGGCAATTAAAGAAGCTTGTAAGAAGGCTGGTCCTCAGATCCTCGAGCCTATCATGGGCGTAGAGGTTGTAACTCCTGAAGAATACCTTGGCGACGTAATGGGTGACCTTAACGGTCGTCGTGGTCGCGTACAGGGTATGAACACCCGTGCTAACGCTCAGGTTATTGATGCGATGGTTCCGCTTTCCGAAATGTTCGGTTACGCAACTGACCTTCGTTCCAAAACCCAGGGTCGTGCGAACTTCACCATGCAGTTCGATCACTACGAGCCTGTACCTAACTCCATTGCTGAAGAAATCATCAGCAGCAAGGGTTAGTACCTGAGTAATCAGGCGATATAATGCTCCGGTCATCGTAAGATGGCCGGAGCTTTTCTGGTTAGAAAGGGTAGGCTAAGTATATTTCAACACCGCATTAAAAAAAATGCGAAAAAGGTGTTGACGTTAAAGCTGGTCTCACATATAAGTCTTTCTCGCTTGAGGCGAACACTGTTTGTTTCAAGCTTCAAAACTCCTCCTCACAAATTTGGAGGTTAAGAATGGGTTGAGCCCATTCTGCTGTTTTTTGACATTTGCAGGCGTTTCTTGATGCTGCATTATGTCGTGCCGTTCCAGCAAAGACCGTGTTTTGCTGTAAGGTGCACATACAATTTAAAGTGTATTTACCACTTGCATCTTGGAACCCCTGCGGGCCCCTTGCGTATATTGTATCTATCAATCATACGCAGGCTAGGCTGACGACATTTGGGCGTTCTTCGCAGATAGTGGAGTAGAGGTCTTTGGATGTTGTCAGGCTGGGTAGGCTTGTCACTCATCACAATTCCCTCTCTTCTTTTCTCCATTATTTACGAAAGACAAATTTCGAACTCAGAACGAGTTCACCTGTCCTCTGTCGTTACTAGGGCAAGATGCATCTGTTTAGCCGTTACTTTACAGAGATTTCATCTTGTACCATCGTGAGGAAATTTCTGCTTATTGCAGTTAGGATCATTCCCCCTCACGGGATGATCACAGGTAAGGGTCTCGTATCCCTAATATGGAGTAATAAACTATGACAACTGTTAGCAGTGATCGTATCAGAATTAAGCTTAAAGCTTACGATTACCGCATCCTTGATAAGGCTGTGGCAGAGATCGTTGATACGGCGCGCAACACGGGTGCAGGGGTTGCTGGTCCAATCCCACTCCCAACAAACATTCACAAGTTCACGGTCAACCGTTCTGTACACGTAGACAAAAAGTCTCGCGAGCAGTTCGAAATGCGCATCCACAAGCGTCTTATGGATATCCTTGAGCCTACTCAACAGACAGTTGATGCTCTCGGAAAGCTCAGTCTACCTGCTGGCGTGGACGTTGAGATTAAACTCTAGCGAGAGGTAATCATGACTGAGAAATTAGGAATCTTGGGCCGCAAGGTAGGCATGACCCGTATTTTCGCTAACGATGGTTCTGCTGTTGCAGTTACTGTTATCGAAGCAGGTCCATGTCCAGTAATCCAGAAAAAAGATGCGGCTACTGACGGATATAATGCAGTACAGATTGCTTTTGGCGATGCTAAAGAAAAGCACGTAACCAAAGCAATGCGTGGTCACTTTGAGAAAGCTGGCCGCGGTCTGTTCCGCAACACTTGCGAAATTCGTCTCGAGGAAGCACCAGAACTGGAAGTTGGTCAGGACATCACTGCAGAGATCTTCGCTGCAGGCGAAAAAGTTCGTGTGACCGGCACTACAATTGGTAAAGGCTTCCAGGGCGTAATGAAGCGCTGGAACTTCGGTGGTATGCCTGCATCCCACGGTCACGAAAAAGTGCATCGTTCCCCAGGCTCCATTGGTCACGCAACATTCCCAGGTAAAGTGTTCAAAGGCAAAAAAATGCCTGGTCACATGGGTAACGTTCGTCAGACCACATCTAACCTCGAAGTCGTCGCTGTTCGCGCCGATGAGAACCTCATCCTGGTTAAGGGTGCAGTACCTGGTCCTAAGAATGGCCTTGTACTGGTACGTAAGCAGTAAAGGGGTACTACAGTGGCTGTTGTAAAATTATACGATCAGAACAAAGCAGAAGCTGGTGAAATCACTCTTGCTCCTGAAGTGTTCGAGGTCGAGGTAAAACCCGAGATCCTGAACCTTGTTGTACGCGCACAGCGTGCAGCTAAGCGTGCAGGTACCCACGCAGTTAAGGGCCGCTCCGATGTACGTGGCGGTGGCGCTAAACCTTGGCGTCAGAAAGGTACTGGCCGTGCTCGTGCTGGTTCCTCCCGTTCCCCAATCTGGCGTGGTGGTGCTGTGATTTTTGGCCCACAGCCTCGTGACTATGGGTTTAAGGTAAATAAAAAGGTTCGTCGCCTTGCTATTAAAATGGCTCTGTCTTCCCGCCTTGCTGGTGAGAATCTCATGGTCGTTAATGGCATCGAACTGCCAGAAGTAAAGACAAAGCTCATGGCTGGTGTTGCTGAGGCACTCGGTCTGAACAAAGCACTCATCGTTGTAAAAGACATTGATGAAAAGCTCGTTCTTTCCGCACGTAACCTCCCAGGCATCACTGTACAGTCTGTTGAGCAGCTGAACGTATACGACGTGCTCCGTCACAAGCAGCTTGTTCTGCTCGAAGGTGCTGTTGAATCCGTTCAGGAACGACTGAAGTAGAGGTAGGGTCACATGAATTATACTAAGATCCTCATCAAGCCGCTTGTATCTGAAAAAGCTACCTTCCTTAAGGAAGAAGCACAGCAGGTTACATTTTTTGTAGCACCATCTGCTAACAAAATTGAGATCAAGAAGGCAGTAGAAGAAGCCTACAACGTAAAAGTTGCAGGTGTTAACGTAGTGAAACGTCGCCCACAGCCTAGAGTGCGTCATGGCCGTACCGTCGGTCAGATCTCTGGCTTCAAAAAGGCGTACGTGACTCTGGCCGCTGGCGAAAAAATCGAATTCTTCGAGGGAGTGTAAGCAATGGCTGTTCGTAAGCTTAAGCCTACTTCTCCGGGTCGTCGCTCCCAGACTATTTCCCTTTTCGAGGAAATCACTCGTAGCACCCCTGAGAAGTCTCTGACTGAAGGCCTGTCCAAAAAAGCAGGTCGCAACAACTACGGTCGTATTACTCAGCGTCGTCGTGGCGGTGGACACAAACGTCTTTACCGTATCATCGATTTTAAACGTAACAAGTTCGATATCCCTGCAACTATTGCACACATCGAATACGACCCTAACCGTTCCGCTCGTATCGCACTTCTGCACTACGCAGACGGCGAGAAGCGTTACATCATTGCTCCAGTTGGCGTAAAACAGGGTGATGTTGTTATTGCAGGTGAAACTGCAGACATCAAACCTGGTAACGCTCTTCCAATGAGCAAGATTCCGGTTGGTACCATCATTCACAACATCGAGCTTGCTCCAGGCCGTGGCGGTCAGTTCTGTCGTGCTGCTGGTGCATATGCACAGCTCGTTGCTAAAGAAGGTAAATATGCTCTCTTGCGTATGCCTTCCGGTGAAGTTCGCAAGGTTCTCTTGACCTGTATCGCAACTGTTGGTCAGGTTGGTAACGTAACTCACGAAAAAATTCGCATCGGTAAAGCTGGTCGTAACCGCTGGCTCGGTAACCGTCCGAAAGTTCGTGGTGTTGCAATGAACCCTATCGATCACCCACTCGGTGGTGGTGAAGGTCGTAGCTCCGGTGGTCGCCATCCGGTTACCCCATGGGGCGTACCTACCAAAGGCTACAAGACTCGCGACAAGAAGAAAGCTTCCAACAAGCTTATCGTTAAGCGTCGCGGTCAGAAGTAGGAGTAGAAAATGCCTAGGTCTCTTAAAAAAGGTCCTTTTGTCGACGACCATCTTCTCCGAAAAGTTGAGAAGGCTCAGGAAAGTGGCGATCGCCGCGTGATCAAGACTTGGTCCCGTCGTTCCATGATTCTTCCTGAAATGGTAGGCCTTACTTTTGCGGTTCACAACGGTAAGAAATTTATCCCAGTATTCGTGACTGAAAACATGGTAGGTCACAAACTCGGTGAATTCTCCCCGACCCGCACTTACTACGGCCATGCTGCCGACAAAAAGAGCAAGGCTAAACGCTAGGGCAGGTGAAGTAATATGCAAGCTCAAGCAACCGCCAAGTTCGTACGCGTATCTACACGCAAAACCCGTCTTGTTGCTAAAAACATCGTGGGTCTGCCAGTAGAAGACGCTGTAAATATCCTTAAGTTCACCCCGAACAAAGGTGCAGCTGTAATTAATAAAGTGCTGCACTCTGCAATCGCCAACGCCGAACAGGTGCCTGGCTCTGATGTGGATGCTCTCGTGGTGAAACAGGTTATCGTCAACGAGGGTCCAACCTGGAAACGCTTTATGCCTCGTGCACAGGGTCGCGCAACTCGCATCCTGAAGCGTACCAGCCACATCACTGTCATTCTCGAAGAAAGTTAGGATACAGTTATGGGACAGAAAGTACATCCATATGGTTTCCGTCTTGGTTTTAACAAGAACTGGAGATCCCGCTGGTTCAGCAAAAAAGAATATCCTGCCTTTGTCTTCGAAGATAGCAAGATTCGTAAGTACGTAAAAAAGGCCCTGTATCATGCAGGTATTGCTGACATTGAAATCGAACGTGCTGGCGGAAAAGTTCGTCTTATTCTTAGCACAGCACGTCCGGGTATTGTCATCGGCCGTAAGGGCGTAGAAATCGAAAAGCTTCGTGCTGATCTTCGTGGCAAATTTAAGCGCGAATTCTCTATCGAAGTAAACGAAATCCGTCGCCCTGAAACCAATGCTCAGCTTGTAGCTGAAAACGTTGCTATGCAGCTGGAACGCCGTGTTGCTTTCCGCCGCGCTATGAAACGCACCGTTTCTATGGCTCGCAAGTTTGGCGCAGAAGGTATCAAAGTGTCTTGTGCTGGCCGTCTGGCAGGCGCCGAAATCGCACGTACCGAATGGTACCGTGAAGGTCAGGTTCCGCTTCAGACTCTGCGCGCTGATATCGACTACGGTTTTGCAGAAGCTTCTACCACTTACGGTATCATCGGTATTAAAGTCTGGATCTACAAAGGCGAAATCCTTGACAGTGAGGTAGGGCAGTAATGCTTCAGCCTAGAAAGACTAAATTCCGTAAGCAGCAGACTGGTCGCCTTAAGGGTAAAGCTACCCGTGGCAACAGCATTGCTTTCGGTGACATCGGTTTGAAAGCGCTCGAACATGGCAAGATCTCCAACCAGCAGATTGAATCTGCTCGTATTGCGATGATCCGTCACATTCGACGCGGTGGTAAAGTTTGGATCCGTATCTTCCCGGATCACGTAAAGACCTCTAAACCTCTCGAAGTTCGTCAGGGTAAAGGTAAGGGTGCTCCATGTGGTTGGTACGCACCTGTTAAGCCTGGTCGTATCCTGTACGAAATCAAGGGTGTTGATATCGAGCTTGCTAAAGAAGCGCTGAAACGTGCATCTTACAAGCTTCCTATCAAGACTACTATCGTGGTTAAGGAGGGGCTCTAGAATGAAAGCCGCAGAACTTAAAAAACTTAGCGTTGAAGAACTCAACACTAAGCTGGAAGAAGCACGCAAGGAACTTTTTGACTTGCGTTTCAAGCATGCAACTGCACAGCTTGATAATACTTCCGGTATTCCTGCTACAAAACGTGCTATTGCACGTATTTTGACCATTTTGAAGGAAAAGGGAGCGTAAAATGTCCGAAGCTATTGAACAGCGGAAGGGTCGCGCGCTCGTTGGTACTGTTGTGAGTGACAAGAACGACAAAACTATTGTTGTTCGCGTTGAGACACTCGTAAAGCACCCTCTTCTTAAAAAGTACATTCGTCGTCGTAAGAAGTTTACTGCTCACGACCCTAACAACGAGTGTGCAATGGGTGATAAAGTAAAAATCATCGAGTTCCGTCCACTCAGTCGCAACAAACGCTGGCATCTCGTTTCTATTTTGGAAAAAGCCGTTTAGGGGTTTGCTATGATTCAGGTAGAATCTACTCTTGAAGTAGCGGACAACTCCGGTGCCAAAAAAGTTGCTTGTATTAAAGTACTCGGCGGTTCTAAACGCCGTTATGCTTCCGTAGGCGACATCATCGTAGTATCCGTGAAAGAGGCTATGCCTCATTCTAAGGTGAAAAAAGGTGACGTGATGAAAGCTGTTGTTGTGCGCACGAAGAAAGAAATTCGTCGCGTAGATGGCACTTACATCAAGTTCGACACCAACGCAGCAGTTGTGCTGAACAAACAGGGCGAGCCTGTTGGTACACGTATCTTCGGACCAGTTGCACGCGAACTTCGCGGTAAAGGTTTTATGAAGATTGTATCCCTCGCACCTGAGGTATTGTAGGAGCAACCATGAAACAGTATCGTATCCATAAAGACGACAAGGTCATGGTAACCTCCGGTAAGGACAAAGGCAAAATCGGCAAGGTTACTAAGATCCTTCGTAAGAAAGATCGTGTAGTTGTCGAAGGTGCAAATATGGTTAAGCGCCATACTAAGGCGAACCCGTATGCACAGCAGCCTGGTGGAATCGTCGAAAAAGAAATGCCTATTCACGTTTCCAACGTAATGGTCATGTGTGGTGCTTGTGCTGAACCTACTCGCGTAGGTTACCGCCGCACCGAAGACGGTAAAAAAGTGCGCTTCTGCAAGAAGTGTAACGAAATTCTTGGGTAGGGTGAAAGACGATGACCCGTCTGAATAAGATCTACAAAGATAACGTGGTGCCGGCCCTGCAGAAAGAGTTCCAGTACAAAGGACCTATGCAGGTTCCCGGGCTGGAAAAGATCTCCCTCAATATCGGCCTTGGCGAAGCAAGCTCTAACAACAAAATCCTCGAAGATGCTGTTGTTGCTCTTACCGCCATTGCTGGTCAGAAGGCCGTTGTTACTCGTGCTAAGAAGTCTATCGCTGCTTTTAAACTGCGTGAAGGCATGCCAATTGGCTGTCGTGTAACTCTTCGCGGTAAAGTAATGTGGGACTTCCTCGATAAGCTCGTTAACTTTGCACTGCCTCGTGTACGTGACTTCCGCGGTATCCCTGATCGTGGTTTTGATGGTCGTGGTAACTTTACCTTAGGTATTAAAGAACACACCATCTTCCCTGAAATGGAAGCAGATCGTGTTGATAATGCCTTCGGTATGAACATCACCATCGTTACTACCGCTTCCTCTGACAAAGAAGGCAAATTCCTGCTTGATCAGCTCGGAATGCCTTTCAAGAAGTAAGGAGAACCAAAGATGTCTCGTAAGTCTCTTGAAGTAAAAGCTGCACGTAAGCCTAAATTTAGTGCACGTGCATATAATCGTTGTCCTATTTGTGGACGCCCACGCGCATTTATGCGTCGCTTCGGCATTTGCCGTATCTGCTTCCGCCAGATGTCTCTGCGCGGCGAGCTTCCAGGCGTTCGTAAATCGAGCTGGTAAGTCACAAGGAGTTTTAGATGCTGACTGATCCTATTGCTGACATGCTTACCCGTGTCCGCAACGCGCACTTGGCCCTTCATAAGGAAGTGAGTGTGCCGCGCTCGAAGATGAAGGAATCCATTGCCTCCATCCTCAAGGCTGAGGGTTACGTAAACGACTACACTGTTGAAGATCGTGAAATTAAGATCACTTTGAAATACGTAAAAGGTAAAGCTGTAATCGCTGGCCTCAAGCGTATCTCTAAGCCAGGTCGTCGTGTTTACGTAGGTGCTCAGGATGTACCATCCGTTCAGAACGGTCTCGGTATTTGTATCCTGTCCACCTCCCGTGGTGTACTAGAAGGAAACGCTGCTAAAGAAGCTAATGCTGGCGGCGAAATCCTCTGCGAAATCTGGTAGCGGGTGCAGTCATGTCACGT
The DNA here is from genome assembly GCF_900129975.1 of Halodesulfovibrio marinisediminis DSM 17456. NCBI lineage: Bacteria > Pseudomonadati > Thermodesulfobacteriota > Desulfovibrionia > Desulfovibrionales > Desulfovibrionaceae > Halodesulfovibrio > Halodesulfovibrio marinisediminis. The sequence continues at coordinate 292,194 of NZ_FSRG01000003.1, forward strand.
ATTGGTAAGCAGCCAGTAGCAATCCCTTCCGGCGTTGAAGTTAAGATTGCTGGCGAAGCTATTAATGTAAAGGGCCCTAAGGGCAGCATTTCTACCCCTGTAGAAGCTACCCTCAATTACGAAATTGCTGATGGCAACGTAGTAATTACCCGCAAAGATGAGTCCCGCGTAGCACGTGCACAGCACGGTCTCCGCCGCACTCTCATTGCTAACTGCATCGAAGGTGTAAGCAAAGGCTTCTCCAAGACTCTCGAAGTTAACGGTGTTGGTTACAAAGTTGCGGTAAAGGGAAACAATGTTGAACTTGCAGTTGGGTTCTCCCATCCAGTTTCTATGCCTCTTCCAGAAGGACTCGAGGCAAAAGCTGAGGGTAACAAGCTGACAATTAGCGGCATCGATAAGCAGCTCGTAGGTGAGTTTGCAGCTACCGTTCGTCGTGTTCGTCCGCCAGAACCTTACAAAGGCAAGGGCATTAAATACGATAATGAGCAGATCCGCCGCAAAGCCGGTAAGTCTGCAGGTAAATAGGCAGGTGTAGACAGATGAAGTCCAAGAACGAAAAAAGGTTGCGTCGTAAAGTTCGCATCCGCAAAAAGATTTCAGGCACTGCTGAATGTCCGCGTCTCGTTGTCTTCAGGTCTAACCTGCATATCTACGCTCAGCTCGTGGATGACTGCAAAGGTGTAACCCTTGCAGCAGCTTCCACACTGACTCTTAGCAAAGACGGCGAAGCTCTTAAATCCAACAAGGCTTCTGCAGCCAAGGTTGGCACCGAAATCGCTCGCCTCGCTAAGGAACAGAAAATCGAGCGCGTCGTGTTCGACCGTAACGGCTACATCTATCATGGCCGCATTCAGGCAATTGCTGATGCAGCTCGTGAAGCAGGCCTGCAATTCTAACAGGTATAGGTATAGTCATGGAACAAAACGAACTCGGTTTGATTGAAAAGATTGTCTATCTCAACCGCGTTGCGAAAGTTGTAAAGGGCGGTCGCCGTTTCAGCTTCTCCGCATTGGTTGTAGTTGGCGACGGTCAGGGCAATGTAGGTTTCGGCCTCGGTAAAGCACAGGAAGTTCCTGAAGCTTTGCGTAAAGCCTCTGAGCGTGCAAAAAGAGACATGGTTCAGATCTCATTGGTTGACGGTACCTTGCCTTATGAGGTATTAGGTCGATTTGGCGCTGGTCGTGTACTTTTGAAGCCTGCTTCAAAAGGTACTGGTATCATCGCTGGTGGCCCGGTACGTGCGATCATGGAAGCTGTTGGTGTAACTGATATTCTTGCAAAAGCTATCGGTACCAACAACCCACATAACGTACTCCGTGCAACCATGGCTGGTCTGACATCCCTGCGCAGTGCTGACTATGTTGGCTCTCTGCGCGGTAAGAAGCTCGAAGCTCCTAGGAAGTAGGTATAGCCATGATCAAGGTTAAACTTGTACGTAGCCGGATCGGCTCTCTCCCTAAACAGCGTGCTGTACTGGACGCTCTGGGCCTGAAAAAGATCCGTCAGGAAAAACAGTTTAAGGACAATGCTGCAGTGCGCGGTATGATTGCTAAAGTTTCTCATATGGTGGAGGTTACGGAGTAATGCAACTTCATGAACTTTTCCCATTTAAAGAGGAACGCAAGCAGCGTCGTCGTATCGGTCGTGGCTCCGGCTCTGGCTGGGGTAAGACTGCAGCAAAAGGTCATAAAGGTCAGAATGCTCGTGCTGGTGGCGGCGTTCGTCCAGGTTTCGAAGGTGGCCAGATGCCTCTGGCTCGTCGTCTGCCTAAGCGTGGTTTCTCCAACGCTAAGTTTAAAGCAGTATACGACGTGATCAATCTTGATCGCCTTGTTGAAGCTTTTGAGGGTCAGAACTCTATCTCCCTCGAGGACATCTACGCACGCGGTCTTGCTAAGAACGGTGCAGCTGTAAAAATTCTCGGTCGTGGCGAAATTTCTGCTGCGCTGACTATTGAAGCTCACAAGTTCACTGCTTCTGCACTTGAAAAAATCCAAAACGCCGGCGGCGAAGCCAAGGCGCTTGAAGGGTAGGTAAAACGTGGCGCTCAGTGGTGTTGATAATCTGGCGAAACAGCCAGAACTGAAAAAGAAATTGTTGTGGACCTTCTTCTTACTCGCTGTATACCGTATCGGTATTCATGTACCTGTTCCAGGTGTTGACACAGCAGCGTTGTCTGATTTCTTTGCCAGCGTTCAAAACACCCTGTTCGGCCTGTTTGACATGTTTTCCGGGGGCGGACTTCGTAATCTGTCGATTTTCGCCCTCGGCATCATGCCCTATATTTCTGCCTCTATTATCGTGCAGCTTATGCAGGTAGTTTCACCTGATCTTAAGCGTATGGCGAAAGAGGAGGGGGCTTCTGGTCGTCAGAAGATTACCCAGTACACCCGTTATGGTACAGTTTTGATTACCATTATTCAGGGCTTGGGTATCGCATTTGGTCTGGAAAGTATGACCAGTCCAATTGGCGCACCAGTTGTACTTACAGCCGGATGGGCTTTCCGACTCACCACTATCATCACGCTTACTGCAGGTACCGTTTTGATTATGTGGATCGGCGAGCAAATTACCGAAAAAGGTGTTGGGAATGGTATTTCCTTAATCATCTTCGCCGGTATTATTGCTGGTCTTCCGGGTGCCCTGCTTAGATCCTTCAACCTCGTTGGTGCGGGTGAACTCAGCATTTTTGTTGGTATTATCATCCTTGCCATCATGGCTGCCGTTTTGGCATTCATCGTCTTTATGGAGCGTGGTCAGCGCCGTATCCCTATTCATTATGCTAAGCGTCAGATGGGTAGAAAAATGGTCGGCGGTCAGACAACTCACCTTCCACTGCGAATTAACACCGCTGGTGTTATTCCTCCAATCTTCGCATCCTCATTGCTTATGTTCCCGGCTACAATCGGTACATTTGCACCGGATGTAGAGTGGATTCAGCAGTTCTCAGCATGGTTCGCTCCGCAGACAATTATATATAACATCATTTTCGTAGCTCTCATTGTATTCTTCTGTTTCTTCTATACTGCAATTGTTTTTGATCCAAAAGACATTGCTGAAAACTTGAAGAACTCCGGTGGCTTTATTCCTGGCATCCGTCCGGGTATAAAAACCAAAGAGTACATTGATAAGGTTCTTTCCAGAATTACACTCTGGGGTGCCTTCTACATCGCGGCAATCTGTGTACTTCCTATGCTTCTCATTGCAAAACTCAATGTTCCGTTCTATTTTGGTGGAACAAGTCTTTTGATTATCGTTGGGGTAGCTATGGACTTTATGTCACAGGTTGAGTCTCACATGATCTCTCGCCAGTATGAAGGGCTTATGAGTAAGTCCAAAAAAGGTAGAAAGTAGAAGTGAAAAAATACCGCGGTGTTTTTTTAAAAAATGAGAAAGAAATTGGCCTCCTTCGGGAGGCCAATCGAATTGGTGCTATCATTCTTGACGTCCTGGGTGAACATGTTCGCCCAGGCGTTAAGACTATCTTTTTCCATGAGCTGACAATGAATTTGTGTAAACAGTTCAATGTCAAACCAGCATTCCTTGGTCTCTATGGATTCCCGTATTCTTTATGCTGCTCAATTAACGAAGAAATCGTTCATGGTTTTCCTTCTGATCGCGAGTTGAAAGAGGGCGATATAGTTTCCTTTGATGTTGGTGTCTGCTATGAAGGTTTTTATGGTGACAACGCCAGGACTTTTGCGGTAGGAGCTGTATCGGAAAATGCTCAAAAGCTTATCGATGTAACTCGTGAGTCTCTCATGTTGGGCATCGAGCAAGCTCGTCCTGGAAATAATCTTAATGATGTTTCCAGAGCTATTCAGGAACATGCTGAATCCCATGGTTTCGGTATTGTCCGTCGTTTCGTTGGGCACGGCATTGGTCGTAAGCTTCATGAAAAGCCGGAAGTTCCTAACTTTGTTCCGCAGGGCTCTGCGGGGCTCCCTTTGAAAGCTGGAATGGTTATTGCCATTGAACCTATGGTAACAGAAGGTTCATATGACGTTGATATTCTTGACGACAAATGGACTGCAGTTACTAAAGATAGAAAGCTTTCTGCTCATTTTGAGCATTCTATTGCTATTACATCAGACGGCCCAGTTATTTTGAGTTTGTCTGATTAATTGAGTCAATACTTGTTATTTGTGTTGACTACTTGTGGAACTTGGTGTTACTGACCTCAGTTCTGGGCTTGTTCAAGCTCAGTTTTTGTTGTGTCAGAAGATCCAGACTATGGAGTCAAAGATGAAAGTCAGGCCTTCAGTTAAGAAAATGTGCTCTAAGTGCAAGGTTATCCGGCGCAAGGGCATCCTGAGAGTCATTTGCGAAAATCCCCGACATAAACAGCGTCAGGGCTAAGCATACCAGGAGTAAATTGTGGCTCGAATTGCAGGTGTAGATCTCCCAAGAGGTAAGCGTGCAGATATCGCTCTTACCTACATCTTCGGCATCGGTCGTCATACCGCTCTCCAGATCCTCGACACCGTTGGTGTTGACTGGACACGTAATATTGATGACGTGACTGCAGAAGAAGTTAACGAGATCCGTAAAGTTATTGAGCAGGACTACAAGGTAGAGGGTGACCTCCGCCGTGAAGTTTCTTCCAACATTAAGCGTCTTATGGACTCCGGTTGTTACCGTGGTCTTCGTCACCGTCGCGGTCTTCCTGTGAACGGTCAGCGCACTAAGACCAACTCACGTACCCGTAAAGGTCCACGTCGAGCTGTTGTTGGTAAGAAGAAGAAGTAAGTCCATCCTCATGTAGGATCAGGCGTGGAATCTCTCCCGAGCTAAGGGTGCTTTCAGATGATGCAACTCCTTAGACCCGGCGTATCACGGCTTAGTCATACTAAGCTCGTATGAGGTTCCCAACCCCATCTATCAATTAATCTAGTTGAGAGAGTATAGTTATGGCTAGACCCAAGCGTACGGGCAAGAAAAAAGAAAGAAAGAATATTCCCGTAGGGATCGCCCATATCCAGGCTACCTTCAACAATACCATTATTACCTTTACCGACACCCGTGGTAACGCAGTAAGTTGGGCATCCGCAGGCCAGTCTGGCTTTAAAGGTTCCCGTAAGTCTACTCCGTTTGCTGCTCAGGTTGCAGCTGATACTGCAGCTAAAAAAGCACAGGAAAACGGAATGCGTACTGTCGGTATCTACGTCAAAGGTCCAGGTACCGGTCGCGAAGCCGCCATGCGTGCTATCAACGCTGCTGGATTCAAGGTTGCGTTCATTCGTGACGTAACCCCGATCCCTCACAATGGCTGCCGTCCACCTAAGAGACGTCGCGTCTAATACAAGAGGAGATTGTTTTGGCTAAATATAATGGTGCTAAGTGTCGTATTTGTCGACGCGAAGGTTCAAAGTTATTCCTGAAAGGCGATCGCTGTTACACTGATAAATGCGCATTTGACCGTCGTCCATACGCACCTGGACAGGCTGGTCGTGCTCGTAAAAAAGTAAGCGATTACGCAGTAATGCTGCGCGAAAAGCAGAAAGTTCGTCGTATGTACGGCATTCTCGAAAAGCAGTTCCGCAGCTACTTTAAAAAGGCTGACATGCAGAAAGGCGTTACTGGTGAAAACCTCCTCGCTCTTCTCGAACGTCGTCTTGACAACGTGGTTTACCGTCTCGGTTATGCTAACTCCCGTCAGCAGGCTCGTCAGATGGTTCGTCACGGCGTATTTACACTCAACAACCGTCAGGCAAACATTCCTTCTATGCAGGTGAAAGTTGGTGACGAAATCGTTGTTGTAGAAAAACATCGTAAAGATCCAGTTCTGGCGGAAGCTCAGGAAGTTATCGCTCGTCGCGGTTGTCCAAATTGGCTGGAAGTTGACGCCCCTAACTTCAAGGGTTCCGTTAAGGCTCTGCCTCAGCGCGAAGACATTCAGTTCCCAATTCAAGAACAGCTGATTGTCGAGCTCTACTCCAAATAAGCGGGTTTAAAGCATGCTCATCAAACAAGGCGACAGAACTATTAATACTCGCAACTGGTCTGAGTTGGTTAAACCGGACACCATTGCGCGTATCGGCGAAGGCAACACTCAGTACGGCAAGTTTGTATGCGAGCCTCTCGAACGTGGGTACGGTAACACTATCGGTAACTCATTGCGTCGAGTGTTACTTGCATCCCTTCAGGGCGCTGCCGCTGTTGCAGTAAAAATGTCTGGCGTACATCATGAGTTCACCACCATTGAAGGTGTACTTGAAGATGTTACTGACATTGTACTGAACCTTAAGTCAGTACGTTTTGCTATGGACACTGAAGAGCCTCAGCGTATTGAGTTCACAGTGAACAAGCAGGGCGCTGTAACCGCCGAAGCCATTCAGGGCAACCAGCACGTAATGGTTCTCAATCCGGAACAGCCATTGTTTACTCTGACCGAGGACAAAGAAGTTACCTTTGAACTCGAAATCAGAATGGGTAAGGGCTACGTGCCAGCTGACATGCACGAAGGACTTAGCGATGAGATTGGTCTTATCAAACTTGACGCAAGTTTTTCTCCAGTTCGCAAGGTTGCCTACACTGTTGAGCAGGCCCGTGTCGGCCAGATGACCAACTATGACAAGCTCATCCTCGAGGTTTGGACTGATGGTTCAGTTTCCCCTGAGGATGCCATTGCCTACAGTGCAAAGATCATTAAAGAACAGATCTCTGTTTTCATTAACTTCGACGAACGTATCTCTGAAGAAGAAAACGAACAGGCTGCTGCTGATAGCGGTCTGAACGAAAACCTCTTCAAAGGCATCGACGAGCTCGAACTTTCCGTTCGTGCTACTAACTGCCTGAAGAGTGCAAACGTTGCATTAGTTGGTGAACTTGTTCAGCGCACTGAATCTGAAATGCTTAAAACCAAAAACTTTGGCCGTAAGTCACTCGATGAAATCCGTCGTGTACTTGGCGAAATGGGTTTGGATTTCGGCATGCAAGTTGAAGGCTTTGAGAAGAAATACCAGGATTGGTTGAAGAGGAAGCAGCAAAATGAGGCATAGCAAATCTGGAAAGAAATTCAGCAGAACTCCTGCACATCGCAAGGCTATGTTCCGTAACATGGCGAAGTCTCTGCTGACTCATTACTCTCTTCGTACCACCGTGGTTAAAGCTAAAAGCCTGCGTGGCGTTGTTGAGCCCCTGATTACTCTTGCTAAACGCAATGATCTTCATGCTCGCCGTCAGGCTTACAAAGTTCTTGGTTCTCACCAGCTCGTTAAGGCTCTGTTCGATGAAATCGGACCGCTTTTCGAAGGTGTACCAGGCGGCTACACACGCGTTATTAAGCTCTCTACTCCACGTAAAGGCGATAACGCACCTATGGCTGTTATTGAACTTATCCGCAAGCCCGGTGTAGAAGAATCTGAGTCCGCAGCTCCTATGAGCAAGGAACAGAAAGACGAAGCAGTTAAACAGGCTGTAGAAGCTGCAACCGCAGCTGAATAATCTGTTATACTGAATCGCACTATGCATATCAAAGGCCGTTGTTTTACAACGGCCTTTTTTTATGTCTGTTGCAGTATTTTGTTTTTCGATGTATTCAATAGATATGATTGATTACAGAAAGTTAGAAGCGTTTTGTAAGGTTTATGAGTTGCAGAGTTTTTCCCGCGCAGGGAAAGACCTTTTTTTATCGCAACCGACTATAAGTGCTCATGTTTCAGCTCTTGAGTCTGAGTTAAACGTCCCGCTTTTGGATAGGATGGGGCGAACCGTTCTGCCTACAGAAGCGGGTACAATTCTGTATAAATATGCCAAGAAAGCTTTCTCGGCTCTTGATGCTGCCCGCGCTGAAATTGCACAG